>NZ_CP029347.1:321494-642989 GCF_003143555.1 Saliniradius amylolyticus
GCTGCATTTGCAGACGAGCTTCATCAGTTTGGTTTCACGCGGTTCTCTATCCAAGTGCAAACGCGAAATACGGGCGGGAGTCAACAATTTAAGTTGGCGATAGCTGACGCCGGTGAACCTATCGTTGCCAAAGTGGCGAGTGAAGGTGAGCAGCGCTGTATCGCAATCGCTGCGTTTTTAGCTGAGATGAAAGCTGATAATCGTGATTCGACGGTTATTTTTGATGATCCAGTAAACTCTCTGAGTCATCAGTGGAGTAGCAGGGTAGCTGCAAGATTGGTTGATGAGTCGAAAAAGCGTCAAGTCATAGTATTCACCCACGACATAGTATTTTTTAAGCTGTTATTAGAGCAGGCAGAGTTGCAGGACGCTGAAAACAATAGCATTGCTTTGATGCGTAATAAAAAATATGCCGGTCTAGTGAAAGATTCAGCGCCGTGGGAGGCACTCACTACAGGTAAAAGACTAAAGGTTCTGAACGTCGAACTCCAGAAGCTGCGTAAGATTGAAGCTAATGAAACTGAAGATGAATTTCGTAAAGCATCACGTCATTTTTATGGTTTACTCCGTGAGTCTTGGGAACGCTTGATTGAAGAGAAGTTACTTAACAAAGTGGTAAATCGATTCGAGCGAGGAGTCTATACCCAACGGCTATCTCGCTTAGTAGATATTACCGAAGCGGATATAGTTCGCATTGATAATGCAATGACAAAATGCAGTGCCTATTTTACAGGACACGATAGTGCGGCAGGTGTAGGTGACCCATACCCAACAATTGATGAAGTCTCCACTGATCTAGAAGATATCAAGATGTTTCTCAAGGAACTTCAAGTAGACAGAAAAAGGAGTTAGTCTCGTTAACTTCCAACCTGATCTATGCCCGCTGATGGTGCATAGCTGACAGTGTGATTTGGCATGCCAAATTCTAGCTGCCCAAGTAAGCATAGGTAATCTTGAGTCGCTCATGCCCCAACTCAACGCTGATCTGTTCACGAACTTTAGTATCACGTTCATAATTAACGGGTGATAGTTCTCTTCTACGAGGGCCGCCGTCTGCTGGGCATTTCCAACCAGTAAGTTCTAGGTATCGCTGCCTGGCGAAGTGATGCCGTAATCCGTGGTTTTTATTCAGGCCAACCCGAATCGTCTCGCGGTCATATTCCTTCATCTGGGCTTTGTAGTTCCGCTCCGGTTCGATGAGCGCTCCTTTAGTCACCTTGGCAATATCTCGAATTAGCTGTCGTTGTGACTCTTTCCAAATGGGAATCTTGCGGTACTTACCGCCCTTAGCCCAGGAGCCTTTAATTTGCAGCATGTCATCATTGTCTTTCAATGCATAGGACAAGCTGAACTTCATACATTCCTCTTTCCTAAGCCCGAACTCTTGCTGTAAGCGTAGTGACAACTTTATGAAGTCACTTTTTATCTTCGCATGCTTGTCCATGTCGAGCGCTTTGGATTTCCCAATGGGGTTGTTGCGGACTCTTGGAATACCGTAGTCGTCGTTGCTACGAGCACAGATATTGGGCTTGCCGATTTTCTCTGCTATCCAGCGAAGAGCAGCCATTCTGTTCTTAATCGTCTTTGCCGCAAGGCCTTCATCTTGCCATCGGTGAACGAGATGGTTGATGTGTTTGGTCTTTAGGCCAGATGGGTCTCTTAACCGGTAGCCATGACTGAGTAATTGCTTCGCCGCAAGGTTCAACACTTTGCTGCGCGTTGCGCGGGTACTAAAACTGCTTTCTCTATGTGTGTCGTTCACCATTTGATGAAGACGATATCCTAATTGGCTCATTTCACGTTCCTCATAAGTTTAAATTTGAATCTGAAAATATTGAGAAAATTACCAAACCGAAGACCAGGGGGCGAAACGCCAAAATAGGTAAGTTTTAAAGCCATATGAACGGCACTTAGCCGAGCATATTGTCGAAAGACATAAAGGCTAACTGGTCTAAAGCAACAAAGCTGAGCCGTATGATTTCTGTTGAAATGCAGTACGGACTACTGTGGTTTCTTTGGTGTTTATCGTGGGGTGGTCGTGTGACCCATAACGCTGCGAATGCAGCTCCTCAGGAACGTGTTGCGGGCAGTTAGGTACGCCCTTTTTCTTGATGCTCATGCTGAGCGATTACGCTGTTAAAATTATCACAATGATCGGTTAATGCAATGCCTTTTTGCTGTGCTCAAATTTCCGTCCCTCTTCTGGCCCTGCGATTTTTCAGGCGGATTGGGTGTCGAGGCATCATGAGCAGGGGCCTCGACGGGCGACTCTGCGAGTCGTCCCTACACCTAGCGAGTAGGGACGACTCGACGCCAATCCGCCTGAAGATATACTCCAAAATCAACTCTAGGGTTATAGTTCATGTTAGGCTTGGTGAGAGTGAATCGGTTTCAAGCTCACGTGATTGGTATGTGTAACCATTAGGGAAAGGTGATATGGAAGACATTGGCCAGAGAATTCAGAAGTCTTTATGGAAAGATCATGATGATGACGCTGAGTTCCCAAGTAAAACTCCGCTACTTGCTCATTACACGTCTATCGAAACCTTTGACCGAATTATCGAAGGTGAAGAGCTGTGGTTTGCGAACCCATTAAATATGAATGACTCAGATGAGTTGCTCTTCGGTATAGAGAGAGGGATTTCTGAATTCAGAAAGAACAAAGACCTAATCAAAGCATGTGGCAGCAAGGAAGTGTTCGCCAGCTTATTAGAGAAGCTCGATCGTCATGTTAATGATTTCGATAAAGCGCATTTGCTAGACACTTACATTGCTTGTTTCTCTTTGCATGATAAAGACGACTATGATGGCTCACTTTCTATGTGGAGGGGATATGGTTCCAACGGTGGAGGTATCTCTTTCGTCATTGATACAGAGAAGATAGAGCCGAACGAAGATTCACCCATCATTCTGGCCCCAGTTGACTATGTTACTTACGAAGAGCGTATAGATTGGATAAGAGCCCGAATACGAGATCTGGCAGAGTTGCTCGATAGCCTGGATAAAACGGAGCGAGTGCTAGATGCTGTCGCTTGGCACTGGGTTGAGAGGCTTAAGGTGTTTTCTTTGTACACCAAACACAAAGGTTTTGAGGAAGAGAAGGAATGGAGGTTTGTATACCTTAAAGACAGGGATACTGATGAAGCCTACCTCCCAATGTTTGGATACAACATATCTGACAAAGGTGTTGAACCTAAGCTCAAGTTAAAATTGAAAAACATACCAGTAAGCAATAAACCGTTTACACTTGAATCAATTATTGACCGAATTATCCTCGGGCCCACAGCTTCCTCTGAACTGTCAATGCGATCGGTAGTTAGAATGCTGAGTGTTAAGGGGAAGCACGCATTGAAAAAAAGAGTTAGAGCATCATCAATACCATACCGTCCCTAATAAGAGCATGTTTTTTTTAAGGAATATTTGTTTTAGGATCTCCCTCAGAATTAGGGCGAAGTTCAATGTCTATGCTGAAGAAATGGACCGAAGCGCACAAGCTTTTTGATAGTTCAGAAACCCCGAAAGTAGTTAATAGTATGCTACGCCACTCTCCTCGAGAGTTAGTTATAAAGCATCATATCTTGATTCTCACTTACGTCTTAGGTGCGATCTACTTCACTTGGATATCTTCTCTAACTAGTTGGGCTTACATTGGTTTTGTCCTTTTTGCCGGCCTTGTGTATTGTCTGCGAGAAAGCTTCATAGGCCGAGATTTTTCATGCGAGTTTGAAAAGTATGGTCTGTACAACCTCCCATTTTTCAGACGTAGTGCGTATTTGTCATATCTGAGATTTGTAGAACTGGCTAACTCATCGAAGGTTATCAGTAAGAATGATGTTAAAAATCTTCTAAAGTGGGACGAGGTGAGGCAGAGGAAAGTTACATCTTTAGAGTACTTCAAAAGCCCAGTTGTTATAAGTGCTATAGGTTTAACACTTAGTTTCGTTCCAGAGGGCTTAAAATACAATGGTTGGAGCCCTAGAGATATTGCATTATACGTTATCTTCATGGTGACAGCTGTTTTATTCGGCTGGATGATATTTGATATTGGTATTGGTTACTCCAAGAAGACCTCCAAAATCTGTCGTTATTTGCAATGGTGGGAATTGGAGGAGTAACACTCGATCACTTCTAACCACAGTATTAGTCTATTACCTTGGTGAACCTATCTTTCCGCTGCGCTCCAAGATAGGCTCACCCTCCTGCACCGTATAAGGTTTAGGATGGTCCGCCTTGCTCTCCACTTCGGTAGAACTTGCTAAGTTCCTGCCCCCCTTACGCGCCGGAGAGACACACCAGTGATTAGCTGCCTTCACTTTTACCCCCGCCTGTTGGCCGGATAGCCTCGCCGTTTTTATCGTGGTGGCCGTGGTTGGAGCCCCGTTTCCCACAAGTGTGAACGCCTCTGCATTGCGAATGCAGAGAATCGTGGTGCGCGTCGCACGCTGAGTCGTATGTAAGGAATCCCCGTTCGACTCGACATCAGGAACACTTCATCAACAACAACTATCCAATATGAAGTGCTACGTGAATTACGCAGTGCCTGATGCGTTTTCGCTGGGGCAAAAACGCGGTCGAGTTCGGCGAGCCTTTTCACTAGACAAAGGGCTACCCCTCAGCTAGTATGAAGCTGATTTTGATTTGGTCGTGTAGCTGTCTAGCGGGTGCCGACTGACTCTATAAACCCGAGTTGCCGCTCGGGTTTTTGCTTTTCTAGCCCCAGAAAATCTTCATGCGATAGAAGTCCCCTCTAAATCAGTTCCAAAAACGCATAACAGGCAGACGAAGCTATGCGGCTTTCAGAGGATTTATTCAGGGATTTATTTGGAAGGAGATTGATATAAAGTCATTTAATATCAATCGAATAGAGTGACTTTCAAAAGAGAATTGAAAATCCTCGTGTCGGTGGTTCGATTCCGCCTCCGGGCACCATCATTGAAAGCCTCGCAGAAATGCGGGGCTTTTTTTGTGTCTAAATTGTGCCGCTGATGTGAAGAGGCGGAACGAACGCGCTTTTTGGTCGGTGGTTAGATTGCTCGCCACTTCCCTGTGGCTCGTCGGCGCTGCCGACCAGCTAAAGCTGTCCAACATTGTTCCGGACAATGTTGTCCGTCTCCGGGCACCATCATTGAAAGCCTCGCAGAAATGCGGGGCTTTTTTTGTGTCTAAATTGTGCCACGGATGTAGAGGCGGAACGAACGCTCTTTTTGTCGGTGGTTAGATTGCTCGCCACCTTCCTGTGGCTCGTCGGCGTTGCCGACCAGCTAAAGCTGTCCAACATTGTTCCGGACAATGTTGTCCGCCTCTGGGCACTATCATACAAAGCGTCGCGGTAAGTCTATCAGGTAGCCAGGGTCGTCCTGTCCGGAAATTCTGTTGTTGTTAATCATTGACGCGCGTTCTTATACATATGAATATACATATATGTGATATTTCGTATGTGTAGGCGATGACTCCCATTCAATTTTATAAGTGCTTAGCCGATGAAACGCGGCTTAAGTCGCTGTTGTTGATCGCCGAGCAGGGCGAGGCCTGCGTCTGTGATTTAATGGCGGCGCTTGAGCTGGACCAGCCTAAGGTCTCCCGGCATCTGGCACAGTTGCGTCAGTGCGCCATTGTGGCCGATGAGCGTCGGGGTAAGTGGGTTTATTATCGCCTGCATCCCGAGCTGGCTCAGTGGGCATCACAGGTACTCACTCAGACCGGTCAGGCTAATCCCGATTATATTGCCGCCGAGCGCCAACGTTTTGTGGCCGCCAGGTCATCCAATTCTTGTCCCAATTAACCCGAGACGTTTTATGAAAGTTTTATATATCTGCACTCACAATCGCTGCCGCAGCATCTTGTCGGAGGCCATCACCAATCAAATGGCGGGCGATGTGATACAGGCCAGAAGTGCGGGCAGCCAGCCCGCTGGCGAGGTGCATCCTCTATCCATTCAATATCTCAAGCAGACCGGTTATGCCACCGAGGGGCTGCAAAGTCAGTCCTGGGACGAGTTTGAAGATTTTGCGCCGGATGTGGTTATAACGGTCTGTGACTCGGCCGCCGGTGAGGCCTGTCCACTCTATTTTGGCAACAGCCTGAAACTGCACTGGGGCTTAAACGACCCGTCCAAGGTTGAAGGCAGTGATAAGCAAAAGGCCGAGGCGTTTCGGGATTGTATCGCCGAGATTGAACGGCGGGTTAAGGTGCTCACAGACTTGGCAGGAAAAGACTTGTCGCCCGCAGAGCTGGGCGACGCATTAACTCAACAAGGAGCGCAGTCATGACCAGTCTGGATATGGCACTACCGAATATCGATACCGAACAGTTTCACACACCGGATGAAGCCAGGTTTGCCAACAAAGGCGCCTCGCACAAGCCCCGAATTCTGTTGCTGTATGGCTCGCTGCGCAAGCGTTCCTACAGCCGCCTGGTGGTGGAAGAGTGCGCTCGCCTGTTGAACCACTTTGGTGCCGAGGCGCGGATTTTCGATCCCACCGGTTTGCCGCTGCCCGATGCCGAAGAGGACAGCCACCCCAGGGTGCAGGAGCTGCGGGAGCTGATGATGTGGTCAGAAGGCCAGGTCTGGTGCTCACCGGAACGCCATGGCGCCATGACCGGTATCCTGAAAAGTCAGATCGACTGGGTACCGCTGAATCTGGGCGGTGTGCGGCCCACACAGGGCAAAACCCTGGCGGTGATGCAGGTTTGTGGCGGCTCTCAGTCCTTTAATGCGGTGAACCAGATGCGGGTGCTCGGGCGCTGGATGCGTATGGTCACCATTCCCAACCAGTCGTCGGTGCCTAAGGCGTTTCTCGAGTTTGAGGAAGACGGCCGCATGAAACCCTCGCCTTTCTATAACCGCATTGTGGACGTGATGGAAGAGCTGATGAAGTTCACGCTGATGCTGCGCGACAACAAAGACTACTTTGTGGACCGGTATTCCGAGCGCGTTGAAAGCGCCGAGCAGGTCAGTGAACGTGTTAATCAGCGGGCGATTTAGAATAGGAGTGACCAATGGGTATTTTTGAACGCTTTTTATCGGTTTGGGTGGCGCTGGCCATCGTGGTGGGCATTGTTGCGGGCAGTCTGGTGCCGCAGGTGTTTGAGGCGGTCGCTGCGCTGGAATACGCCCATGTGAATGTGGTGATCGCGGTGCTTATCTGGCTGATGATCTACCCCATCATGGTGCAGGTGGATTTTAGCTCCATCAAAGACGTGGGCAAAAAGCCCAAGGGCCTAATCTTAACGCTGGTGATCAACTGGCTGGTGAAGCCGTTTACCATGGCGCTGCTCGGCTGGCTGTTCTTTAAGGGCCTATTCGCCGAGTGGGTGGACCCGCAAACCGCCAGTGAATACATCGCCGGCATGATTTTACTGGGCGTGGCGCCCTGTACGGCCATGGTGTTTATCTGGAGTCAGCTTACCAAAGGTGATGCCAACTACACACTGGTGCAGGTTTCCATCAACGATGTGATTATGATCTTCGCCTTTGCGCCTATCACCGGGCTGCTGTTGGGTATCACCGATATTACCGTGCCCTGGGATACGCTGTTGCTGTCGGTGGTGCTCTATGTACTGGTGCCGCTACTGGCAGGGGCGTTTACCCGTAAAAAGCTGGATAAGGCCAATGATCATACCCGCCTGAATCGCTTTTTGGCGACCATGAAGCCCTGGTCCATTGTCGGTCTGTTAGCGACTGTGGTATTGCTGTTTGGGTTTCAGTCGGAGACCATCCTGGCCAAACCAGAAGCCATCGTACTGATCGCCATTCCCCTGCTGATTCAGACCTATGGCATCTTTGCTATCGCCTACTGGGCCGCCAAGCGAATGAAGCTGCCGCACAAGGTTGCCGCCCCGGCTTGTATGATAGGCACCTCGAACTTCTTCGAGCTGGCCGTCGCTGTGGCGATTTCCCTGTTCGGCCTGCAATCCGGTGCGGCGCTGGCCACTGTGGTGGGCGTGCTGGTGGAAGTGCCGGTAATGCTGTCGTTGGTAGGCTTTGCCAATCGCACCCGCCACTGGTTCCCACAATAAACGCCAGTTATCACAGCTACTTTAGACTCTAATTGCCAGCTTGGTTTGATCTTGGGGCCTTTCGCCCCAAGTAATCCTTGGTATACGTGAATCAACCAAGGAGTTATGTATGTCGAAAGTGATGTTGATTACCGGCGCCTCGAGTGGCATCGGCGAGGCTACGGCCCGCAAGGCGGCCAGTGAGGGGTTAAAGCTGATATTAACCGCCCGTCGGGCTGACCGGCTGGAGAAGCTGGTAGAAGAGTTCGGTCAGGACAATGCCGTCGGCATCGCCGCTGATGCCACCGATTTTGACGAACTGAAAAAGGTAGTGGAACAGGGCGTTGAGAAGTTTGGTCGTCTGGATGTGGCCTTTGCCAACGCCGGTACGGGGGTATCCACTCCGGGTACCGAAGGCGGCGACCCAAAAGAATGGAAGAAGATGGTGGATATCAACATCAACGCGCTGCTCTACACCGCCAATCTGACGCTGCCCCATCTGAGGAAAACCACCGGCCACTTCATTATGACCGGCTCTGCCGCCGGACGCCGTGCGATTAAAGGTTCGGTCTATGGCGCCACCAAATGGTTTGTGCATGGCTTTGCTGAAAACCTGTCAGAAGAGATGAAAGAATGGCAGGGGCGCTGCACCACTATTGCACCGGGCATGGTCAACACGCCATTTTTCGATGAGCCCAAGCCGGATAAGTTGGATCCGCAGGATGTGGCCGACGCGGTGCTATTTGCGGTTAATGCCGACCCGCGCAATGCAGTTCGCGAAGTCTTCCTGATGCCGGCGTATTGATAACAAAAAGGCAGCCGAGAGCTGCCTTTTCTTTGCCTGCATTCACCCCTGCTGGGTGCTTAAGCGCCCGCCCTGAGGTGCGCGGCTTTGTTTGGTTGCTAACTGGTAACGCTCGGGCCGGTGGTTAAGAGAAATCACCAGGTTCAGACAAAGCGCGGCCAGAATCGAAATGCCAACCAGATAGGGGCTGATGAATACCAGAGCAGAGAGCAGGATCACGCTGTCCACGGCCAGCTGGAAAGTTCCGGCGCGGATGCCGAAGCGGGCCTGAAGGTAGTAGGCCAGAATGCCTAATCCGCCGAGACTCGACTTATGTCGGAACATCATCAGAATACCTACCCCAATCAAAATACCGCCCATGACTGCGGCAAACAGAGGGTGGATACGGCTGATATCCACGAAATGATGCACCTGCTCACTCATCACGGAGATGGTGGTCACCGACACAAAGGTGTTTAGGGTGAACCTTTTGCTGATTTGTGTCCACGCCAGGGCATAAAAGGGAATGTTGATCACAAAAAACACTAGGCCAAAATCCATCCCGGTGGCGTGGGTGCCCAATAGTGCCAGGCCGGCGGCGCCGCCGACCATTAAGTCCTGGGCCTGGAACAGATACACACCGAAGGCCACAAACAGCCCGGCACAAAACAGGGCGAAGATGTCTTCATAAATGCGGTGGGATGCTGAGTTCATAACCTGGATCGTTGCGGAGTTTGGCGCGGATTATACGCTTTCGGTAAGTGTCAATCAGGCTTGCCATTAAACTCAGGCTTGGCCAAATAACCACCGTTGCAAGTTTATCTTTACGACTTGTGAATACCCGGTAAAGCCTTTGTTTTTCTTGTAGCGGAGGTGTTAGCTCCTGTCCCATAAGGTTAATGTTTTAGATGATTCAGCGGCGTTGTTAAACTTGTGTCTGGTGTTGCCCAGAGGATGCTGAAGCTGCTACCCAAGTGAGAAGAGAGCCGCCGCTCAGTAACGCTGCTTGTCGGTGGGGAACAACAGACATAGGAAAGGCTCCAGCCCCCACCGGGTTGGTGAGAGCAGATCCATGACGTGAATTGCTATGGCCCGGCTCGTCTTATAACGCAGTCGCCCAAGAGCTATCGCCTCAAAGGTGGAAATTACTCTTCCACCTTGTCCTCTTCGTCTTTTTCCGCCTGTTCCACATCGATGCCCATCTGTTCCATAATACGGCGGGCTTCGGCTGGAATACGGTAGGGATTGTCTTTGCGCAGGTCATCATCGTCCGGCAGAGGCTGGCCGGTAAACGCGTGGACAAAGGCCTCACACAACAGCTCAGAGTTGGTGGCGTGGCGCAGGTTATTCACCTGACGACGGGTTCGCTCGTCGGTGAGTACCTTTAACACTCTCAGAGGGATTGAGACGGTGACTTTTTTCACCTGCTCGCTTTTTTTACCGTGTTCAGCGTAGGGGTTAATGTATTCGCCGTCCCACTTTGCCATGCGCATCGCCTGTTTTAATTGTATCTTATGGTGGAAAATTCTAACTGTTAGGCGCCAACAGTCAATCATAGATGCCTAAACATCTTGACGTCTGTGTACAGCGCGGGATAGATTTGGACGTCTAAACGTCTACTGGCAGACGCTATTTATCAGGAGTTTAATTATGGTTTCATACGCTCGGGGCATCGATGCGCTCAATCAATCGCTGGCCGACATCAAAAATATTGATGTGTCCTTTGAATTCTTTCCGCCGAAAACCGAGCAAATGGAACAAACCCTGTGGAGCTCTGTTGAGCGTCTGGCACCCCTCAAGCCGGCTTATATGTCGGTCACCTATGGGGCCAACAGTGGCGAGCGGGATCGCACCCATGATGTGGTCAAACGCATACAAAACGAAACCGGTATTTCTGCCGCGCCGCACTTAACCTGCGTGGATGCCAGTCGCGAAGAGCTGGTGCAGATAGCCAAAGATTACTGGGATGCCGGAATTCGCCGCATTGTCGCGCTGCGGGGCGATTTGCCGCCGGGTGTGACAGAAACCGAGCTTTACGGCGCCGACCTCGTCGCCTTGCTTAAAGAAGTGGCAGACTTCGATATCTCTGTGGCTGCCTATCCTGAAGTACACCCAGAAGCGCCCAACAGCCAGTTTGATCTTTTAAACCTGAAGCGCAAGGTCGATGCTGGGGCTGACCAGGCCATTACCCAGTTTTTCTTCGATGCTGAAGTGTTTCTGCGTTTTCGTGACCGCGCCGCGGCAGCGGGCATCGAGGCGAACCTGATCCCGGGCATCTTGCCGGTAACCAACTACAAGACACTGGTTAAGTTTGCCGGCATGACCAATGTGAATGTACCGAACTGGCTGCACCGCATGTACGAAGGCCTGGACGAGAACGACCAGACTACCCGAAACCTGCTGGGGGCCAGTATTTCCATGGATATGGTTAAGATCCTGGCCAAAGAAGGGGTGCGTAACTTCCACTTTTACACCCTGAATCGCAGCGAATTGAGCTTTGCTATCTGCCATATGTTGGGGTTAAGAGCCGAACAGGGGTAAACTTATCGGGTGTTGAAGCCGATAAGCGAGCCTATTCATGGCACCTAAAATGGATGTTATAAAGCAAAAAGCCATCTTTTGGCTGTCTCAGACCAAGCCCTTGCTGAGTGGGCTGGTGGAACGGTGCAAGGAGGATAAGATTACCGTCTCTGCCGGGCATCTGGCCTATGTGTCTTTGCTGTCGCTGGTACCCTTCATCATGGTGTTCTTCAGTGTGCTGTCGGCTTTTCCGGCCTTTGAAGGGGCGCGGGAAAAACTGGAATCTTTTATCTTCGATAACTTTGTGCCCCATGCCGGTGACATGGTGCAAAAGTATGTGGCCGAATTTGTCGGCAATGCCTCTGAAATGGGGGCGGTCAGTATCCTGTTTCTGGTAGTGGTCGCGCTGCTGCTGATTTCCAATGTGGATAAAACCCTTAACCGCATCTGGCATGTGCACAGTGATCGGCGGCCCATTTTTACCTTTGCTATCTATTGGATGGTGCTCACTCTGGGGCCCATGTTGATCGGCTCAGGGCTGGCCATCAGCTCCTATCTGGTTGGGCTGGCCTCTTATGCCGAAGAGTATACCCCCGGTATTACAACGGCTATGCTGAAGGCGGTACCCTTTCTCACATCGGCAGGCGCCTTTTTCATTCTCTACATGGTGGTGCCCAATAAAACCGTGCGCACCAAGCATGCTCTCGCCGGTGCGGTGCTGGCAACGGTGCTATTTGAACTGTCTAAGAAAGGTTTTGCCCTGTATGTCGCGAGTTTCCCTTCCTACCAGGTGATCTACGGGGCGTTGGCAGTGGTGCCGCTGCTGTTTGTGTGGGTTTATCTGTCGTGGATTGTGGTGTTGTTGGGAGCGGAGTTTACCGTGCAGGTAGAAACCCTGGCTCGTGCCAATAAACGGGAACACGAGGATGAAAGGCAGGGTAGGGATGCCGATTCGGCGACATCCAACCGTGACACTAGCGCAGAGTCTGAATGAAGTCGTTGGACTCGGCAATGGCGCTGTTCATTTCTTTTATCAACTGGTCGACGTCATTGCGAATCGAGCCCAGTTCACTCTGTAAGGCGCCAATGGCGTTGGCGTTCAGGTTGTGCTTCAGATAAAGCACATTGTCGTTCAACGCCGTTAAAACTGGTTCCATACGGCTCTCGGCCCGACGCATTGACCGTATCAGGTTTTGATAGCGGCGCTCGGTCTCACTCAGTTTGCGCCGACTGTCGCGACGTAGCGATTCGTTAGAGTATTGGGCTAACTCCTGTTCCCATTCGGCAAAAAGATCCCCCGCCACATCCTCAATACTGTCGATACGCTCGCTAACGCGCTCGGCCGATGCCTGACTGGCCTCGTACTCGTCCTTGAGGTTGTTGTAGACGGTTTGCAACTCGCCGCCGTCGAAGTCGATCAGGTGGCTAAACTCTTCCAGCGCTGAGCTGAATTGCTGCTGAGCATCCTCCTGAGCGTCGCGGGCGTCCTCTACCCGATCCACCAGGATGTCACGCTTTTCAAACCCCACCTTTTCCATAGCGGCATAATAAGCCGACTGACAGCCAGCCAGAACAAGCATGGTGGCCATCAGCGTCAGCAGGCGTTTCATGGCAGGTCACCCGGCGCGCGGAATTTAGCGGCGTCAATAATGGCCCAAAGGTGAAAAATAACGCCAGGTACCCACATGAAAATCAGGATTACCGTGGCCGCCAAGGCGTAGCTGCCGTAGGTCAACACTGCAAACAGCAGTGCAGCCAGGATCCGGCCTTGAACCAGTTGTCCCAGTCCGGGGAAGAAAAAACTGCAAATGGCGGCCAGTACATTGCCGCCTGAACCTTGTCCTGCCATGTTATGACTCCTGTTTTTAAAGGTGTTGAGTTAAGTTAATCCAATTCGCCCGCTTAAACAAGCTGTGCCAGAATGGCGAGCTGGTCAAATTTATTCTGTGACAAAGTGTAAGGAGAGTCTTGCCGTGATAGCCCTGATTCAACGAGTAAAGCACGCCAGCGTGGATGTGAAGGGTCAAACCATCGGAGCCATTGAGCAGGGGCTTTTGGTGTTACTGGGGATAGAAAAAGACGATGATGAGGCCAAAGCAAAGCGTTTGTGCGAGCGGGTGTTGAACTACCGTATTTTCAGTGATGAGGACGACAAGATGAATCTGAATGTCCGCCAGGTGGGCGGTCAGGTGCTGGTGGTGTCTCAGTTCACTCTGGCGGCGGATACCCGCAAGGGCAATCGGCCCAGCTTCTCGTCGGCGGGCTCGCCAGCAATGAGCGAGCGGTTGTATGAGTACTTTGTCGAGCAGGTGCGTTCGCAGGACGTTGCCTGTACCACTGGTCAGTTCGGCGCCGATATGCAAGTGAGCCTGGTCAACGACGGTCCGGTGACCTTTGAGCTCAGGGTCTAAAGTACCGGCTCTATCAGGCTGAGGTCCAGATGATGGCGCTGGGCAAACCGCTTTAAGTTCTTTGCCTGCTCAGTGATCGTGCCCAGAGGTTTTTTACCGGCAACCAGTATGGCGTTGCGATAGCCCGGTACCCGAAAAACCCAGGGTGGATGACCGGTTAACTGGAGCAGCAACTGTTTTAGGTTTCGGACCAACAGTGCGTTTTGCGGCAGTAGATTAAGGCAGAGCACACCATTGTGATTTAAGGCATTTAGGCAATGACGATAAAACTCGGGTTGTTCCATGGCAGGCGGTAACTGGGACGACTGAAAAATATCCACAAACAACAGCTCAAGATTCGTCGTTTTTACTATCTGCTTACAGCCATCGGCTTGAATTACCTGGGATACACAGGCCTCAGGGTTAAAAAAGCGCCTGAAACAGTCAATCACCGTCGGGCTCAGCTCCACGGAAGTCAGTCGCGCTTGAGGGTGCGTTTTTGGCAGCAGACGCGCCAGTGCTCCGCCGCCAAGCCCCAGCTCCATGATCATTTTTGCGTTGGGGGCGGCGAACAGCGCCATGGCCATTGCATGCAGGTGGGGCAGAACGGGACAGCTGGGCTTGTTGCGTGCCATGACCGACTGCACTGTCTGGCCGATGGTCAACCAGCGGTAGTGATCATTTTCATACACCGCTATTTGCTCACGCTGCTGCCAGTAGAGTAGCTGCCGGTGATGCAGGTCCTGCTTCAGACTAAACAGGGGCGACCTCATATAGGATTCGATTAGGGATTGTGCCAATATAGCCATCATTGTCGATGGAGAAAACCGCCATTGTCTGGCGCAATCAAGAGGAGCCTTATGTTTAAGGTGCAAACGCCCGAAACCGAACTGGAACTGGAGCACTACTTTCAGTTTCGCTGGCAGATGTTGCGCAAACCCTGGAACTACCCAGAGGGTTCGGAGAAAGACGAATACGAGCAGGTCAGTAGCCACCGCATGGTGGTGGACTCCAATGGGGATATTATTGCCGTGGGGCGGCTGCATTTTAATACTCCGGAAGAGGCCCAGGTGCGTCATATTGCCGTGCACCCCGATTATCAGGGTAAAGGTTTAGGTAAGCTGATCGTATCGGCACTAGAGTCCATTGCCCGCAATCAGGGCGCAGAGCGCATGGTGACTAACAGCCGTGAGACTTCCACCGACTTCTTTTTGAGTTGTGGTTTTGAGGTAGTGGGTGAGGCCACTACGGAACTGGGGCAGTTAAAGCGTGAGCAGATGTGCAAGAAACTTACTGACCTCAATGCCTTGCTGTTGCACCCCAAGTGGTGTCGTGAATTGCAAAAAACCTGGTACGAGACCATTCCCATCAGCGAGCAGATGGGCATCAAGTTGTTCCAGTACACGGGCAAAACCCTGGAAACGCGAGCCTCGTTGAATAAGAACATTAACCTGCATGGCACTATGTTCGCCGGCAGTATTTTTTCGCTGGCGACCTTAACAGGCTGGGGGATGATCTTTTTGATGCTGAAGCAGCGCGAGCTGAGTGGGGAGATTGTGCTCGGTGATGCCGATATTCATTATCATAAGCCGGTCACCAGCCAGCCTCGTGGGGTGTGTAATGTGGAGTCGGTGAAGGGAAAGTTCGAACCACTTATGCGCGGTAAGAAAACCCCTTTTACCCTGACGGTGGAGTTGCATGACGGCCAGAACCCGGTGGCGGAGTTTAAAGGTGTGTATTGGGTGCTGCCGCCGAAAGCAAAGGACAAGGAATAGCGCCAATCATTAATGGCGAGACGATTTTGATAACAACAAAAGGAAACAACCATGAAGGATATCTTCTTATTTAACTCAATGCTCACGCCCAAAATCATCACCGTGGTCTACTGGCTGATGCTAGTAGGGGTATTAGTTGGCGGTATTGGCACTATGTTCGATAAGTACAACGGCGGCATACTGGCTGGATTAGGCATTATCGTCGCAGGTGCCATTGGTGCCCGCATCTGGTGTGAGATGATGATCGTGCTGTTTAAGATCCACGAAAACCTGCGCCGTATTGCCGATAGAGAAGCCCCCTCTCAGGACGAGCTCTGATTAATAGAGTCACCCGGCAGCCAGCCATAGATCTGGCTGTTTAGTTTAAGACTCTAAATGGAATCCGGTGATGGATGACTTTATTCGCTATACCTTTAAAAACACCGTCGAGTTTCATCAGCAGGCAATGAGTCGTTTCAGGCCCTGCAAGCCTCAGGGCGAAATGGCCGAAGCCAATCTCACCTTCAGCTTTATTCACTCGGCTTTGAGAACATGTCCCCAGGCGGGATGGGGGCTGGAAGTGCCTTTTACTGACGGCGACAAGAGTAATAGCCCGTGGAATAAGCACATTGACGGCTATCTGTTTGTTGATAACACGCTTTATTTAATAGAAGTAAAGCGGGACTACCCTGTTAGTGACTTTTCTGATTATGTGTGTAAAGACCTGAAGAGACTGAGTTCGCCGCATTTGGCCGACGCCTTTGTGCGGATGTTAGACAGGCCGGTTTACTCTCAGCCATTGGGACAGATTAAGGCAGTGAAAGCGGTTCTGTTAGCGGATACCTGGCGGGCAGAAAATGTTCGGTACTGGGCTTCGGCAGAGTTAAAGGGGGAAAAACAGCGGTGGCTGAGTGAATTACACCGAGATGTTCAGGCCATGCCTTTTACGGCAGGCAATTCTGCGGCTCCGTATAGCTTGTTGATTGCTCAGAGTGATAATTTGGATTCATTTCTGGCAAGAATGCATGCCCGGCAATCTGGCTCTTCCGAGGAAGAGTGCCTTGTGTGAACGCCTACAGATACCCTTTGATGAACTCGTCGAAGGCGTTTGGTATGTAGGGCGGGGGCGAAACGCTAATGTCGGTCTTTATCAGGATGGATGCTTCTCGGTTATCGCTGACACCCTGCTGTACAACGGTTCGTTCGCAACACCACAAAAGACCCAGCCCGGGTGCAAATCAGAGCCTTATTTTTACCCCGGGCATGGCTGTTTTCAGCCATTTTTAGCTTTATCCTCGTTAGCCCTTTTGACCGAAGGGTGCGCACTCATTCCCGCGCCAGAGTTGCGCACAGGTCGGTTTTATATTGGGGAAGGTAGCGGCTTTCAGGTTGCCAGGTGGGAGGGAAACAGGTTCAGTCTCCTAAAGAAGCATTATGTGTCCGATAGTGTCTGTCATTATGACATTGAGGCCCGTGATTACGGTGAACGCTCTCCGTTCTTCAGGCCTTTATTGGAAATTGGTGAGGGTGAGGTTATCGTGCCGATGGCGGAAGCGAATTATGCACGGGTACTCAGACTATGAAAAAGCATACCGGAGGTGATACAAAACACGCTTTGCAAGACGGGCTCACCGCCTCTCGTCTTCACAGGGCAACTAGTGAAACGGAAGAGGTCCGTTACCGCAATCAGGTAATGCGCAAGCGATTGATCGGGCACTATATGCTTCTGGGCATTGTAGTAATGGTTGCCGTGAACCTTCTTCTCTACCTCTTCCTGTAAATTGAGACATTAGTGGTTAAAGCTCCAGTCCGGGCGAGTTATGGCTGGATAAGCTAATAACTGTCAACACCGGTCTTAGTCTTGTCTGTGGTATCCGTTGATGGCTGAGTGACGGATGTCTGATCGTTTTTGTTGTTTGAAATGGCGGTTTGATTGCTGACCGTATCGCCGATTTTTACCGTGGTTTGTGCCGCTTCAATGGCCCAGTTTGTAATGACACCATCAAGGGTTTTCATATACAGCGCTTTGGCTTCGTCTTTGCTCAACTGATAGTTAGAGGAAAACTCACAGGCGCGAAAAAATAACTCCCGGGTCATAAGTACCGTAGGGGTTCTGCCGGCCAATTCCACTTCCTCGGAGTCTTCATTGGTGCTGGCACCTCTATCACCGCCAGTACTGATCAGGGACACATCAATGTTGCCACCGTCTTTCTGATCAAACGCCGAATCCGGCTGGGGCAGTGAGCACAGATAATGATTGTTATTGCGCTGCATCACATAGATTTGCCCCTGACCGGAGGTGGTGGTCAGCACATGGTTATTGTTTAAGTCAGTTTGTTTAGGTACAGGGTATTCTAGGGACGTACAGCCGCTTATAAGAGTTAGCGCAGTGCCGCAGACAACGATATATTTCATGGCAACCTCAATACGAAAAACCGGCACTTAATCAGTGCCGGTATGTGTTTCAAATAACCTGTTATTGCATGGCGTCCGCTAACCAGGCCGGCGCATCGGTCGGATAAAACTCCGTTGGATCAAAGCTGATGCGGGTAGGTACGTGGTCGCTGGAAAAGCCCCACGAGGACAGTTTGCCCTGGAACCATTGCTCAAACTCTGCAACAACGGACGGGTGCTTGGCGTGATAGCGGGCGGTGAGTTTGCTGTGGAGCACACCCAGTTCCGTGGCTTTTTTCAACGATGACAGCAGCTGGTCATCATTGCCGTTAGAGGCGATGATATCAATCCAGGTGATGGCCTGAGTCTCCACATCGCCGAACCAGTTGGGGTACTTGGTAATAGAGTTTAAGTTTCTGACATAGCGGGCCAGGTCTTCACCTTTAACCACCATCATATGGTAATCATACTTATGCGGTCCTGGGTTGTTCTCCCATTTTTTAAAGGAGAAGGCCCAAAGGTCGTCTTGATGAACCGGCATCACATCGGTGGTTTGCCAAGGCGTAGTGCTGGCAACATCAACGGGTATCGGCCCAATTGGTCCTGTTTTTCCCATTGGACCATATTTACGGCAGGTAACTGTTGAGCGATCTTGTCCCACGAAATCTTTGTTGTTTGGTGCAACATAGTTGGGAGCAACCCAAGGTGTTTCAGGATACTTGTAAATACAACCCTGGGTACCTGGGCCTTTTTCATAGAAATCTTCATAAAAGAAGTTCGCAAGATCGGTTACCCCTTCCAGAGCGATGGTGGCGATAATATTGTTCTCTTCTTGCAGTTCTGCAGCCAATTTGGCGGCCATTTCCTGGCCCTTGGTCGCCGCATCCGCCGCACTCAAGTTGTCAATTTCGTCCTGCCCCATTTCTTGGATGTAACGGCGGCGTTCTGATAAGAACCCAAGGCGCAGAGTTGCTGCGGTGGTATAGGTTTTTAGCAAAGGAACAAAATTATTGTGGTTCATATGAGTGCGCACTTCGTTTTGCACTGTACCCGAGTCGTCGACGATTTTATCAATTTTGTTTTTGTTCGTTGGATAGCTTGACTTGGGGTTGTAGGTGTTAATGCCATTGAACACGTCCCCGATACTGACTTCTATTTGATCTAAGGCGGCCTGATTAAATCCTTCATCGACGATGTGTTGTACTTCTTGGGGCGTAGCAGCAGGATCATCGCCGCCAAAAATCGATTCGAAGGCGTCCCCAAGTATCAGTCCCGCGACCTTCTCGGCCAGTTTAACGCCAATATCGGTTGTGGCACTGGCAGCAGCTTGTTGCGAGTTAAGTAGTGTAAAAATAGTTGTGGCTGTGGCCAGACAGAGTCCGAGTTTATTCATGGTTACTCTCTACTAGGTAAAAAAGCAAAAACGTGTCGGGCAGATTGGACCAAATTCTTACTGCTAAGGCTTGGGTGAAAACCCTCATTTTGTCTGGCTGAGGTGAGACTTATTCTGATAACAGATCGAAGATCAGCTGTTCCAGTGCGTCGAGATCCACAGGTTTGTTTAGCAGGGGTAGGTGTTGTGCTTTGATACGTTCAAGAAGCATAGGATCCGTATCGCCGGTTAATATGATGGCTTTTACCGGCTCACCGAGTGCCTGACGCAGCTGTGCGATAAGTTCGACACCGGTTTTATCATCCATTAAGCGGTAATCACACAGAATAATATCCGGTCGTTGTTGCTCCAGGGTGTTCAGCGCCTGTTCGTCATTCTGTGCGCAGACGACATGGCATTGCTGGCCTTCCAGCGCCAGGCTCAGGGCTGTGAGGCTGTTGGGGTCGTCATCGATTAACAGCACCCTGACGCCAAACAGCCGACTTCCCTGAATGCGAGGAGCTTCTGGCGTGGCTATAATGGACTCAACTACCGGCAAGGTCAGTGAAAAGACCGACCCTTTACCTGGTTCCGATTCCACGTCCACCTCGCTACCCAGCAGATGAGCCAGTTTTTGTACGATGGATAACCCCAGGCCAACGCCTTCTCTGGCGTCGCGGCGTTTATTGGCAATCTGATGATACTCATTAAAAATCCTGTCAAGCTCCTGACAGGGGATGCCTATCCCAGTGTCCTGAACGGAAAGCCTGAGCTGATCGTTATGACGAGACACCAGAATGCGGATGCCACCCTGTTGGGTATATTTGACGGCATTGTCGAGCAGGTTGCGCAGGATACGGGCCAATACCATCGGGTCGGTTTGCACCACCACATCGCAAGAAGCGTAGTCGATGCTCAGACCTTTATTTGTGGCTTTGACCCTAAATTCATCCAGCAGTGGCAGCATAACACTGTCCAGCGTTACCTGACGCCAGTCCAGTTCCAGATCGCCGGAGTCCAGTCGGGACAGATCGAGCAGGGTATCCAACAGGCGCTTTAGTGAGGAAAAGGATTGTCCCAGCGGGGACAGAATATCCTGATGTTGGGTCGTGGACAGTCGCTGAGTCAACGCCTGAATAAACAATCCAATCGCGTTTAAAGGCTGACGCAGATCGTGACTGGCGGCGGCTAAAAAGCGGGATTTTTCGGCATTGGCCTGTTCAGCTTTGATTTTCTCTTCGGTGACTTGCTGCAGAAGACTGGCGTTTGCCGCGTCGATACTGATGGCGTTGGTCACCACCTTGGACAAGCGCATTGCGGTCACGGTCAGGTATGCGCTGTAAAGACCCAGGCCGGTCAGCAACAATGGTTGCTCAAACTCCAGGACCCGCAGCGCCGTTGCGCCCATCATTGGCAGCAGGAACACCATATAGCCCCAAAATGAATACACCAGTGCTACGAGTAAGCCGGTGGTTATTCCAAAAATGAAAATAAAAAAGGTAACAAAGAGTTCTGTCGCATCGGGGGCGGGCAAAAAGGCATAGACACCCGCGCCCCAGTTAGTACCTGACAGCAAAAGAAACAGCACGATCATCAGGTGGTAGAGCTGGTAGCGTTTTTCTCCTTCCGCTCGCCGCTTTTGAATAGGCCCATAGACAAACAAAAATCGGAACAGGGTTATGGCGACAAAAGTTGAAACCCAGAGCAGTAACCCCGCCATATCAAAACGGGTGTGCACTAATATCGCTAAGATGACAGCGGCGCCGATGCTGACGACACCGGACAAGTTAGTCTGTCGGATTAACACATCCAGCCTGGACTCCATAACGGGGTCAGGCTGTGAGCTATTGGCAAAAAGAGTAATCAGGTTGAGCGTCACAGTAGTCCATGTTGGTTGGCGTAGCGCATAAGCTCAACCGTGTTCTTCACGTTCAGTTTTTGCATCAGGCTATAACGATGGTTTTCTACGGTTTTACTGGCAAGGTTCAGTCTCTCGGCGATGGTCTGGCTGTTGAGCCCGGCTAATACAAGATCCAGCACCTGAAACTCTCTGGCGGTAAGGTCAGGTGGCAAAGAACCTAGCTCATCGGTAACAGCAGGGGAATAGACTTTTTTTCCGGTTAACACCGTATGCACGGCCTTAAGCATGTCACCGGCCGACATCTCTTTAAGCAGCACGCCATCGGCGTGACAGCTTGTCATTTGCCTGAATAGGGCGCGAGACTGCACCCCCGTTAACATAATGACTTTAATGTTGGAGTAGCGCTTCTTTATGTACTCGAGAGCGGATAAGGCGCCGCCGCCCGGCATTCGGTAGTCGAGCATGACCAGATCGGGTTGCTCGGCCTTGACCGTCTTGAGCAGCTCCTCCGCGCTAGCGACTTCCGCGACAACGCTCCACTTGGGCTCGCTGCTCAGAATGAGTTTCAGTCCTTCACGAAAGAGCTGATGATCATCAGCAATCACAATTCGCATAAGTGTATTCCACTGATTCCATTATTCCTTCATTGACTATCTTAACCGCAACGGGACTCAATTCATCGCACTTTTTAACAATGGTTATAGAGGGTAACAGTCACGCGATACTGGCAGGTGGATGATGTCTGGCACTGGGGCAGAGGCTGGCGGACTACAGAACACAAAAAAGGCGCCAACCGGCGCCTTTTCTCGAGAACTAAGACAATGTATTAAATCATCGCCGACTGCAGTTTCTTAATGGCGTTTTTCTCAATCTGACGCACGCGTTCGGCGGAAACGTCGTAGTGATCGGCCAGGTCCTGCAAAGTGGTCTTGTCTTCGGCCAGCCAGCGGGTCTGGATAATATGCTGGCTGCGCTCGTCCAGTGTCTTGATGGCGGAGTGCAGGCGCTGAGTCGCGCTGTCGGACCAGTCGCTGTTGATGACTTCGGTCTCTACGTCGGCTGACTTGTCTTCCAGGAACTGAACCGGTGCATATGTGCCGTTTTCATCGTCGTCGGAAGACAGGTCAAAGGCTTGATCCTGACTGCTCATACGACCTTCCATCTGCATCACTTCTTTGGTGCTGACGCCCAGTTCATCGGCAACACGCTTCACTTCTTCATGGGTGAACCAACCAAGGCGCTTTTTCGCCTTACGCAGGTTAAAGAACAATTTGCGCTGGGCCTTGGTGGTGGCCACTTTAACGATGCGCCAGTTCTTCAGTACGAATTCGTGAATCTCGGCCTTAATCCAGTGAACAGCGAAAGACACCAAACGCACGCCGACTTCCGGGTTAAAGCGTTTGACTGCCTTCATCAGACCGATATTGCCTTCCTGAATCAGATCGCCCTGAGGCAGGCCGTAACCGGAGTAGGACTTGGCAATATGCACCACAAAGCGCAGATGCGACATAATCAGCTTACGAGCCGCTTCCAGATCGCCGTCGTGATACAGGCGTTCGGCCAGTGACTTTTCTTCTTCGGCTGAGAGCATATCAATCGCGTTCACAGCCTGAACATAGGCCTCCAGACTGCCTGTCTGCGGTACGCTTAATGCCATTGATTGCATGTTCTTGCTCATCGATTACCTCGCGTGAAAATCCAATTCCTGAGTGTAGCACCACCGGGGCCGGGATCGCTAGCCCTTAAATGCTCGTTGCCGGGGGTTGCTACGCATGTCTGACCTTGTTGGATTAAAACAGTTCCCTAATCCACAGTATAGGCAGGTTAAGTTGGGGGTGTGACACCCAAATGACAAGGCATAGGGTGCCACAAGATACCAGCAGGAGTGAGGGGGGAAGTAAACTCACCCCTGTGGATGGGCTTTGGCGGTTCCGTCGCCTGCTTCTGAATCATTCCGCAGAAGCTCGGAATGAGGTACCGTGTTGGGGGGCACGGCACCGCATTCAGTTAAGACTTGTCGTCTTGTTCCGCTTGGGCTTTTTTGTCCTTAGCCTTTTGCTTCATAGCTTCGGCTTTATCCATACCCTTTTGTTTCGCTTGTTCGGCTTTTTGCTGAGCTTCCTGTTTGGCTTCTTCCGCTTTTTGAGGAGGATTGGCCGCGAAAGCACCTAAACTCGTTAATGCCGCTACGGCGATTAAAGTTTGTTTCAACATAATGTTCTCCTGTACGAGTTGTTCATTGTTATCCAGACGCAATCAGACATAGCCAGTATTGTGCCATCTTTATAAAGTTATTTATTATCAATGTCTTATCTAGTATTTCTGACTTTCGGGAGAGGGTTGCCGTGTTAACGAGGCAATAACTGTCGCCTGTGAGCGACAGGGAGGCAGGGCCGATAACTGGGAAATGATCTTGGCTCCGTCAGTCTACTCATTGATTTATCTTTTAATAACAAATAATTAGGTTGTTTTCTTGAGGTATGGTAATGGGGCTGTCGCAGAAAAACGACAACTCGCTTGCGCTGTGTTTTGTCCTGACTTCCTGCTAATTTAAGCCTCTAATCTGAACACCCAATTAGCCATTTAAGGAGCGCTTATGCCCCGACAGCCCTGGTCACCGTCCATCAGACGACTGACCTTGCTTGGTTTTATCGCTGTCAGTCTACCCCTGATGCTGGCATTGGGAATGGCATTGTTGCATCTGGAGCGGCTGTCTTCGGAGGGCGCGTCGGCGGTGAGCGAAGTGGCCCGTTCGGTGGATGCGTCTCGTCAGGTTGCCCAGTTGCTGCAGAATATGGAGCGTACTGCCAGTCAGTATCAGGTGTTGGAAGACCCTGAGATACTGAGCCGCTATCAAAGTTTGCGGCAGCGCTGGCAAAGCTTACTTGCGGAGCAGCAGCACAGGTCCTATCAAGCAGTGGCAGAAATGTTGCGCCGGTTGGGGGCCAAGGAGCAGCTCTTGCATCAGCAAATCAGTCAGCAACGGATGGGATTAACGGTTGCGGCCATTCAGCAAGGTTACGCCGAGCTGACCCAGATGAGTCAGCAACTGTATGAGCTAAACCGGGAAGCCATCGAACAGCGGGTTACAGGCATCGAGATCCGTGCCGATGAACTGCGCCAGACGCTGTTGCAGGCCACCTGGTTGTTTCCTGTTACGATGGTGGTGGCCTTTCTGTTCTTGTGGCTGATTGGTCGCCCATTGAAGCGCTTAAAGCAGCAAATTGGGCGGTTAGAGCAGGGCGATTTATCGGCACCGGTATCGGTGAGCGGGGCTGAGGACATCGCCGAGGTGGGGGCGATCCTGGACGCTATGCGCCGACAGTTACTGCAGCTTGAGCAGCAGAAGACCCAGTTTATCCGACAGATCTCCCATGAGCTGAAAACCCCGCTGGCCGCCATTCGTGAAGGGGCTGAGCTGCTTTACGACCGCACTGCCGGTCCTCTCACGGACACCCAGAGTGAAGTGGCCGATATTATCCGTACCAGTGTTAACCGCTTGCAGCATCTGATCGAGGACTTGCTGAACTTTAACCTGTTATTGGATGACGCTCAGCTCTCGCACGACAGCCACTGCCAGATTTCAAAGGTATTAGAACGTGTTGAACGGGAACGGCGCCTTGAGCTTAATGCCCGACAGCTCTCTCTGAAGGGGCCGCAACAAGACGCCGACTGGCCCGTGCATCAGGAACACCTGCGCATGATTTTGGACAACCTGGTATCGAACGCCATTAAGTTTTCCCCCGAAGGTGGTGTGATTCGGCTGTCGTTGTCGGAAACTGAGCAAGACTATCGACTGACCGTTCAAGACCAGGGGCCAGGCATTAAGGACTCCCAACGAGAAAGTATTTTTGAGCCTTTTGTACAGGCACAAGGCAACGGTCACAGTAAGCTAAAAAGCTCAGGTCTGGGCCTGACCATCGTGCGTGAGCTAATGCGTAAATACGGTGGTACAATTCGCGCCGAAACGAACGATGAAGGCGGTTGTTTCATTCTGTCCCTGCCGAAGGAGTAACATGATGTTGTGGCGAATCGGATTAATGCTGTTGGTAATGCTACAAAGCGGTTGTAGCCTGTTGCCGCAGTCGTCACCAGAAGCTGGCTCCGGACTGTCGGTCGACGCCCCTGCGCCGAGCGATTATTACCTTTATCTCAAAGGGCTTTCGTCGCAGCAACTGGCCGAGGAGGCCCAGCGCACCGACCTGTCACTAGAACAACAAATTCTGACCCGGGTGGTCGCCGATATTGAGGTGGTTGGTAAGCCAGCATTAACGGCTTTATTGTATCGCTGGAAGCAGTCGGAAGCGCCCAAAACAGGCATGATGATGTTATTGATGAATTTGCATCATCAGATGATGGAAAAAGCGGCAGACAACCAAGAACTGTGGCAGCGTAATGCCGAACTGGAGCAGTTATTGCATCAGCTTAAAGAGATTGAAACCCATATCCAAAGCAGAGACAACACGACGGATGACGGATAATACTCAGCAGCACATTTTGGTGGTCGATGACGACCCTTCTCTTTTAAAGCTAATCAGTATGCGTCTGAGCGGTGCCGGTTTTCAGGTGCATCAGGCGTCGAATGGCAAACAAGCGCTGGGCCAAATGGAAGGCATCCGGCCGGATCTGGTGATCAGCGATCTGCGTATGGAAGGTATGGATGGTATGGCACTGTTCGACGCCATCCGGGCTCGCTTTCCGGCATTACCGGTCATTATTCTGACCGCTCATGGCAGTATTCCCGATGCTATCGAGGCGACTAAAAAAGGCGTGTTCTCGTATCTCACCAAACCCTTCGACAGTCAGACGCTGCTTAGTACGGTGAATGATGCCATTCGCCTGCACCCCAGCAACAGCGTGGAGCAGCCTTCGCCCTCCGATGACGACTGGCGCAAGGGGATCATCAGTCACAGCAGCAAGATGGAGGAATTGCTACTTCAGGCCAGACAGGTGGCAGACTCCGATGTCAGTTTGCTGATTAACAGCCAAAGTGGTACCGGTAAAGAGCTGCTTGCCAAGGCCATTCACAATGCCAGCCTGCGTCATGACGGTCCCTTTGTGCCGGTCAACTGTGCTGCCATTCCTGAATCTCTCATAGAGTCGGAATTGTTTGGTCACGCCAAGGGGGCGTTTACCGGCGCCAATAAAGCCCATCAGGGCCTGTTCCAGTCCGCCGATGGTGGCACCCTGTTTCTGGATGAAATCGGCGATATGCCACTGAGCTTTCAGGTTAAGTTATTGCGAGCCTTACAGGAGCGGGAAGTACGACCGGTCGGTGCGACTCAGGCGGTGCCAGTCGATGTCCGGGTGATTAGTGCCACGCATAAGGACCTGGAGCAAGCGGTGGCGCAGGGAGAGTTTCGTGAAGACCTCTACTACCGCCTGAATGTAGTGGAATTACGTTTACCGCCATTGGCCGAGCGACGCGAGGACATACCGCTGCTGGTGAATCACTTCTTACAAGATATCGTTTCCCGTGGCCGTAAGAAGGTCACCGGGTACGCCGATGATGCCATGGAAACCCTGATTTCGGCTCCCTGGCCGGGCAATGTTCGCCAGTTGCAGAATGTGGTCGAACAAACGGTGGCTCTGGCGACGTCGCCAGTGATCCCGGCCGAACTGGTGCAAAAAGCCTTGCGAGAGCGCAGTGACGGGGCGTTGCCCTCCTTTGCTGAGGCCAGGGACACGTTCGAGCGTCGTTACTTAGCTGATTTGCTCAGGGCCACAGGAGGCAACGTGACTCAGGCCTCGCGCATCGCGGGGCGTAACCGTACCGATTTTTATAAGTTACTGGAGCGGCATCATCTCAACCCGGGGTCATTCCGATAACTGCTTCCCCACGAATAATTTATGCTAGACTGGCCGTCTTGTGTTAAAGGCGGGGAAGAGCCATGGACAATCACAGTTATGTGGCAAGGCAAGCGATATTGGATCGGCAGCAACGGCTGCACGGTTATGAACTTCTCTATCGGGACGGTGAGCATAACGCTTTTCCCGATATCGGCCCTGACATTGCGACCACCAAGCTATTAGCAGAACAGTATCTGAGTCACGGTTTTGATGAGCTCATTGGTGGCAAGCGCGCCTTTATCAATTTCCACGAACAGGCATTACTTCAAGGGCTGCCTAAGATCCTCGAACCCTCGCAAGTCGTTATTGAAATTCTCGAAACGGTGCCGCCCAGTAAGGCCTTGCTGGACGTCTGTCGCGAGCTTAAAAAAATGGGCTATCGACTGGCCCTGGACGATCATGACTTTGATTCACAGTGGGGTGAGTTTCTCCCATTTGTGGATCTGGTGAAGGTGGATCTGATGGCCCACGGTCTGGACGAGGTGCAGAAAAACCTGACGCCGTTCCGCGAAGCCGGCGTGAAATTACTGGCCGAACGGGTCGAAACACAGCAGGAGTTTGAGCAGTGCAAAGACTTGGGCTTTGATTATTTCCAGGGCTTTTTCTTTGCCCGACCTCAGATGGTTAAGCGCCCTCAACTGGCCTTATCCCGACTGTCCCTGCTGGAACTGACCGCCGAAGCCAACGCGGCTGATTTAAATCTGGCAAAGGTTAATGCTCTGATGGAAAACGATGTGGCCCTGTCATACCGGTTACTCAGATTTATTAACAACCCATTGCTCTATAAAAGCCAGCCGATTACGTCCCTGCGCCATGCCCTGAATTTTCTGGGGCAGATTGAGCTTAAGAAGTTTATCGGCATGATGGTAATGGCGGCGATTAACACTGATAAGCCCGCAGAGTTAACTCATGTGGCGCTGATCCGGGCTAAGTTCTGTGAGTTGCTCGCGCGTGACCGCGGTGACAAAGGTGATCCGCCGGCAGGCTTTTTACTGGGGTTGTTTTCAACACTGGATGCCTTACTGGACCAGCCGATGCAATACGTGGTGGATAAGCTGCCCCTGGCAGAAGAGATCCGACAGGCCCTGTGTGGTGAAGGCAAGCTTTACGCCTATCTGGCGCTGATTGAGGCCATGGAGCGCGCTGAGTGGCAGAAGGTGGGCGAAATCGCCCAGCGGCTGGATGTGACCGAGCAGCCGATCAGTCAGTTTTACCGTCAGGCTTTAGAGTGGGGCGATGCCATGAATATCAGTCTGGCTGAGCCCCGTCCGGCCTGACTCTTCCGGGGCCTGCCGCTATCTGGGTTCGATAAGACGGATGTGTTTTTTTACCGAGATAAAAGAGCCCGCCAGGCCTAAACCCACCGACAAGCCCAACATAGTCAGCAAAGCGCTGCCATCCAGGCCGGTAAGCGTGAACTGAGTACTATAGAGGCTGGCCACATTATCGATACTATCGCTGACCCACCACAGTAACAGTGCCACGGTCAGCCAGGCCATCAGGCCACCCAGCAGCCCATACCAGAAGCCGGTGTACAGGAAAGGGCGCTGGATAAAGGCGTCGGTGGCCCCGACCAGCTTCATGACCAGGATTTCATCCCGCTTATTGAGAATGTTCAGGCGAATGGTATTGCCGATGATCAAGACTACCGCCAGAAACAGTAAAACGGCAATCAGGGTAACCAACTCGGTGGCCACATTCACCAGTCCGTGCAGACGCTCCAGCCATTGGATATCCAACTGACCCACATCCACCTCGCGCTGTTTCTTGAGTTTGTTGAGCAGTTTGCCGGCCGCAGTGGGCGAGCTGTGTTTACTAGTGGGCGTGACCAGGATGACATGGGGAAGAGGATTGTTGTCGAGATAGTTCAGGGCATCACCGAATTCGGACAAGCGCTTAAACTCTTCCAGTGCCTGCCCCTTATCAATGTGCTCGAGCTGGTCGATTTCAGGCCAGAGCTTCAGTCGGGTCATTAGCTGCTGAACGTCGCCTTGTTGCATCTGCGGTTGTAAAAACAGTGAGATTTCAGAAGCCTGCTCCCAGCCGGCACTGACCTGTTCGGTATTTTCCAGCATGATATACAGAGTACTGGGCAGGGTGATGCTGAGCCCCAGTACGGCAATGGTCATCAGTGATGCTGCCAAATTGCGATACAGCTCGCCCAAACTGGAAAGCGCCTGGCGTACGTGGCTGACAAAAAACATGCCGATGCGTTGATAGAACGGAATGCTGGCGCGTCTGGCGCCGTGCTGGCGGCCTTTAAATAGCAGGCTCATCGGGCGCCTCCTGCCAGTCTTCGCTGAGTCCGTCGGTGATCATCTGGCCCTGTTTGAGTGTCAGGGTGCGATAGCGCATGCGAGCAATCAGGCCCAGGTCGTGGGTGGCGATCAGTACCGCTACACCGGCCCGGTTAAACTCTTCAAATAATTTTATGATCTCCATGGATAGTTTGGGATCCAGGTTGCCCGTAGGCTCGTCCGCCAATAGCAATGGCGGCTTGTTAACAACGGCCCGGGCGATGCCCACGCGCTGTTGTTCGCCGCCAGAGAGCGTGACCGGATAGCTGCGAATTTTGTCCGACAGTCCAACCATCTCCAGCGCCGTTTTTACCTTCTTATTGATTTCTTTGTGGGAATAGCCCTCAATCACCAGTGGCAGTGCCACGTTGTCGAACACACTGCGGTCCATCAGCAGCTGGTGGCTTTGGAAAATCATGCCGATATCACGACGAATATAGGGTATCTGGCGGTTATTGATCTTATTCAGATCATGGCCGTTGATCAGCACCTGACCGACCGTAGGCCGTTCCATCAGGCTGATTAACTTAAGCAGCGTGCTTTTACCGGCCCCGGAGTGTCCGGTTAAAAAGGCCATTTCCCCCGGGGCGATATGAAAGTTCACCTGGCGCAGCGCTTGCTGCCCCCCGGGGTAGGTTTTACTGACCTTGTCGAATCGGATCATGATTCGGAGGACTCACTGAATAAGGCCTCAACAAACTGCTCACCATCGAAGGGGCGTAAGTCATCGATGCTTTCACCAATACCGATGTAGCGAATGGGGATCCCAAACTGGTCGGCCAGCGCAAACAGTACGCCCCCTTTGGCGGTGCCATCCAGCTTAGTCACACAGAGACCAGTCAGGCCCACGGCCTCATTGAACAGCTTGGTTTGACTGAGTGCGTTCTGGCCGGTGGTGGCGTCCAATGCCAGCATGATTTCGTGGGGCGCATTGGCATCCAGCTTACGCATCACTCGTACGATTTTTTCCAGCTCTGCCATCAGGTTGGCTTTGTTTTGCAGACGTCCGGCGGTGTCGGCAATCACAATATCGGTGCCGCGGGCCTTGGCCGCTTCCAGAGCGTCATAGATTACTGAGGCAGAATCTGCCCCCGTGTGCTGAGCAATGACCGGGATTTCATTTCTTTCACCCCAGGTTTGCAGTTGTTCGACGGCGGCGGCCCGGAAGGTATCACCGGCGGCCAGCATCACGCTCTTACCTTGCTGTCGGAATTGTTTAGCCAGTTTGCCGATGGTGGTGGTTTTGCCAACACCGTTTACACCCACCATCAGGATCACGAAAGGGCCTTCCTGAGTATCGGTATTCAGCGGTTGACTAACATCGGTCAGCATCTCAGTCAGCTGTTGTTTGAGCTGTTGGTAGAGGGCTTCGCCATCCTTTAATTGGGCCCGATCGGCCTTGTCGGTTAACTCATCGATAATCTTGGTGGTGGTGTTAATGCCCACATCGGCCACCAGAAGCTGTGTTTCCAGTTCTTCGAAAAGCTCATCGTCAATCTTCTTGCCTTTAAACAGGCTGACTAAACCGCCACCCAGGTTGGCACTGGTTTTGGAAAGGCGCTGCTTGAGGCGACTAAAAAATCCCAGCTTGTTGCCTTCTTCGGGTTCCGGCTGCAAGTGTTCAGCCTCTTCCGCTTCTGACTCGGAGGGCATCGGAGAAGGCTCTCCCAGCGTGTGAGGGTTGAAGGCCTTATGGTGTTCGGGCTGTTGCTCTTTAGCTGCCGGTTCATCGTCGGCTTGAGTCTGCTCTTCATCGCCACTGACCTGATGATCGACAGAGTGAGCTTCGGCCTCCGATGGCATAGGAGACGGTTCGGCGATGGTGTGAGGATTAACGGGGTCGTCGTTATCTGATGGTTCAGACTTTGGTGGCGTGTCTAAATGGTGACTGACCGAATCAGCTTCAGACTCGGATGGCATAGGAGATGGTTCGCCCAGCGTTTCTGGCGACCATGAAGCGTCGCTTTGTGAGGCATCGCTCTGGGGCTCGTCTTTTGAGGGCGATTCCGGCTCTACGGGAGTCGTGTTGTCTTTTTTATCGTTTTTTTTCTTGCCAAACCAGCCGAATAACTTAGACATAAGGGCTCGAATCCTTTGGAAAATTTTTGGGTTATCAGGCAATGCCCAGTAAACTGGCATCATCATAGCATCTCTTGAAAAGCTAAATGAAGTTCGGCAATAAAAACAGGCGTAAGGCCGGTGGGCAGATTCGCATTATCTCGGGGCAGTGGCGGGGGCGTAAGCTGCCGGTACTTGACCATGAGGGCTTAAGACCCACCACAGACCGCAATAAGGAAACGCTGTTTAACTGGCTGGCGCCTTATCTGGCCGACAGCCGCTGTCTGGATGGCTTCGCCGGTAGTGGTAGCCTGGGGCTCGAAGCCTTGTCCCGTCATGCCGCCCAAGTGGTGTTCGTGGAAAAGCATAAGGCGGCCGCCATGCAGATACAGAAAAATTGTCAAACGCTGAAGCTGTCTCCTGAGCAGGCACAGGTGAGACAGACCGACTTGCTCAGTTATTTGCAAGGCAAAGAACAGCCTTTCGACCTAGTTTTCTTAGACCCGCCTTTTGAGCGAAACTTACTACCAACGGCTATTGAAGCTCTAGACCAACATCAATGGTTGAGCCCCGAGGCGCTTATTTATGTGGAAAGCGAACAGGACCTGAACTTAGACTGGCCCGAGCACTGGCAGTTGTTAAAGCAAAAGCAGGCGGGGCAGGTGGTCTACCGTTTGTTTCAGCGTCAGGTCGAGCCGTAATTGGTTGGGTTAAACCTTATAGCTCAATACCGATGTTGGTGATGCCTTCTTCGGTGGCCAACTGACGCAACCGCTTGTTGCATTCTGAGCCGCGTTTGGCCTCGGCCAGTTCATCCAGCAGTTCGCTTTGAAACTCGATCTCCCATTGCATCAGGGGGTGTTCTTTCACTTCCTCGAGCTCGGGTTCGGTAGCCTGAATGAAAGCATCAACAGAGCCTTGGGAAAGTTTGCTTATCACCACCGCACCCTGAGGGTCTTCGCCTGACATCAACGCTAACAGCGCCGACAGGGACATACCGGCGTCGATGGCGGGATATACCCCAAAGTTATCGTGTTCGCCCACCTCTGGAATAACCGCATCCACCTTTTCCTGTTGCAGGGCCAGATTGATCTTACTCTTGGGATTCGCCAGCCAGCCCCAGATGCTGTCCAGAACATTACGGCACAGCTTGGGGTCGCCGCTATCGGTCAACTCGCAGAACAGCTCGTAATTCGGCAGGGAGCGTTCCAGCAAAGTGGCGCCAAAGGCAACAGCCTGCCAATGCTCAAGTTCGCGTACGCGTTGAAAAATATTCAGTTTCACGGGGTTATCTCCAGATAGCTGGCTACGCCGTCCAGTAGCATCTGGATGGCAATCATGACCAGGATCATACCCATCAGGCGCTCTACTGCAATTAAACCTCGCTCACCTAACAGGCGATGGAACATTCCCGAGAACAGCAGGATCACGGCAGTGACACCCCAGGCTACAAAGGCCGCAATAGTCCAGTCGAACATCCGGCTGGGATCCTGATTGGATAACAGAATCAAAGTCGCCAGCAGCGAGGGGCCAGCGATTAGTGGAATGGCCAGAGGCACCAGAAAGGGCTCCGGTTGGTTGGCTTGCTCATCAGGCGCTTTCGTCTTAGGGGCAGGGAAGATCATCCGTAAGGCGATCAAGAATAAAATAATGCCCCCCGCAATACTGACGGTTTCCTGCTTAACGCTGATAAAGTCCAGCACGGCCTGACCGCTGAAGAGAAACAACATCATCAGCCCCAGTGAGAACAGTAGCTCACGGATGATGATCAGTCGACGACGCTTTGGTTCGATGGACTTTAGTGTGGACATAAAAATGGGAAGGTTGCCCAATGGGTCCATAATAAAGATTAGAGTGACGGCAGCGGACCAGGTTTCCATAGTAATGTCATTAAGTTAGCCAAGGTGCTGACTAGTTTAACCCAATTTGCCGGTGAATATTGAACGCCGATTTCAGTAAGGCAGAGGTTAAGCTTTTTTGATAAGGACAGAATAAGCAGATTCTTTGCAGATAAACTTGAAAATTCAGTGCTATTGGTAGCATGATTAGCCTTCTTATCTACTTTGAGAGAAAGTCATGAGTTTGATGTCGGTAGCGGAAGTAGCCAATTACTTAGGAATTCAGGAAGTACGTGTCGAGCGACTGGAGCGGGAGAGCTTGCTGATTGCCAAGGATAAAGACGCCGACGGCAAGCCGCTGTTTGAAAAAGAAGATGTGGAAAAATATAAAACCTTTGCCGAGCGCATTGGGGGTATCTAGTCCGCTCAGCAAAGGTTAAAACGCCAATTTTACGGAGCTCTGATTAGTTCTCCAGCAAGGCGCGGGCGATGGTGCGAATGCCCTGACCACTGGCACCGGCAGGCATCAGCGAAGTGGCACTGCTATTAAAGGCGGAGGCTAAGTCAATATGGGCCCAGCCTTTACCATCGTTAGGCACAAAGCGCGACAAGAACCCCGCTGCATTGGAAGCTCCCCCTGCACCGCCGCCTTTCATAGGTCGGCTGTTAGCGGTATCAGCATAGGGTGAGGGGCAGTTGTCCTGATGCCAGCGCTCCAGCGGCAATGGCCAGGTCGGCTCGGCTTCTTGCTGTGCATACCCCAGAATCTGCTGTTGTAATTCCTTATCCAGACCAAACAAGGCGTTGTACTCCGTGCCCACAGCGACCATGGCCGCGCCGGTCAGGGTAGCGGCGTCGATGATGGTCCGAGCACCGGACTCACCGGCGGCCATCAAGCCATCGGCCAGTACCAGGCGGCCTTCGGCGTCGGTATTGACTACTTCCACCGTAACACCGTTTTTATAGGTCAAAATATCGCCCAGCTTGTAGGCGTGACCGCTTATCAGGTTTTCGGCACAGCACAAGAACAGCTTCACCCGTTTATTCAGCCCCTGCATAATGGCCAGACCCATTGCACCGGTGACGGTGGCAGCACCGCCCATGTCACATTTCATGGACAACATCCCTTCGCTGCCTTTGATGCTGTAGCCACCGCTATCGAAGGTAATGCCTTTGCCCACTAAAGCGGTGGCAACGGGCGCCTTATCATCACCGGTTGGGTTATAGTCCACTTCGAGTAGAACTGGCGGACGTTCGCTGCCCCGGCCTACCTCATAAATTCCGATCCAACCGGCTTCTTTCAGCGCCTCGCCCTTGGTCACCCGGGTTTGGACGCGCTCGCCGCCTAATTGACGGAGCCAGTTACTGGCTTCTTCGGCCAAAACCTCTGGGGAAATGTCTTCCGGACTGCGGTTGATCAGGTTGCGGGTGAACCGCAAGGCATCGAAATGTTGTTGTAAGCGCTCACTGTTGCCGTCGTCGGCCCATTGAACAGCATCTTGCTTCTTCGGTGAGCTAAAGCTGCTGGCGAACGCCCATTGCTGCTCGAAGCTCCAGCTATCGGATAAGGCGGCTTTGGCGACGCCAGTGGAATCCAGCATTCGCGCGGCCTTGCGGATGGCTCGCAGCGCATCGCTGGAATCCAGGTGACCGATATGGATGTGTGCACCCTGTTGATCAAAGGATAAGGGGCCTTTTTCGGACCAGCCCTTGGGGGCTGGATCTTGGCTCAGGCGCACCTGAATATGAGACATGGTTTGCTCCTGTAATTGCAGGTAGAATGAACGGAAACGCCCGTCTTTAAAGCCCTGGTAGGGGCGTTACAAGCGGCGTCTATGGTGTCATAGTCTAAGCAGTTGCAGTGAGTCCCTCAAGTTATGAAGTTTGATCCCCCTCTGATACGCGGCAAGTTAATTAAGCGCTACAAACGATTTTTAGCCGATGTGCGTTTGGAGAATGGCGAGCAGGTCACCGCCCACTGCGCAAACACCGGCGCCATGACGGCCTGTCTGTGGCCCGACTACCCGGTATATTTATCCTATTCTGATAACCCCAAGCGCAAGCTGGCTTACAGTTGGCAACTGGCACAGAACCCTCAGGGTGACTGGATTGGCATCAATACTCACAGTGCCAACAAATTGGTGGCGGAAGCGGTGACCGAAGGGCGGATACCGGAACTGGCCGGTTATGAGCGTCAGCGCAGCGAGGTACGCTACGGAGAGCAAAACAGCCGCGCCGATCTGGTTCTGGAGTCTGAGCAAAGGCCCCGCTGTGTGGTGGAAGTAAAATCAGTGACGTTGCTGGATGAGACACAGGGTTATTTCCCTGACACCGTTACTACCCGTGGCCAGAAACATCTGGAGGAGTTGATCTCGGTGGTGCAGGCCGGACAGCGCGCGGTATTGTTTTTCTGTGTTCAGCACAGTGGGATTAGCTCGGTAAAAGTGGCGGAACATCTGGATCCGGCGTACGCCAGGCTTTTTTATCAGGCTTTGGAGCAGGGAGTAGAGGTGCTGGCCTATGGCTGTGACTTCAGCCCGGAAGCTGTGGTACTGAACCAGCCTGTGCCGGTGAACGTATAGATCAGCTGGTGCAACCAGTGCTTTCCTCAGACCCGCCGTGAACCCACCCATGGGGGCTTCTCTGCGGCTTTCTGGCCGCACAGGGGCTGCGAAAAACACTCTTCTACGCCAATATATCGGCACTTGGGCGCTTGATATTTTTTAACCCGCCCCCACTATTGCGCCCCTAAGGTTTGGGCAGGTTTTATTCTGGAGAAATAATATTGCCTGGGGAATAGGATTCTGCTATAGATAGCCCGCTTAGGCGACTTGCCCCCAAATTAGCTGTGTAGGAGATGTGGCTGATGCCAACTGAAAAATCGAAAACGCTTGGTTTATTAGCGCTTGCTGGCTTGGACCCGTATGAGGCCAAAGACGGCGAGGAGTACATGAGTGAGGGGCAGCTTGAACATTTTCGCAAGCTGTTACGGGCCTGGCGTGAGCAACTTCGCATGGAAGTAGATCGCACCGTTCACCACATGAAAGATGAGGCGGCCAATTTCCCTGACCCGGTTGACCGTGCCGCTCAGGAAGAAGAGTTCAGCCTGGAACTGCGTACCCGTGACCGTGAGCGAAAGCTGATCAAGAAGATTGAGAAGACGTTAAGACGTATTGAAGAAGACGATTTTGGCTTCTGTGATTCCTGTGGCATTGAGATTGGCGTGCGCCGTCTTGAGGCCCGACCAACGGCAGACCTGTGTGTTGACTGTAAGTCTATGGCCGAAATCAAAGAGAAGCAGATGCAAGGCTAACCTGCCGAGCGACTTCCCGCAAAAGCTGCCGTCGGCGGCTTTTGTGCTTTCTGGTCCATGACAACATCATTCTCACCTTATATCGGCCGTTTTGCGCCATCGCCTTCCGGCCCCTTGCACTTTGGCTCTTTGATTGCTGCTTTGGGCAGTTACTTGCGTGCTCGTCAGCAGCGAGGCCAGTGGCTGTTGCGCATCGAAGACATCGACCCACCCCGCGAAATGCCCGGTGCCGCAGAAGGGATACTGGAAACGCTTCAGGCTCACGGGCTTAACTGGGACGGCGAGGTAAGCTATCAGAGTCAGCACAGCCCTTATTACGATGCGGCTCTGGCTGCGCTGGATCAAACCGGGCGTACCTATTTTTGCCAGTGCTCCCGCGCTCAGATTCGCGCTGCCGGTGGTCATTACCCGGGTACGTGCCGGGACAAGGGTTTAAGCGGGGAGAACTGCTCGCTCCGGCTTATGAATACTCAACCGGTAACAGAGTTCAACGATATCAACCTGGGACAGGTGATAGCCGATGGCAACGTCAGTGGCGAGGATTTTATCTTAAGGCGCAAAGATGGCTTTTATGCCTATCACTTAGCGGTGGTGGTGGACGATCTGCGCCAGGGCGTGACTGAAATCGTTCGGGGGGCGGATTTGCTGGAAACCACCTGTTGCCAGATGGCACTTTATCAGGCATTGGGGGCCAAGACCCCTGCCTATTTGCACCTGCCCGTGGCGGTGACTGAGCCCGGCTTTAAGCTCAGCAAGCAAAATCATGCACCAGCGTTAGAGAATAAACACGCCTTGCAAAACTTACGTCAGGCCATGGTGTTTTTGGGCTTTGATGGCGATAAGCTCAGAGCCTTTGAACAGCCAGCGTCGCTGCTTGACTGGGCGGTCACTCAGTGGGAGCTGGCTCTGGTGCCAAAGCTCAGGGAAAAGCCTTATGAGGGGACGCCATCCTGATTCTCATTTAGGCCCAGCTGTTATATGATTAGCGCCCATTTTTCGACATCAACCGACCGCAGGAGAATCTGTCATCATTACCCGGGTGTTTAACAAGGTCAAACAAGCCTTAGGCTCAGAAAAAACCGAGATTGGACAGGGGGAACTACGGCCTGTGGTAATTCCTCGGCAAGAGCATAATATCAGCCGCAATGATATCAGTGACAACGCCTTAAAGGTGCTGTACCGGTTACATAACGCCGGTTACGACGCCTATCTGGTGGGCGGTTGTGTCAGAGATTTGTTACTCGGTCTCAAACCTAAAGACTTCGATGTGGTCACCAATGCCACACCGGAAGAGATCAAGAAGCTGTTTCGTAATTGCCGGCTGATCGGGCGTCGCTTCCGATTGGCGCATATCGTGTTCGGCCGTGATGTGATCGAAGTGGCTACGTTCCGCGGTCACCATGAACCCAGTGAAAATACTCAACACCTGAGCCGCCAGAGTGATGAAGGCATGTTGCTCAGAGATAATGTATTTGGCTCCATCGAAGAAGACGCTCAGCGCCGTGACTTCACCATCAATGCCATGTATTACAACATTGCCGATTTTTCGGTGACTGACTTTGCGCAGGGGATGCAGTCCATCCAGCAGCGTCGCATCGAACTGATTGGTGACCCTGAAACACGTTATCGCGAAGATCCGGTGCGCATGTTAAGAGCGGTACGTTTTGCCGCTAAGCTGAGCATGGATATCAGCGACGAGGCCGGACGGGTTATTCCCAAGTTGGCCTCTTTGATCAACAGCGTGCCGCCAGCCCGGTTATTTGACGAGGTGCTCAAGCTACTGGCTTCTGGGAATGGTGTAAGTACCTACCAACTTCTTAAAGAATATCGCTTGTTTGAGCCACTGTTCCCGCAACTGCAGCCTCTGATCAAGCAGCCAGACAGCAAGGAGAACCAGTTTGTTGTCAAAATGCTGGAGAATACCGATGAACGGTTAAACAGCGGCAAGCGGATTACGCCAGCGTTTTTGTATGCCGCCATGCTCTGGTACCCATTGGAAGAGCGTTCCCAGCAGCATCAGGTAGAGGGTGGTTTTAACGCCCATGATGCCTTCAATCTGGCGATTAACGATGTATTGCACCGCCAGCAGCAGCGCATCGCCATTCCCAAGCGTTTTAGCCTGCCTATGCGTGATATCTGGCAGATGCAGCATCGATTGGGGAAACGATTCGGTAAGCGTCCTTATCAGATGCTGGAGCATCCGAAATTCCGCGCCGCTTATGACTTTTTGTTACTGCGCAGTGAAGTGGAAGGCGGTGAACTGATCGAGTTGGCTCAGTGGTGGACCGAATTTCAGGACGTTAGCCATGAAGTTCGTCGTAAGATGGTGGCTAAGCTCAATCGAGGTGGCAAGGCACGACGCGGCGGTCGACGTCGTGGCCCTAAGAAGGCCAAGTCTGATTCGTGATGGACATCTACATTGGCCTGGGCAGTAATCTGGACGCGCCCAAACAGCAGCTACTAACGGCGTTTAATACCCTGGCCCAGCACCCGGACATGAGGCTGGTGGACACCTCCTCCCTATACACCAGCTTGCCCATGGGCCCGCAAGACCAACCCGACTATGTGAATGCCGTGGCCTGTCTGCAGTCCAAACTCGACCCGCTAATGCTTCTCAGGGCGTTGCAAGACATCGAATGGCAGCAAGGGCGGGTGCGCAAAGATGAGCGCTGGGGGGCACGGACCCTAGACTTGGATATTTTGTTGTATGGACAGCAGGTGATAAAAAGTCCGGAACTGATTGTCCCTCACTATGGCATGCAGGACAGGGAGTTTGTGGTTCATCCTCTGATGGAAATCGCCCCCGAATTACAGCTGCCCGATGGGCAGGCATTAGCCGACGTGGCTCACCGGTGTCCCAAGATGGGACTACGGGTGCTTTGTCCCCGGGCCGAGGTGTGGCAATTCGTTACTGAATCGGTATAGTTAGCCCCATTTTCTTGCCGGGGCGAAGGAGCCTGTATGAAAAAAATCACCGTCTCAACACTGAATACCATGAAGCAACAGGGCGAGAAAATCAGCGTTCTGACTGCTTATGATGCCAGTTTTGCCAAGCTGTTCGATGAGCAGGGTGTGGAAGTTTTCCTGATTGGGGACTCATTGGGGATGGTGCTGCAAGGCCATGACGATACCCTACCGGTGACTGTCGAAGATATTGCTTATCATACCCGGGCGGTACGCAAAGGTACCGAACGCGCCTTTGTGGTCGCCGATATGCCGTTTATGTCTTACGCCACTACTGAACAAAGTTATGCCAGTGCCGCCAGCTTAATGGCGGCAGGTGCCTCGATGGTCAAGCTGGAAGGCGGCCAATGGCTGGTCGAGTCTGTCCGTGGTCTGGTGGATCGTGGCATTCCGGTTTGTGCCCACCTGGGGCTAACCCCGCAGTCGGTGCACAAGTTTGGTGGCTTTAAAGTTCAGGCCCGTGAGTCGGAGCAAGCCGAGCAATTGCTGGCCGATGCCAAGGCGCTCGAGGAGGCCGGTGCTCAAATGTTGGTGCTGGAATGTGTTCCCAGTGATCTTGCCAAGGCTGTGACAGAGGCGCTGTCTATTCCTGTGATCGGTATTGGTGCCGGTAAAGACACTGACGGCCAGGTTTTGGTGATGCACGATATGTTCGGCATCAGTGCCAATTACATTCCTAAGTTTTCCAAGAACTACCTGGCGGAAACCGGCGATATCCGCAAGGCCGTAGCCATGTTTGTGGATGAAGTTAAAAGCGGGGCCTTCCCCACTGACGAGCAAAGCTTTAACTGAGGTTTATTATGCAGGTTATCGACCAGATTCTGACTCTACGGGAGGCCCGTCGGCGCTGGCAAGTTGAGGGTAAGACGATTGGCTTTGTGCCGACCATGGGTAACCTCCACCATGGTCACTTAAAGCTAGTCAAAGAGGCCAAGCAGAAGTGCGACATTGTGGTGGCATCTATCTTCGTTAACCCCTTGCAGTTTGGTCCCGATGAAGATCTGGCTTCGTACCCCCGAACTCTGGAACATGATCTGGCGGCGTTGGAGTCATTGGGCGTGGATGTGGTCTTTACGCCGTCGGTGCATGACATCTACCCAAGAGGACTGGAGCAGCAGACCTTTGTAGAGGTGCCGGGCATCTCCTACATGATTTGTGGCGCGAGTCGGCCGGGTCATTTCAGGGGAATGACCACTATCGTCTGTAAGCTGTTTAATATGGTGCAGCCCAACCATGCTTTCTTTGGCGAAAAAGACTACCAGCAGCTGCAGATCGTCAAGGCCATGGTTACCGACCTGTCCATGAATCTGACCGTTCATGGCGTGCCCACAGTGCGTGAAGCGGACGGGTTGGCCATGAGCTCGCGCAATAATTACCTCACCACCGAAGAACGGGAAATGGCGCCCCGACTGTATAAGCTGCTTAGAGAAATGGCCGACCTCATCCACCTGGGCCGGCGGGACTACAGCAAAATCATCAGCGAGTATAAGCAAAAGTTGGTGGAAGCGGGCTTCAGCCCTGACTACATTGAGATACGCGCTGCCGACAGCCTGCTGCATCCCAGTCACGAAGACGAACAGTTGGTTATTCTGATCGCGGCCTTCTTAGGTAAGGCGCGACTGATCGACAATATCCGGGTGGATCTGGAAGACTAGCTTAGCTCTGTCCAGATCTTATGAGCACGGGCCAGCTGCGCCTGCTCATCCAGAATGGCGTGCAAGTCCTCGTCGGTGGTCAGTGGATTAGCGAGTACCACCCTAAACACGGTGATGGGCGTCTCAGGGTAATCCTTTGTTTCCAGCCTGGTACGGGACACAAAGGAGTTGCCTGCCTCCCGCTGCTGCTTCTGTACTGCCTTGTTGAGCATATCCAGCTTTTCATTATCCGGCGACTGGAATGCGGCGGGCCTGATACGATAGGTCAACAGACATAGGTGGGGTGAAGTGGTTAGCTCGAAGTCCGGGTGGTCTTCAATCATTACCGCGAAACGGCGAGCCTTGTCGATACTCTGGTCAATCAATAACTGATAGCCCTCACGACCAAAAATATGCAGTGAGGCATACAGCATCATAGCCATGCCATTACGGCTGCCTTCGAGGCTGGTGGCCCCCAAATCTTTGGAACCTTCTCGCAAGATATACTGGGCGTGGTGGCGCACCGCATTACTGGCCTGAGGGTCTTTAAACACCACCATGCCCGCGCCCATGGGGACGTACATTTGCTTGTGGGCATCCAACGTGACCGAGTCGGCAAGCTTGATGCCGTTGAGCAAGTGGGCATGGTTGCGTGAAAATAAGGTGGCCCCGCCCCAGGCGGCATCCACATGGAAATGGCAGTGTAATTCGGTGGCGACCTCGGCAAGCTCGGCCAGAGGGTCAACGTGGCCGGTTTCAGTCGTACCTGCAATGCCCACAATGGCCATGACCTTAATACCCTGTTCCTGGAGCTCTCTCCCCTTCTGGCGCACTGCCTCGGCATCCAGCGTTTGATCCGGGCAGGGTAAGGCGATGAGTTGCTCCCGGCCTAAGCCCAGCACATCCATGGCCTTTCGCAGTGAATAGTGGCCGCGCTGAGAGGTTAGCACCGCTAGCTTCTTGTAACCATAGTGTTGTAGCCCGGCGGCCAGCCCATCACGCTGTACCCCCCTAAACTCAGTGTCGGCCTTTAGTAGCGTATTACGGGCTACCCAAAGTGCGGAGATATTTGCAATGGTGCCGCCACTGCAAAAAGCGCCAAGCGAATGTCGGGCGCTATGCAGGTACTGAGCATAAAACTCGTCGTTTTGTTCATACACCAACTGATGCATCATGCCTAATACCTGGCGCTCCAGGGGGGTAAAAGCCTTGGAGGTTTCGATCTTGACCAGATTCTGGTTCAGTCCTACCAAAAGCTTGGCCAGCGACAGGTGAAAGTAGGGCAGTGCCGAGGTCATATGGCCGATAAAGCGGGGTGAGTAGGTGTTGACCGAGTTGGACACCAGCTTTTCTAATAGGTGTTCGGCGTGTTCAGAGACAAATTGTGGGTGCTCGGGAAGGGCGGCGTCGTCAAAGTGATGCTCAATGTCTTCCAGGGAGGTGTTGCTGGCAACCACATGGCGAGACAGAAAATCGGCCAGATTATCGGACAGATGTTGTTCGATCTGTAACAATCTGGAGTCATTGCCCTCTGGCTTGGTAAAGACTTTATATAAATGGGCCAGACTGGCTTCGGCTCTGGTCACTACGATGCCCCTTCACGCATATTCGCGAGGGACTTTACCTTATTTCACAGGTGTATAACAGGGCAAAGAGGGCGTATTTGAGGCCATCTGCTGCTATAGTGGGGCTGAGATGAACAGTGGGGGACGTCATGCCAATCCAGCCAGTTGCAGTAGAATTCGATACGCAGAGGATTGTGCCTTATTTTCAGCCGATTATGGATTTAAACACCGATAACGTTTGGAGTTATGAGTGCCTGGCCCGTCTGTTGGATGATAATGACAACCTCTTCCTGCCCAGTGACTTTCTCTCACTGGTGGAGCAACAGGATAATACCTCTGAACTGACGCGTCATGTGTTCTTGCGCAGCGCCGAGTTTTTCCGTCGTCATAGTGTGCCATTCAGTATCAACCTGGCCAAAGAGGATATTCAGCAGCCCCACCTGCTGCCTTTTCTTGAAGAAGTGCTGGCGGACTATCCGAATCCCGGACGGGTACAGCTGGAGGTAAGCGCCGATTTAGCCAGTGAGTGTTTGCCACAACTGACGGAGCTATTGGCTCAACTGCAGTCGTTGAAAGTTGGAATAATGCTGGATCATTTTGGTGTCCATGATGAGCATGAGAGCCTTTTGGAATTGCCCGTTAGTGGGGTTAAGTTCGATGGTCGATTGATTCGTCAACTGGTGATCGATGAAGGGCGGCAAGCGCGCGTCAAGAAGTTGCTGGACCAGGCCCATTGGATGGGGATGATAGCTGTGGCCGAGCATATAGAAGATGCGCTGACACTGGAAACCGTCGAGGAACTAGGCTTTCATTATGGTCAGGGTTTTTATTTCAGCCTGCCACAGGCGAATCCATCAGACAGTTAAGTTCCCAGGTGCTCTGACCGCTGCCACGGTATTTGCGCTCGAAAGGCGTGATGGCCGGTCTGGCGTGATCGCACTCACAGAGCCTGGATTCATAGCCGGCGATTGCCAGCGCCCGGGAAAATTCTTCCAAATAGAGCTTCCAGTTACTGCGCAGGGTCAGCTTGCCTCCCAGTTTCAGCAGGTCGGCGAAGGCGGCCGAGCCGTGCCAGCGGCGCTTTAGATGCATGGATTTGGGCCAGGGATTCGGGTAAAGCAGATAATGGTGGCTCAGTTGCCAACCGGCCTGATGAGCCAGGCGCCAAAAGTCATTGAGATCCGCTCTTAACACCAGATAGTTATCGGTATCCCCCTGATAGGCTTTGCTATGGCGGCCGGTGCGCAGCGCCGACTTATCCACGCCAATCACCTTAGCGTCGGGATGACTGGCGGCGATTACTGCGGTGCTCTCGCCCACACCACAGCAGGAATCCAGAATCAGCGGCCCTTGCCAGTCGCCGAGCCACTGCTGAGCCTGTTCAAAAGCCAGCTGTGTATGCTCGCTGACCGGCTTTCTGCTGGGGTGTTGTAAGTGCTTACGTACTACCTTGTCCAGGTTTTCGTGCAGTCCCGTCTGATTGGACTGCACGCTGCGGGAGTTACCGTCACTCATTAGCTGCGGATCCCCACACCACGTTGGATCAGCCGGTAGGCGGTGCCAAATACCAAAAGGTTAAATACGATAAGTACGCCGATGGAGGTCCATATTCCAACATCGGATACGCCCAGAAACCCGTAGCGAAAGCCATTGACCATGTAGACGATGGGGTTGGCCTTACTGACGATCTGCCATACCTCCGGCAGCAGGCTTAAAGAGTAAAACACCCCGCCAAGATAGGTCAGCGGGGTCAATACAAAGGTGGGGACCATGGAAATGTCGTCGAAGGTCTTGGCGAAAACCGCGTTCACCAGGCCGGCGGCAGCAAACAGGCTGGAGGTGAGAATCAGGGTCACGACCAACATCAGCGGATTATGTACCTGAAGGTCCACAAAAAGCAGCGACACCAGCGTCACCATAATGCCAACCAGTATTGCACGCGCCATGCCACCGCCAACATAGCCAAAGATGATGATCCAATTAGAAACCGGTGCCACTAGTAGCTCTTCCACATTGCGCTGGAATTTGGCACTGAAAAACGATGACGACACATTGGAATAGGAGTTGGTAATTACCGCCATCATGATAAGCCCGGGTACGATAAACTCCATATAGCTGAAGCCGTCCATGGGGCCGATGCGCTCGCCAATCAGGTTACCGAAAATAATAAAATACAGGCTCATGGTAATAGCCGGTGGCACCAGGGTTTGCACCCAGATACGCAGAAAACGGGTGCACTCTTTTATCCAGAGGGTGCGCAGGGCGGTAAAACTCAGGCTGTTCATCTAAGCGCTCTCCTGTTGTTGGTTACGGCCGTCTTCCACCAGACGCACAAAGAGCTCTTCCAGTCGGTTGGCCTTGTTTCTCATGCTGAGCACCTGAATGTTCTGCTCGGTGAGCTGACTGAAGACCTTGTTCAGGCCAGCATCTTTGGGCACATCCACTTCGATACTGTGGTCATCGAGGATTCGATATTCGAACCCCTTCAGAGTGGGCTCCGGGCTGTCCGGCTTAAGATCCATGATAAAGGTTTCCATGTTCAGCTCGGCGAGCAGGCCTTTGATGGTGGTATTTTCGATGATGCGCCCCTTATCGATAATGGCGATGTTGCGGCACAGCATCTCTGCCTCTTCCAGATAATGGGTGGTGAGTATGATGGTGATGCCCTGGGCGTTAATCTCCCGCAAGAACTGCCACATGGAACGGCGGATTTCGATATCAACGCCGGCGGTGGGCTCATCGAGGATCAGCATCTTGGGTTCGTGCATCAGTGCCCGGGCGATCATAAGGCGGCGCTTCATGCCCCCGGACAGGGAGCGGGCCGGTTGGTTACGCTTTTCCCATAGATCCAGTTGTTTCAGGTATTTTTCGGCGCGTTGCTTGGCCAGATCGCGGGGTACGCCATAATAACCGGCCTGATTGACTACGATCTGTTGCAGGGTTTCAAACTGGTTAAAGTTAAACTCCTGTGGCACCAGGCCAATGTGAGACTTAGCGGCCACCTTATGGGTATCCAGATTGTCACCGTAGATCGTCACCTCGCCGCTACTCTTGTTCACCAAACTGGCAATAATGCCAATGGTGGTCGACTTGCCCGCGCCATTGGGGCCGAGTAAGGCAAAGAAGTCGCCTTGCTTGACCTCCAGGTCGATGCCCTTGAGGGCCTCGACGCCGCCCTTATAGGTTTTGGTTAATTGCTTGATGCTGAGTGCACTCATGCCTGCTTCCGTCGCCAAAAAGTAGCCCTATGGTTGGGCCAAACGCATGGTTTTTCAAGCCTGCCTTTGCCAGAGCCAAGAATCGCGTTAGGCTAGATGGGGAATTAACACTTTATTAACAGGGTGCTTATGGCTCATTTAACCCCGCTTCCGAAAGACACCAGCCCACAATTGGCCGATGACTTTGCCATCTTCGAGCGTATCCTGGGCTTTGTCCCAAACAGCCTGTTGACCATGCAGCGTAAGCCCAACATCGTGAAGGGATTCGGTGTGCTGACAAAGGCCGTAATGGCCGAAGACGGTGAGGTGGCCCCAGGCTTTAAACGGCTTCTGGCCCATTTTGCCAGCAGGGCCGCCGGTTGCCAGTATTGTGAAGCGCACTCTCTGATCGCAGCAGGACTACATGGTATCAGCGAAGAAAAGATTGAGGCGGTGTGGGAGTATCAAACCAGTGAGCTGTATACCGAGGCAGAGCGCGCCGCTCTGAATTATGCGCTTGCCGCGGGCCAGGTACCCAACGGAGTGGATGAAGCGGTTGTGCGTCGGCTAAAGCAATACTGGAGCGATACCCAGATTGTGGAAATTCTCGCGGCGATCTGCCTGTACGGCTTCTTAAACCGCTGGAATGACTCGATGGCCACCGACCTGGAGGAGGCGCCAGCCCAGTTAGGCGATAAGGTGCTCAACCGGGGAGGCTGGACAGGCGGAAAGCACCGGTAATTTCCCAGCCTTAATGCTGAACTTACGGACTTTGGCAAATCTTATCAAACCGGCATACAGTTATGAGAACGGCGTTAAAGCTGTCTGATTGAGGTATCAGGGACGACGGTAATGACCTGAGGTACCTTCTGTGGTTAAAAAACTGATTTTGTTGACTGGTTTGCTGTGGGGGATTCAGATTTCGAATGCCGAGACATTATCCCTGGTAGCCGATAAGTGGTGTCCCTACAACTGTGCGCCCACCGAACAACACCCGGGGTTTATGATCGAGATCGCCCAGCGGGTTTTTGCAAAGCACGATATTGCAGTGAATTATTATCTGGTGCCCTGGTCCCGGGCTTTGCATGGTGTCGAACAGGGCCAGTTTGATGCGGCAGTGGGTGCCGCCAGGGTAGAGGCACCGACGCTGATTTATCCGGGCATAGAGCAGGGCTGGATGCAAAACGCCCTCTGGACTCTGCCGGAGCGCTCTTTTAATTATCTCGGTCCGCCGTCCCTGAATGATCGAGTTCTGGGTTATACCGATGGGTACAGTTACGGGCCAGCGTTGGACAGGTACATCGCCAACCCGAACGGTCAGGCTCGTTTACAGGCATTCTTTGGATCGTCACCACTGGCTGATGCCGTCAAGATGCTGCAAGCCGGACGAATTGATGTGCTGGTGGAAGATGCCAATGTATTGGGCTTTTTCCTTAAGTCCCGGCAACAGCCGCCATTGGCAAACGTCGGGAAGGTGATTTCCAACGCCGAACGTCAGCAGGTGTATATTGCTTTTTCGCCAGAACTGCCAGAGGCTGAACAATATGCCCGGTGGCTGGCCGAGGGGACTCAGACCCTGCGACGTTCTGGTGAACTGGCTGATATTTTGCGTCATTACGGCCTCAGAGACTGGCGAGAGGCGCAATCGGTCAGCGATTATTAACCCCGGGCGAGTTTTAGGCTACAATCCCGCTTTTACTTTCTTACCGGTTGAATAATCCGGTCGCCGAACGAGGAGCGAGTATGCCAAAAGTCGCGATTGTTATGGGGTCTCAGTCAGATTGGCCCACCATGCAGAACGCCGCCAAGATGTTAGAAGAACTGGGCGTTTCCTATAAGGCTCAGGTGGTCTCGGCTCATCGCACACCGGATTTGCTGGCCGATTTCGCCAAAAGCGCTGACGACAATGGTTTTAGCGTGATTATTGCCGGAGCCGGGGGCGCGGCTCATTTACCGGGCATGATCGCGGCTCACACCCACTTGCCGGTGCTCGGGGTGCCTGTGAAGTCCCGCACTATGAATGGACTGGACTCGCTTTACTCCATCGTACAGATGCCCAAGGGCGTTGCTGTAGGCACGCTGGCAATTGGCGATGCCGGTGCGGCCAATGCCGGATTGATGGCGGCACAGATCCTCGCCACTTCGGACGAAGATATCGCCGAGGCAATTAAAACTTTCCGCGCCGAACAGACCTCTAAGGTACTGGAAAACCAGGAGCTGGAGCTGCCTCAATGAGAGTGTTGATCCTCGGTTCCGGGCAACTAGCCCGGATGATGTACTTGGCTGGGTGCCCCTTGGGCATCGAGGTCAGCGCGGTGGATGTAAAAAATCATCAGGTGGTTAATCCGGTCACCAAGGCGCCTACAGGACAGACCCTGGCTCAGGCCGCCGAGGAGGCCAGTGCCATCTCGGCCGAGTTTGAGCATATTCCAGAAGACCTGCTGCAACAGATGGAAATGACTGGCAAGTTTTATCCAGGGAGTCAGGCTATTTTGGCCGGGGCCGATCGCGTCCGCGAAAAACAGCTGCTGGAGAAGCTCGGTATTGCTAACTGCGAGCATCGTATTGTCGATGATGCAGAGCAGCTGGATGAAGCAGTCGCGGCCTTGGGTGATAAGCTGATTTTAAAAGCCAGTCGCGATGGGTATGACGGCTATGGACAGTGGCGACTGACCGATAGAACTGACCTCTCCAAGTTAAAAAAACAACTGGGTTCGTTGGATTTGACCAAGGTGCCATTGGTAGTGGAGAAGATGCTCAACTTCGACCGTGAGGTGTCGCTGGTGGGCGTTCGGGGGAAAGACGGTCAACTTGCCTTTTACCCGATAGCGGAAAATCTGCATCACGATGGCCAACTGCATGTGTCGGTGGCACCCGCGCCCAACCTGACCGCAGAACTCACCGAGCAGGCACAACATGTCTTTACCAAGCTGGCCGAAGAGCTCAATTATGTGGGGGTATTGGCGGTAGAGTTTTTCCAGATTGGCGATAAGCTATTGGTTAATGAGATCGCTCCTCGGGTACACAACTCCGGCCATTGGACTATGCAAGGGGCTGAGAACTGTCAGTTTGAAAACCATGTGCGCGCAGTCTGCGGTCTGCCCATCGGCGATACCCGTAGTTTTGGTGCCAGCGCAATGGTGAACATTATCGGCTATGCCTCTTTCGAGCAGAATATGTTGTCCATCCCTGGCGTGCATCTGCATTGGTACGGCAAGGACGTTCGACCTAAGCGTAAGATGGGCCATTTTAATGTGCGTGGCGAGGACTATGTTCAGCTTGGGCAGCGTATGCTGGCCTTATCCGAACATTTGCCAGAGACTCACTTTCCCCATCTGGCAAGCGAAGCCCGGGCGTTAATCGGCTAATCCTCCTTCATTGCGTCCAGCATCTGCTCGGCCAGTCCTGAACTGGCCAGAGCAACCCCTTTATTCGGACCGTTGATAAAGTGCCGGGTGCCCATAATGGCTTCCCGGCCTTGGGTCAGCATGGCCACCAGTTGCTCCTTGTCGGCACCGTCCTGTTGCATCTGCGAAGCCTGTTGTTGTAATTGAGTCCACTCACTGAGCGACGATAACTGAGCCAGGTGCTGCATTCCGGTCGCCAGTCGTTCATCCTTATTCAGATAACTCTGCAGACGCTCCAACTGCTGAAGCGGCGCTGCTTCATCGGCTGTTACCTGCCACTGGCCCTGCCGTTGCTCAATCAACACCGAGTGTTGCTCCAGCCCAAAACGGGAAATCTGATGCTCAAGCTCGGTATTGATGCTTTGAGAGTAAAAGCCCACCATGTTCTGTAGGCGGTTCAGGCTGACGCTGGTTTCGCCGGTTTGGATCTGTTCGGCCAGGCTGGCAAGGTCATCGCTCGACAGTGATTGGGTCAGAGCGGTCAGGTCCTCGCCGATGTCCTGACTCTGCTGCTGGTTGACTCCCAAGCTTTGTAATTGCTGCTTAGCTTTGCCTGGGTCATTTAAGTAATCCAGCAGGCTGTGACTTTGGCCGTTGATGGAATGCATGGCGTCCTCCTTGTAATGCTTATTCGGTGCCAAATATTTGAATGTCACCGCAACATGGCAAGGGAAAGCAAAGAGCAGGCCAGTTTCCTTTGATTCCCTGCCTTGTAATTTCTTACCATGGCCCCATTTGCTGTATTTGAGCATCACAAACCAATATTGAGCGCACTATGGACAATATCGTTGACTTAACCATTGAAAACTTCCAGCAGGTCTTGCTGGAGCAGTCACAATCCAAGCTGGTGATCGTGGATTTCTGGGCCGACTGGTGTGAGGCCTGTAAGACTCTGATGCCGGTGATGGAAAAACTGGCCACCGAGTATGGTGACAAGGTCATATTGGCTAAGGTTAACGCCGACGAGCAACAACAAATCGCTATGCAATTTGGAGTGCGCAGCCTGCCAACAGTAATTTTGGTTAAAGATGGTCAGCCCATCGACGGCTTCGCCGGTGCACAATCGGAGGGTGAAATCCGCGCCGTGCTGGATAAGCACCTGCCCAAGGCTGAAGAAGAGAAACTGGAGCAGGCCAGGGCAGCACTGGCGGAGAAGGACAACGAGACGGCCTTTAAGCTGGCTAAGGAAGCCCATGATCTGGCACCCGAAAGAGCCGATATTAAGCTGGTATTGATCGAGGCCTATATCAATCTGGGTCATATTCCCCAGGCGAAACAGTTGTTAGAGACCATTAAACTGGCCGATCAGGACGCGGCCTACCACAGTCTGAAGGGGCGCATCGAACTGGCCGAGCAGGCCTCGGAGACGCCCGAGATCAAAGCCCTGCAAGAAAAGTTGCAGCAAAATCCCGACGACCTTGAGGTGAAAGTGCAGTTGGCGGTACAACTACAGCAGGCCAATCGTGCCGAAGAGGCGCTGGAATTTTTACTGCAGGTACTGCAAAAGGATATGAACTTTGGCGAGGCCAGGAAGCTGATGATGGATACCATCAATGCGTTACCGGATGGTGATCCTCTGGCCAGCCAGTATCGGCGTAAGATGTATAGTCTGATGTATTAAAGCTGCGTTCAGCTCGATAGCGCAAGCCCGTTAAACTCTCTGTTAACGGGCTTTGTCGTGTTTGGATGGGGCGTGCCGCAATAACGTTATGATTTTAACTTGCTGGCAAAGGTTTGCTTAAACTTAGCCAGTTTGGGACCGACCACCATGTTGCAATACATATTCTGTGGATTATTGGCAAAATAATCCTGATGGTAGTCCTCAGCCTGATAGTAATTATTCACTTCGGTGATTTCGGTCACAATAGGTGACGGCCAGATCTCCTGCTCGGTCATCTCACGGATAAAGTTTTCGGCCTGCTGCTTTTGTGCCTGGGTATGATAGAAAATGGCGCTGCGATACTGGGGGCCAACATCATTGCCCTGGCGGTTAAGCTGGGTTGGGTCGTGCAGCGCAAAAAAGATCTCCAGTATCTCGCGGAATTTTATCTGCTCTGGATCGAACTTGATTTGTACCACTTCTGCGTGACCGGTGTCTTTGCCGCAGACCTGCTCATAGCTTGGGTTGTCCACATGGCCACCGGCATAACCACAATAGGCACTCATCACTCCCTGAACTGAACTGAACGCCGACTCAATGCACCAGAAGCAGCCGCCGCCAAGGGTAATGGTTTCAGGTTGTTGACTCATGGTATGTCTCTTTAAAGGGTTCTGACTGTAATGTGGTGTCTGTTCGGTTCGGATGCAAGCAATCCGATCTTCTTGATTAGACGTAGATGTCATAACCCATGCACCAGGTGTTTATCTATGTTGTTAACCTTGTTTTACGATGGTCTCTGTCCATTGTGTCAGAAAGAAATGAGTAAGCTCAGCCAACTCGATACAGACGAAAAGCTGAGGTTTGTGGATATTCAGCAGCCCGACTTTGAGCAGCGTTACCCTCAGATAGACTATCAGGCTGCCAATGAGCGTCTGCATGCCATCACAGAGCAAGGAGAGATATTGACGGGACTCGATGTAACTTACCGAGCCTGGCAGGCGGTCGGGCATGGCTGGCTTATTGCTCCGCTGAGATGGCCAGTGGTGCGTATCGTGGCAGACTGGGCTTATGCGGTGTTCGCCCGCCACCGATATTTAATCTCGTTTGTTTTAACCGGGCAGTCTCGGTGTCGTCGTTGTAAGGTGCGCCAATGAGTTCCGCGTTAGTGATTGGCGCAAGCGGAGGCATTGGGCAGGCACTGGTAGCCAGACTGCTCAAGGCAGAATCATACGAGCGTATTTTCACAGTCAGTCGCCGGGATGTAGCGATGAGCGATGAACGAGTGATCAGCAGCATCTTCGACACCAGCGATGAAGAGCAGATAAAGGCTTACTGTGCTCAGTTGAAATCCCAGGGGGCAGAACTGACGCTGGCAGTCTGCTGTGTTGGCGTTCTTCATGACGAGTACGTTTTTCCGGAAAAGAAGCTGGAGGAGATCAAGGCTGGGGTACTCAACCATTATTTTAATGTGAATGCTATTACGCCCATGTTGTGGGTCAGTCACTTAGTGGGACTGTTTCCCTTCAAAGACAGCGCAGTGATGGCGGCTCTGAGCGCCCGGGTGGGCAGTATTGGTGACAATCGGCTGGGTGGTTGGTATGGCTATCGGGCGTCCAAAGCCGCCCTGAATATGCTGGTAAAAAGTGCCCAGATTGAATACCGTCGCCGCGCTAAAGGGACGGCGCTGCTGGCCTACCATCCGGGAACAGTGAATACCAACTTGTCTGAGCCCTTTCAGGCTGGTGTTCCCCAAGAAAAGCTCTTCACCCCCGAGTTTACGGCTCGGCAATTACTGGAGATAGCGAAAGGACTGGATGCAGAACAAGGCCCGTTTTATCTGGACTGGCAGGGCAAGCCGATCGAGTGGTAATGCCTTGCTAGTATACTTAGCGGAGCCAGTGCGGGTTTACTACAAGCTCCGAGACAGAAACCAGGACTGAAGAAATTCAATGCAATTAAGCAACTTCGGCTGCGTGAAACGGCGGTTGGGGTACAGTGCATAGAGTGTCAGGTCCGGGCGACTCACCTCGGGTAACACTTCCACTAACTTACCCTGCTCAATGCCCTCTCCGGCCACAAAACTGGGGAGAAAGCCGATCCCCAGCCCATCTTCTATTACCTGTTTCATGAACAATGTGCTGTTCACCCTGAGGGAACCACTCACACTTACACCCTGCTGCAGTGGCCAGAAATTTCCCGACTTAAAGTAGCTGTAAACAAAGCAGTTATGCGCGGTTAGGTCACTGGTACACCGGATGGGAGGGTGGTTTTCAAGGTAATCCGCTGACGCACAGACCTTGTACGTAAAACGAACCAGCGGTTTGCCCACATAATTGGAATCGAGTATCTGGCTGGACGCTCTAAACCCCAGATCGAATCCATGCTCGATCAGATCCAGACTTTCGTCCCCAAGTTGAATATCCAATTCTACGTCCGGGTACTTCTTCATATAAGCGGAGAACAGCTGGGACAGATCGGTAATGCCCAACGCCATGGGTACACTGATGCGTAATTTTCCACGCGGATTTTCCTGCATGTGCTGCACGTACGCATCTGCGTCGTCCATCTGAACCAGCAACTCGCGGCACCGCTTCAGGTAGCCCTCGCCGATAGAGGTCAGTTGCTGACCCCGGGTCGAACGGTGCAGCAGTCTCACCCCTAGCTCTTCTTCCAGTCGTCCGATCTCCTTGCTGATCAGCGACGTTGTCACATTCATTTCGTTGGCCACGCTGGTAAAGCTACCGGCATCCACCACGCGAACGAACATTCGCATTGCCCGCAATTTGTCCATATCGAGCTCATTGTTTCCAATATGTTGAAAGTGTATGAGCATTATTGTCATTTATTGATCGAAAAGAAAGAGCCAAACTTTCTCTGCAATCACGCATCACCCATTAAACGAGGTTTTAGTATGTATACCCTTTATTTCATTCCTGGCGCTTGTTCATTGGCTACGCAGGCCATTATCAACGAGCTGGGCCAGGACGTTAATCTGGTCCATAAGCTGGAAATCGACCGCTTTGAGACACTCAACCCCGCCGGGACTGTCCCCGTTCTGAAGGATGGCGACAAGGTGTTAAACGAAGGCGTGGCGATCATCCTGTATCTGCTCAACAAGCATAAGAATCGTCTGATTCCAGACAGAGGCGAGGGCCGACATCAGGCGATCGAAAACATGATGTTTGCCAATGCTACGATGCATCCCGCATACGGGAAGCTGTTTTTTGCGCAGGCGAATGTGACAGAACCGAAGGCGAGGCAACAGGTCTTCGACGCAGCAGCGGTGGCCATCAACAAACTGTGGCAGGTGGTAGAAGCGAAATTGGAGCACACACCTTACTTAGGGGGGCATGAAATATCGCCCGCCGACATTCTTCTGGCGGTGTATTCACGCTGGAGCGAGTTCTTCCCCGTGGACATCGTGCTGGGCCCACACACCCGGGAAATGATAAATGCCGTGTTGGAGCGAGAAAGCATACAACGTGCCATCCAGCGTGAGCAGGACTACAACGCACGGAGCGAGGCATAAATGGATACCGTACAGCAACAACTGGAGGTCATGGTGAACGAGTATTTCCTTGGTCTCCACACAGGAAAGGCCGACCGTCTGGCAGCGCTGTTTCATCAGGATTGTGTACTCAAGGCTCCAGGGCTTAGGCGCACACTCGATGAATGGCTGGCCGATGTCGCAACACGCCCTGTACCGGCGCACATCGGACACCCTGAGGAATACAAGATCCTCTCGGTGGAACTGGCCGGAAGCCAGGCGATGGTGAAAGTGGCATGCCCGCTCCCTCATGGCAACTTTACCGACTACCTGGGTTTTCTTGAGGAGGACGGTGTCTGGAAGATCGTCAACAAGATGTACGCGCCAGCCACGACCTAATTGAAGCCCGAGGCTAACCAATCACCAAAAAAGAGGACTCATGAATGCCTTATGTAAACATTAAAGTCACCGACGAGAACGTCACCACCGAACAGAAACGCCGGTTGATTCAGGAAACGACCCGACTGCTGGCCGATGTGTTGAACAAGAACCCTGCCACTACCCATGTGGTTATTGACGAGGTGTCGACCGACAATTGGGGCGTGGAGGGGGAAACTGTTACCGAGCTACGGAAACGATAACCGATCAAATTGGGAAGCCGAACTGACCGTGAGCCAATTTCTGGGTCTTGGAAAGTGGCATCCCATTGACTGGATCACATGGTCGGCACGTTAAACTGCGCGCTGGCCATGGTGGTTTCCAGGACACTCAAATATAAGATAACGGCGAAGCCACTAGTCAGGAGCATTGGATAAGTGCCAAGCTCGCGCCGGCTCCTGGCTGGACTGGCAGGGCAAGGCCAGAGAATGGTAAAGGTTGAATGCCATGGATTTTACGGTGTTGGTAAAAGACATTTTGTGATCGCCCTGTTAACATCGCTCTGATCAAAATAACAATAACAGGTGTGACATGACTGAACAGCGCGAGCAGTTTGGCTCCCGACTTGGTTTTATCCTGGCAGCGGCAGGCTCTGCCGTGGGCATCGGCAACATGGTGGGCTTTCCGGTGGCTGCCACCAAAAATGGAGGCGGGGCTTTCTTGTTGACCTACGCCATCTTTGTGTTTTTTGTCTGCCTGCCAGTGATGATGGCGGAGATGTCTGCCGGGCGTCGGGCTGGTAAGGATCCACTTGGGACCTACAACACTATCTCCGAAGGTGAAACCCACTGGCGATTGGCCGGAGCACTAGCCGTTATCACGCCGTTTATGATCGGCGTTTTTTATACCGTGATCACCGTGTGGCTGTTCGGTTATCTGGTTCATGTGCTCAGCGGCGATCTGGCCTCTCTGGCTGAGCCTGGTGCCTTCGGCGCCTTTATCAATAGCAACGAAATTTTCTACTACATGATCGCGGTAGCGGCCATTGTGTTTTTGATCCTACAAGGTGGGGTTAAAAACGGTATCGAGCGGGCCTCGAAAATCCTTATGCCGGGGCTGTTTTTTATGCTGGTGGGGTTAATGGTGTTCGTACTGACTCTGGATAATGCCATGGCTGGAGTGGAGTACTATCTGGTGCCAGACTTTTCCAAGCTGAATGCCTCCGTGGTCAGCGGTGCCTTGTCGCAGGCGTTTTTCTCGCTGTCGCTGGGCATGGGTATTCTGCTGACCTACGGATCTTATCTGAGTAAACGTAACTCGGTGCCCGGCTCGGCTAAGCTGGTGGCGCTGGCGGATACCTGCGTGGCGTTTGTGGCTGGTTTAATGTTGTTACCAGCGGTGTTCTCTTTTAATCCTGATGTGAATGTCAGCGAGCTGAGCGACTCATCAGTGGGCATGATCTTTACCTTCCTGCCCAAGATTTTTGTGGCCTTGCAAAGCTCCATCGGATATACCGGTGCCAGCGCGGTGGCTGCAGTATTCTTCCTGCTGGTACTCTTTGCTGCCATAACCTCTTTGGTGTCTATTATCGAAGTGCCCACGGCAGCGCTGATGGATGAGCGCAACATGAGCCGCCGCAAGGCATTGCTGACGTTAGGAGTATTGATCGGTATTCTGGCAATTTTGTCGGCTACGTCGTTTGGCATGTTGCCCTGGTTTACCGAATTTACCGAGTACGCCGGGGTGAGTAAGTCGTTTTTCGATGTGATTGTGGATGTGTTTTACGAGACGATACTGCCGCTCAACGGCCTGCTGATCTGCTTGCTAGTGACCTACCGCTGGAAAAAGCGCAACTTTAACCAGGAGTTGCATGAGGGCGATCCGGGTTACAAAGGCACCTGGCTGGAGCGTTATGTGGACTTCTCTCTGGGCACGTTTATTCCGGTTATCCTGGCTGCGGTGTTCATTAATACGGTGGCAATTAAGTACTTCGGTGTCGCGTTAATCGGCTAATCAGACACCGGAACCGGCATATCGAAAGGGCTGGGGTAGGCAAGGGTCAACCCCAGCCTTTTTTGTGTTTGCTGACTATGGATGATTTTAGCCGGTCCCTCATCTCTGGTAAAAGAGGGGAGAGCCAGCCCTGCCTGTTTGGCCGCCCAGGTATAAAATGTGTCGCGGCTAGGGTGGTCGTTGGCCGCCAGATGCAATGTGTACCCCCAATGATTAAGACGAACGATAGCGTTTATGGCGTTAATTACATCGTCGCGGTGAATCAGGTTTACCGGGCGTTGACCGTTATCGAGCTTGCGGCCTGCCAGCATTTTAACGGGGTGCCTGTCACCACCGATAAGGCCCGCCAGCCTCAACACGCTGGCCCTTGTGCCAAAATGAGAGTGTAGGTGAGCTTCCAGCTGACAATGCAACTCACCGGATGGGGTATCCGGCTCGGTGGCGCTGGCTTCGTCTACCTCGCTCTGATGCTGACCAAACACCGAACTGGTGCTGATAAACAGCAGCTTGGTTTGTGAGCTTACCTGAGCAAGCAGCGCTTCTATGTTTTGCCGAAAGGACTCGGGTTTAAGGTTTTTGCGACCCGGTGGGATATTGAGCACCACTGCATCGGCTTTGGCGACGACAGGTGGCAGGCGCTCGCCTAGGGCAAATAACTGAGGCTGAATACCCAGGGTCGCCAGTTGGTCTGCCTTGTCCTGACTGCGGGTTGTCCCTATTACATGGTGGCCTTGCCGAAGCCAGGATTCGGCCAGTGGCAGGCCCAGCCAGCCACAGCCGATGAGTGCGTAAGTATTTTTCATGTTGCTTACTTAAGACGTTTACCGCGAAGTTCAATGAGATCCAGTCCGTTTAGCTCAGGGATCTGATTTTGAATTCGGCGTTCCAGATCATCCAGAGCCCGAAAGTCACTGCACAGCTGACTGGCTCGTTGTTCTACCAAGCCGGCTTTTTGCTCCATTTGCACTTCGAGGCGCTCACCGAAGTTTTCCATTTGATGCTCGAACTCTTCAGGCGAACTTTCACCGCTGATCATCTGCTGGCCGATCTTCATCATCATCTTGCCAACCGAGCGTGACACCGCATCTTCAATAGTGTTTTCCAGCTTTTGTTCGAATTCCCGGTTTAGATATTTTTCATCGAAGTTCTTTGACTCAAAACGGATACTGCCATCTTCAGCATAAAACTGTTGGTGAACGTCGGAGCGTAGCTGACCGATTTGTTGGGTCAGATCCATGACCAGATCGTCATCGGGACCGAACAACTCGCCAAACGCCAGGGTAACGCCGTCATTCGCTAAATCGAGAGCGTCCAAAGCGATGTCCGCGACCTTGGGGGCCAACGTCAGAGACTCACTGTGATACTGATTTAATAAGGCTTGTTGGTCATCATTAAGATCAAGGGCTTGGCCATCCAGCCAGGCTTGTTGTCCATCTAATTTCAAACTTTGATTGTTGTTGAGGGAAGCGGTCAGGGTGCCTTGCTTAAGAGTGACATCCCCGTTCAGGGTAAGATCACAGTCCGAGTCGTGGGCCAATGCCGAGCTGCTCATTAGGGCGATGAAAGTCAGTGCCATTAAACGCATAGTAATTTCCTTTTGTCATTATGTTGCCCATAATGAGCAAGCTTCAGGCCAAGGTTGATTTTCTTTATTAAACAATAGGTTAATAAAGCTTCTTGTGCTTGACCAGAAAGGGGAATACCAATAGTTGGTTTATTTCACCAACTATTGGTACGGATAATCAGGAGTTTTCGCCAACAGTGACCGGTTGCTGAGCTTTCTGCATATCGGTAATGCGTTGACGTAAGCGGGCGTTTTGAGCACTGGCCTCGGCCAGTTGCTGACGTAGTTCGGTGATTTCCTGTGCCTGGTTGGAGCCGGCCTGTTGCATCTGCTCGAAACGGGACTGTAACTGTTTAAGCGTGTTTTGCTGAGCACCGACTCTGTCCTGCAGTGCAGCCAGCAATATACCATTGTCGTTGACGCTGGTTTTCAGTGAAGCAAGTTGATTAAGCTGTTGCTGTACCTGTTTTTGGCCTTTGTCTAACTGGCTGAGGCTAGCCTGCATGCCATCGTCGGCTTTTTCCAGCTTAGCCAAGCTCTGCATCAGCTTGCTATTAAGCTCTTTGATCTCCGACTGGTTGCGCCGCCATGCTGAGGCCCAGAGTTTGTCCATCTCTGTCCATAAGGTGTCGGTTTTGTCTTTTACCTGCTTAAGCTCATCACGGATGGCATAGGCGGATTGACCAAACTCTTCGTCGGTGGCGGAGATCTGCTGCTGTAACTCGTCCAGTCGCTGCTGGGTCTGCGTCAAGGCCTGTTGCTGTTGCTGGTTAATCGAATACAGCCAGCCAGAAAAGCCGAGACTGATGAGCACCAAAATTAAGCTGATGATAGCAACTTTTGAGCTGCCACCGGAAGGGGACGGTTGATCGCTGTCGAGATTGCCCGATGGCGGTGGTGAGCCGCTGGGACGGCGGCGAAATACGTCCAGATCATCCTGGTCTAAGCGTATTTGAGGTTCTTTCTTGTCGTCTTGTTGGCTCATAAGCTTAAAGTGGTTGGTTAACTCATCCTAGAGTGCCACAAAATGACAACAAATTTGAGCCCTACGGAGGAGTAATTTCATAATTGAGTTTCAGTGGCGTTATGCACCGTAAATAGGCTGGGTTTTTGATCTACCGCACTCTGATTTTAATTTTGTTTAGGGCATAATACGGCTCTGGATTTGTTGAACGTGGGTTAAGGTGAATTATGGGCAATTGGATTGACGCTATCGTCTTTGGTGTGGCGCTGGTTGCGTTTGCATTGGGTTTGGCCAGTATCATCATGGCGGGTGTAGGCCCCTCTGAGTCGGGACAGGCGGCGATGAAGAACAAAGTCGAATATGGTTTTTTCGGTGTCACCGGGCTGGTGCTTTGCGTGCTGTTTCTCTACGCACTGTAATTGACTGAATTACAATAGAGCAATACAAAAGCCGCAGTATCAGACGCTGTAATGTAAGAACGCCCCTGGTTGTTATGGGCGGCTTGACGGCCAGTCTGAGCTTTGCGGCTTTTTTTGTTGTTAAGGGGGTAGAGAATTAATGCGCCACCTTATGGTAAGTATCCACCCCGAGTAGTTTGTACAGCGGGCAAACACCCACCGACACACTGACCCAAAGTGCGGCACCAACGGCGACGAAAATCAGATTTACCGCGGTCGGAAAAATTTGCTCAACGGCCAGTGCTAACAGGACGCAAGCCACCATGGAGCGAATAGCGCTGTCTAATACACCAACATTATCTCGTTCTTTCATCGTCACTCTCCTTTTTTGGGATAGTGATAGTTTGACTCACAACAGGAAAATGACTTTGATGCTGGTCAAATTCGGCTGTGTCATAAGTTGTTCCAGATCAAGGTTGTGCGCGGGCTGAAAAGCGCTCTATAGTGTGGCCTTTAATCGGCATTGAATCGAAAAAGGTACGCCATGACAGAACACTTTGACCAGGAAATCGACCGCACGCGCCATTATTCTTTTAAATGGGAAAAATATCGCGGTCAGGATGTGTTGCCTATGTGGGTGGCGGATACCGAGTTTCGTTGCGCGGAGCCGATACTTCAGGCTCTGAGGGAGCGAGTCGACCATGGTCTTCTCGGTTATACCTTGCCGAACCAATATGAGCCCGGCAAAGAGGCCGTTATACGTTGGCTGAAGAAACAGCATGGCTGGCAGGTTGAGCCGGATTGGATTGTCTGGAACCCTGGTGTGTGCCCGGCTTTTAATGTCGCTTGTCAGGCCTATGCTGAGCCGGGTGATAAGGTTCTGGTTCAGACTCCTAACTATCCGCCCTTGTTGGCGGCGCCAGGGTTTAACCAAATGCAGCGGGTGGAAGTGAACACGGTCGAGCAAGATGGTCGGTGGATGATCGATCTAGAGCAGCTGGAAAAGGAAGCCGCCGATCCCAAGGCCAAACTGCTGATCCTGTGTAACCCAATGAACCCGGTAGGAACGGTGCTGACCGAGTCCGAGCTCAAGCAAGTCGCCAGTATTTGTGAACGCAACAATGTGGTGCTTTGCTCCGATGAAGTGCACTGCGATCTGGTTTTGGACGAGCAGGCAACACATATTCCGGCCGGTAAGCTGGATGCCCTGTCAGAGCGTTCGGTAACGCTTATGGCGGCCAGCAAGACCTTTAATATTGCCGGCCTTGGTACCTCATTTGCCATTATTCCCGATGCTAAACTGCGTGCCGCCTTTAACCGTGCCGCTCAAGGCATAGTTCCCTGGGCCAATGTGATGGGATTAATTGCCACGGAAGCGGCCTTTACGCGATGCGATCACTGGTACCAGGATGAACTGACCTATTTACGCCGCAACCGTGACTACCTGATGAAACAAATCAATCAGATCGATGGTTTGAAGCTGCTGGCCCCACAGGCCACATTCCTGGCCTGGATAGATGCCTCGGGTCTGGGAGTGGAAAACCCTCAAGGCTGGTTTGAAGATAAAGGTGTGGGCCCCTCGCCCGGTGCCGACTTCGGTGATAAGGACTTTGTGCGTATTAACTTTGGCTGTCCGCTCAGTCATTTAGAAGAAGCGATACGACGTATTAAAAGCTAGACTTCAGCTATGAGCCCGTTCGCCGATATATAGTCAAGCTTTCAATTGGAGTGCGCAATGCGTTGGTGGTTAAAACTCTTTCTCGGTCTCCTTATGACGTCCTCGGTTCAGGCCCAGGAAGACCTGAAGGCGGTGCAAATCTATAGTCAGGATGAATTAATCAGGTTGATCAACGACAACGAGCACCTGGACCGGGTAGTGATGGATGATTGTCAGTTGGTGCAGGATATTGAGGCGCGCGCCATAACCCTGAAGGTACCAGCGTATCAGTTTTTATGGGGAGATATGCTGGCTTGGGGTGTCTGTGTGGAGCGCGATCCAGAGTCCGGCATCCACTACATGGAACAGGCCGCGCAGCAGGGGTTGCCCGCCGGTCTTGAGCAGCTCGGCCGCTATCATGCCCAAGGTAAGCTGGTTCAGCAGGACAAAGAGCGAGCGGTGATCTACCTTCGCGAGGCTGCCTCGTTGGGCCACTTAGAGGCGCAGATCCAACTGGCCGAGTTATTTATCGAAGGCTATGGCAGCCCCTACGATTTTGAAGATGCCTACCATTGGCTCTATAACGCCATCACAGCGGATAAACAACAGCATGAGAAAATTGCCGAGTGTCTGGACGGCTTAGAAAAGCTAATGCACCCCAAAGCGGTAAGAAAGGCGAAGCGATCACTGGACGGTTAAATAAAAACGTCGGCCCTTGGCCGACGCTTTCGTTGTGGTCTTTGTGCAGACTAATCGGCCACAGTGACAGAAACGGGCTGATAGGCAATGTCCCGGATCTCTACCCGGCCTCGGTTCAGAAAATCTGCGTTGGTGTAGGCCTCATGGGTCATCGCGAAGTTATAGGGAGATTCACCATTACATTTTAGCCCTCGATTTATGTCCCTGACGCTCAGTCGGTTTGCTTTTAAGCTCAGGTGCAATCTCAGGCGTTTATCAGACATCACGGCTTCGCAGATTTTGACCAGTTTGGCCTCCAGCGAAGGGGAAATGTAGTCGTTGTCCGACTCCGATGCCTGGGTAATAAAAGCGGAGCTAGCAAGCGCCAAGCCAGCGGTCAGCATTAAAACGTTTTTCATAAGTGGTTTCCTCTGTGTTGGTTAGTACCGGCGAACGTTGGCCGGTTCTTATTAAGTAACTCATTAATGGGAGGAAGTTGGGCGCTAAATGTCAGTAAGTGTTTCTGATGAGCTGTTGAGAAATGCTTATTTACATCTTGGCGTTAAAACGTCATTCATCGCACCCAGAGGTAACTGGCCGATAAGATAGAAAGTGATTTTAAAACAATGATTTAGTGGCTCTATATGTGCACTTCAGAGGGCGTTATTACTTTTTGAACTTACAACGAAAGCATGTTTACCTAGAGGAATCTGGACAAATGATTAGTGGTCATTGGGCCGAGTCCGTTATACTGCCAGCTACTATTTAAAGGAAATATGCCATCTATGCATAACGATCCCTATCGTAAACGGGAACAACAAAAATACGACAACCCGGTGGCCAGCCGGGAATACTTATTACAACTGCTTAAGGATGCGGGAAAACCGCTGTCCATGTTGGAGTTGTGTGAACTAACTGGAGCCGACGACGAAGACAGTAAGATCGGCATCCAGCGCCGCCTTCGCGCAATGGAGCGGGAAGGGCAGGTACTCTTCAATCGTAATAAAAAATACGCCTTAGTGGACCGCATGGACCTGATCGCCGGACGAGTGATCGGCCATCGTGATGGTTTTGGTTTCTTGAAACGGGATGACGGCAAGCCGGATATGTTCATTCCTGCTCCTCAGATGCGCAGCTTATTGCACGGCGATAAGGTGTTGGCGCAAGAAGTCACCAGTCGCAAGAAAAGTAGTAAAACCGAAGCTCAGATAGTTCAGGTGGTCGAGACCCGCCCGGACCCTGTGGTGGGGCGGTACTTCTTCGAAAACGGCGTGGGCCTGGTGGTGCCAGACGATAGCCGCATTTGTCAGGAAGTGATTATCCCGCCAGAGCACATCCAAGGCGCGCGCCAGGGCAATATTGTGGTGGTGGAGATCACTAAGCGGCCACTGCGGCGCATGAGCGCCCAGGGCAAAATTACCGAAGTGCTGGGCGAGCATATGGCTCCCGGCATGGAGATCCAAACGGCACTGCGTAACTTCGATATTCCTCACCAATGGCCAGGTTCAGTCAATAAAGCCATAAAGGACCTGACTGAACAGGTGCCCGAAGAGGCGAAGAAAAACAGGGTGGACCTGCGAGAAATGCCGTTGGTGACCATCGACGGCGAAGACGCTCGTGACTTTGACGATGCGGTATTCTGTGAGCCGCGTGATGAGGGCGGCTGGCACTTATGGGTGGCGATTGCCGATGTCAGCTATTATGTGCACCCCGAATCTCCGCTCGACAGTGAGGCCATCAACCGTGGTAACTCGGTGTATTTCCCCGAGCAGGTTGTCCCTATGTTACCCGAGGTATTGTCCAACGGGCTTTGCTCGCTAAACCCTCAGGTTGATCGGTTGTGTATGGTCTGCGAGATGCAGATAAGCAAGCAGGGTAAACTGGAAGACTTTACCTTCTATGAAGCGGTGATGAACTCTAAGGCCCGACTGACTTACACTAAGGTGTGGGACATTATTCAGGGCGATCCTGAATTGCATCAGCGCTATGAACATTTGGTCCCTCATTTAAAAGATTTACACGGTCTGTATCGCACATTGCGCAAGGCACGCCTGCGTCGTGGTGCCATCGAATTTGAGACTCAGGAAAACAAGTTTATCTTTAACGCCGAACGCAAGATCGATCATATCGTACCGGTGGAGCGCAACGACGCCCATAAGATGATCGAAGAATGCATGATCCTGGCCAATGTGTGTGCTGCTAAATATCTCGAAAAACACGAGGCCGAAGGCCTTTACCGGGTGCATGACAAGCCCGACAGTGAACGTCTGGTGGCTTTCCTTAGCTATCTTGCCGAGGTGGGAATCCCTCACGGTATTACCGATGATCCATCACCGTCGGATTTCAGCACCATCGTGGATAAGATTGCTCACCGTCCGGATCAAGAGTTGATTCAGACCATGTTGCTGCGCTCTATGAAACAGGCGGTCTATGATCGAGAGAACATCGGTCACTTTGGTCTGGCGCTGGATGCCTATGCGCACTTCACCTCGCCGATACGTCGTTACCCGGATTTGGTGGTACACAGGGCGATTAAGGCCATTAACGACAAGAAAGCCAAGCGTAAGAGTCATACCGGCGGTAAGGCTTACTCGGTGGAAGAAACCCTGCAACTGGGCGAGCAGTGTTCGATGACAGAGCGGCGAGCCGATGATGCAACCCGGGATGTAGCCGATTGGTTGAAGTGTGAGTTTATGCAAGACCATGTCGGAGACAGCTTCGATGGCGTGATTGCCTCGGTGACCAATTTTGGTTTCTTCGTGCGCCTGAGCGATTTTCATATTGATGGGCTGGTGCATATCACCGCCTTGGATAATGACTATTACCACTATGATGAAGTGAAGCAATATTTGGTGGGTGAGGCTTCTGGGATCAAGTATCGTCTGGGGGATTCGATTCGGGTTAAGGTTGCCGGAGTGAATCTGGACGATAAGAAGATTGACTTTGTGCTGGATGCGCCAGTAGGACGCGGTAAAGGCGGCAAGAAGGTTAAAATCGGTAAGATCTCCGATAAAAAAGCCAAACGTGCCCGAAACCGTAAGAAGGACGCGGAGAAGAGGGCCAAGAAGTAATGGCGCAGGAATGGCTATACGGTATTCATGCGTTGGAGTCGGTACTGGAGCGCGAGCCGGAGCGACTCATCGAGCTTTTTGTATTAAAAGGCCGCGATGACAAACGCTTAACCAACATTGTCAATCAGGCCCGGCGCTTTGGCATTGCCTGTCAGTTCTGTCAGCGACGGGTACTGGACGATAAGGTCGGTGGCGAGCAGCATCAAGGCGTGGTCGCCAGGGCCAAACCGGGTCGTCAGTACGATGAGCATGACTTGCAGCAGATTATTCAGGATGCTGACCAGCCGTTTCTGCTGGTACTGGATGGAGTAACGGATCCTCACAACCTCGGAGCCTGTTTGCGCACCGCAGATGCGGCCGGGGTTCATGCCGTGGTGGTGCCGAAAGACAAATCTGCCAAGCTGACTGCCACGGTGCGCAAAGTGGCTTGTGGTGCCGCCGAAGTGGTGCCTTTGGTGCAGGTGACCAATCTGGCGCGCACGCTGAAAGACATTCAGCAAGCCGGCGTCTGGGTAGTAGGTACTGCCGGCGAGGCAGAGCAAGATATTTATCAGGCCAAATTAACCGGTCCAATGGCGCTGGTGATGGGGGCAGAAGGAAAAGGCATGCGTCGCTTAACTCGCGAACACTGCGATGAGCTGATTAAGCTACCTATGGCAGGCTCCGTATCCAGCCTGAATGTGTCGGTGGCAACCGGCGTGTGCCTGTTCGAGGTGGTACGGCAACGGACAGTTGGTGCCTAAGCGCTTTTGCTGAATAAAAAATCATCACGCCGGGGCGTAATTTGAGTTGCTCAAATTCGCCTCTGGCGTTATAGTGCCAAGGTATCGCTATCGAAAAGCGGCCTCATTTTTTCCTCTTTGGCACCTTTCTGGTGACCACGAATCTTTTTTTACTTCTTTTCTATGCCTGCGGGTTATTTTCTGTTATGATTTCGCGCCCTTTTTATAGGGGTAAGACTATTAAAGCAGCTAAAGGTCTGATTTCAGGCCGAAACAACAGCGGAGCACTAAGATGATCCAAATGCAAACTAACCTGGATGTGGCCGATAACTCGGGCGCTCGCAGGGTTCAGTGTATTAAGGTTCTAGGTGGCTCGCATCGCCGTTATGCACATATCGGTGACATCATCAAAATTACCGTTAAGGAAGCAATTCCTCGCGGTAAGGTTAAAAAAGGTGACGTACTGAATGCAGTGGTGGTGCGTACTAGGAAAGGCGTTCGTCGTCCTGACGGTTCTTTGATCCGTTTTGATAACAACGCAGCAGTATTGTTGAACAACAACAATCAACCTATTGGTACGCGTATCTTTGGACCGGTAACCCGTGAGCTTCGTGGAGATAAATTCATGAAGATCATCTCACTGGCCCCTGAGGTACTATAAGGAGTCACGATAATGGCTAGAAAAATTCGTCGTGATGATGAAGTTATCGTATTGGCCGGTAAAGACAAAGGCAAAACAGGCAAAGTCCTGAAGGTGCTGACTGAAACTGACCGTCTGATCGTCGAAGGTGTGAATGTGGTGAAAAAACACCAGAAGCCGAACCCTCACATGGGGGAAGCGGGTGGCATCATCGAGAAAGAAGCATCCATTCACGTATCTAATGTTGCGATCGTTAACCCTCAAACGGGTAAAGCGGATCGCGTTGGTTTCCGCGTTGAAGACGGTAAGAAGGTTCGCTTCTTAAAGTCGAGCGGTGACTTAGTTTAATAATTGGAGAGAACGATGGCGAAACTGCATGATTTCTATAAAGAAACAGTAGTGGCAGAACTTGCGAAGCAGTTCGGTTACAAAAGCGTCATGCAAGTCCCTCGGATTGAGAAAATCACCCTGAACATGGGTCTGGGTGAGGCTGTAGCGGATAAAAAGGTGTTGGAAAACGCCACTGCTGATATGCAGGCAATTGCTGGTCAAAAGCCGGTAGTTACCGTTGCACGTAAGTCTGTAGCGGGTTTTAAAATCCGTGAAGGCTATCCGATTGGCTGTAAAGTAACCCTACGTGGCGAGCGTATGTGGGAGTTCCTGGAGCGTTTGATTTCAATCGCTATCCCGCGTATCCGTGACTTCCGTGGTCTCAGTGCGAAATCTTTCGACGGCCGTGGAAACTATAGCATGGGTGTTCGTGAGCAAATTATCTTCCCTGAAATCGACTTCGATAAAGTCGACGCAGTGCGTGGTATGGATATTACTATCACTACCAGCGCTGAGACGAATGAGGAAGGTCGCGCTCTGCTGGCTGCTTTTAACTTCCCGTTCAGAAAATAAGGTGTAGGGTTATGGCAAAACAATCAATGAAAGCACGCGAAGCGAAACGCGCCAAACTGGTCGCTAAGTACGCTGAGAAACGTGCCAATCTGAAAGCGATTATCAGCAGTGTAAACTCTTCTGACGAAGAGCGCTGGGATGCTGTAATGCAACTGCAAAAGTTACCCCGTGACTCGTCTCGTTCACGCCAGCGTAACCGTTGTCGTGTAACTGGTCGTCCCCATGGTTACCTGCGCAAGTTCGGCCTGAGCCGGATCAAGCTGCGTGAAGCAGCCATGCGTGGTGAAGTCCCTGGCCTGAAAAAAGCCAGCTGGTAAGGAGTAGCAGATATGAGCATGCAAGATCCTATCGCGGATATGTTTACCCGCATCCGTAACGGTCAGCTGGCCAGCATGGTGTCAGTGTCGATGCCTTCTTCTAAGCTGCGTACCGCAGTAGCCAAAGTGCTGAAAGATGAAGGTTACATCGCTGATTACCAGGTGTCCGGCGACGTTAAGCCAACTCTGGAAGTGACGTTGAAGTACTTCGAGGGCAAAAAAGTAATCGAAACAATTGAACGTGTGAGCCGTCCTGGTCTGCGCATCTATAAGAAAAAAGATGAGCTGCCAAAAGTATTGGGCGGTTTGGGTGTCGCGATTGTTTCTACATCCAAGGGTGTGATGACTGACCGCGCTGCGCGTAAAGCCGGCATGGGCGGTGAGATCATCGGCTATGTAGCGTAACGGAGGTATTAAGATGTCACGTGTCGCAAAAGCCCCTGTGAAGATCCTGGACGGTGTAGAAATCACTATCGCGGGACAAGAAGTCACAGTTAAAGGTAAGAACGGTACGCTGAGCGAGACTTTCAACGATCAAGTTGAACTGGTTCAGGAAGAAGGTGAATTCAAAGCCTCACCTCGCAAAGAAAGCCCTGAGTCTTGGGCCCAGGCGGGTACGGCTCGCGCCATTGTGAACAACATGGTTCACGGCGTGGCTAACGGATTCGAGAAAAAGCTGGAGCTGAATGGTGTTGGTTACCGTGCGCAAGCGCAAGGTAAAAAGCTGAACCTGACGCTGGGCTTCTCTCACCCGGTAGTTTACGAAATGCCTGAAGGTATTACCGTTGAAACTCCTAGCCAAACTGAAGTGGTTGTAAAAGGCGCTTCTAAGCATTTGGTAGGTCAGGTCGCAGCTAACATTCGTGGTTTCCGTCCACCAGAGCCTTACAAAGGTAAAGGTGTGCGTTACGCCGATGAAGTTGTGCGTCGTAAAGAAGCTAAGAAAAAGTAGGTGGGTGATACGATGGATAAGAAAGCATCTCGTTTGCGCCGCGCTACCCGCGGTCGCATGAAAATCAGAGAATTGGCAGCGCATCGTCTGGTCGTTCACCGTACACCCCGCCATATTTATGCACAGCTGATCGCCCCTACGGGTTCAGAAGTGCTGGCGGCTGCTTCAACGGTGGAAGCCGACCTGCGTAAATCGCTGAAAACGACGGGTAACGTCGAAGCAGCAACTGCTGTAGGTAAAGCGATTGCTGAGCGCGCTATCGAGAAAGGCATTAAAGACGTGTCTTTTGACCGTAGCGGTTTCAAATATCACGGTCGAGTGAAGGCATTGGCTGATGCTGCTCGCGAAGCAGGTCTTCAGTTCTAGGAGTGAGTTATGGCTAAAGTAGAAGTTCAAAACGGTGAACTGTTAGAAAAGCTGATTGCCGTAAATCGTGTATCAAAAGTCGTTAAAGGTGGTCGCATCTTTAGCTTCACCGCACTGACTGTAGTGGGTGATGGCAATGGTCGCGTTGGCTTTGGCTATGGTAAAGCGCGGGAAGTTCCTGCCGCTATCCAGAAAGCAATGGAGCGTGCACGTCGTAATCAGGTTTCTGTAACCCTGAAAGGCACCACGCTGCAGCACGCCGTAAAAGGGCGTCATTCTGGTTCCAAAGTTTATATGCAACCTGCTTCTGAAGGTACGGGTATCATCGCCGGTGGTGCGATGCGTGCGGTACTGGAAGTGGCTGGCGTGCATGACGTACTGTCAAAATGTTACGGCTCCACCAACCCGATGAACGTGGTTCGTGCGACTATCAAGGCTCTTCAGGATATGAAGGCGCCTCAGGATGTTGCCGCGAAGCGTGGTCTGTCCGTCGAAGAGATTTTGGGGTAATTGAACATGGCTAAAACGATCAAAGTAAAGCAAACCAAGAGCGCTATCGCTCGTTTGCCCAAGCACAAAGCCACTTTGACTGGCTTGGGCTTGCGTCGCATTGGTCATGTTCGTGAATTGGAAGATACTCCAGCAGTTCGCGGCATGATCAATAAAGTAAACTACATGGTTGAGATCGTGGAGGAGTAATCATGCGTTTGAATACTATTGCTCCTGCACCAGGAGCCAAAAATACAGCTAAGCGTGTCGGTCGTGGTATCGGCTCTGGCTTAGGCAAAACCGGTGGCCGTGGCCACAAAGGTCAAAAATCTCGTTCTGGCGGCACTGTGAAGCCTGGTTTCGAGGGTGGCCAAATGCCTATCCAGCGTCGTCTGCCTAAGTTCGGCTTCACCTCGCGTAAGTCTTTCGTTACCGATCAGGTAACCCTGACTGAGATCACTAAAGTGGACGGTGATGTTGCATCACTGGAAACGTTGAAAGCGGCTGGCATCGTGCGTAAGCACGTCGAGTTCGTGAAAGTGATCAAAAGCGGTGAAGCGGCTCGTGCAGTGACCGTAAGTGGCTTAAAGGTAACCAAAGGCGCTCGTGAAGCAATCGAAGCCGCTGGCGGTAAAGTAGAGGAATAAGCTAAATGGCTAAACCAGGACTGGAATCAGGCGCAAAAGGCGGTCTGTCTGAGCTGAAGTCAAGACTGCTGTTTGTCTTGGGTGCGATTATCGTATTCAGGCTCGGCTCTTTCGTACCTATTCCAGGTATTGACCCTGCCGTGCTGGCCGAGTTGTTCGAACAGCAAAAAGGCACCATCGTAGAAATGTTTAACATGTTCTCCGGTGGTGCGCTTGAGCGGGCGTCGGTGCTTGCCTTAGGTATCATGCCTTACATCACAGCCTCCATTATCATGCAGTTGATGACCGTAGTTCATCCGGCCATGGCGGAGCTGAAGAAAGAGGGCGAGGCAGGACGTCGTAAAATCAGTGAGTACACCCGTTACGGGACACTGGTATTGGCGACCTTCCAATCGATTGGTATTGCCACCAATCTGCCTAATCTGATGCAAGGTTTGGTGATCAATCCTGGTTTCGGCTTTTACTTTACGGCCGTGGTGAGTCTGGTCACCGGCACCATGTTTTTGATGTGGTTAGGTGAGCAGATTACGGAACGAGGTATCGGTAACGGTATCTCGATCCTGATTTTTGCGGGTATTGTCGCCGGTCTGCCGACGGCATTAGGTCAGACATTCGAACAAGCCAGACAGGGCGACCTGAATCTGCTGTTCTTGTTGTTGATCGGTGTCATTGTCATCGCCGTGACCTACTTTGTGGTATTTGTGGAACGTGGCCAACGTCGAATCGTGGTCAACTATGCTAAGCGTCAGCAGGGCCGTAAGGTGTTTGCCGCGCAAAGCACCCATCTACCGCTTAAGGTTAATATGGCAGGTGTTATTCCACCGATCTTCGCATCCAGCATCATTCTGTTTCCCGGAACACTGGCAAGCTGGTTCGGCCAAAATGAGTCCATGTCCTGGTTGCAGGATGTGTCACTGATGTTGTCCCCTGGCCAGCCACTCTATGTGATGTTGTACGCAGCAACCATTATCTTCTTCTGTTTCTTCTACACCGCGTTGGTGTTTAACCCTCGCGAGACGGCAGATAACCTGAAGAAGTCTGGTGCTTTTGTTCCCGGTATTCGTCCCGGTGAGCAAACGTCGCGATACATCGATAAAGTGATGACTCGTCTGACACTGGCTGGTGCGCTTTACATTACCTTTATTTGTTTGGTGCCCGAATTCATGATGATCGCCTGGAACGTTCAGTTCTACTTTGGCGGCACATCACTGCTGATTATCGTAGTGGTTATCATGGACTTTATGGCACAGGTGCAGACTCATTTGATGTCCCATCAATATGATTCTGTTCTCAAAAAAGCCAACCTGAAAGGCTACGGCCGGTAAGTTGGTCAGAAACGGAGTGACGAAATGAAAGTTCGTGCATCTGTAAAGAAGATCTGCCGTAACTGTAAGATCATCAAGCGCAACGGTGTTGTGCGTGTGATCTGTACCGAAGCTAAGCATAAGCAACGGCAGGGTTAAGAAAGCGGCTCAGTTTTTGAGCTAAATTTGCAATTTTGACGTCGCCTAAGTATCCTAACGGGCTTTTTAGGTCGACGACAATTCTAACTTAGAGGAGTGCTGTTAGTGGCCCGTATCGCTGGCATTAACATCCCTGAACACAAGCACGCCGTCATTGCTCTGACGAGCATTTTCGGTATCGGCTCAACGCGTGCAAAGAGCATTTGTGCCGCTGCTGGTGTTGCAGAGACAACCAAGATTAAAGATCTTGATGAGAACCAAGTTGATAAGCTGCGTGAGCAAGTAGGTAAATTCACCGTTGAAGGTGATCTACGCCGCGAAGTATCAATGAGTATTAAACGTCTGATGGACCTAGGCTGTAACCGTGGTATTCGCCACCGTCGCAGTGTACCTGTTCGTGGTCAGCGCACGAAAACAAATGCGCGTACCCGTAAGGGTCCTCGTAAACCGATTAAGAAGTAAGCGGGGGTTATTATGGCAAAAGCACCAACACGCAGTACACGTAAACGCGTAAAACGCCAGGTTGCAGACGGTATGGCTCATATCCATGCGTCTTTCAACAATACAATTGTGACCATTTCAGATCGTCAGGGTAACGCTTTGGCATGGGCAACTGCGGGTGGCTCCGGCTTCCGTGGTTCTCGTAAGTCGACCCCTTTCGCTGCTCAGGTAGCAGCCGAGCGCGCTGGTACAGCGGCTCAGGAATACGGTCTGAAGAATCTGGAAGTGTTCGTTAAAGGTCCCGGTCCAGGTCGTGAATCTGCGATCCGTGCCCTGAATGCAACAGGTTACCGTATCACTAATATTACCGATGTGACCCCTATTCCTCACAACGGTTGTCGTCCACCCAAGAAACGTCGCGTATAAGCGCCGTTCAAGGACAGTTGGAGAAAGAACATGGCAAGATATTTGGGTCCTAAACTCAAACTTAGCCGTCGCGAAGGAACGGATCTGTTCCTGAAAAGCGGCGTTCGAGCTATCGATTCGAAATGTAAAATCGATAATGCGCCTGGTCAGCACGGCGCCCGTCGTGGCCGTTTGTCTGATTACGGTGTGCAGCTACGTGAAAAGCAAAAAGTACGTCGCTCTTATGGCGTACTGGAAAAGCAATTCCGTAACTACTACAAAGAAGCAGCTCGTCTGAAAGGCAACACCGGTGAAAACCTGTTGCAACTGTTGGAACAACGTCTGGACAACGTGGTTTATCGTATGGGCTTCGCCAGCACTCGTGCTGAAGCGCGTCAGTTGGTAAGCCACAAGGCCATTCTGGTAAACGGTCGCGTTGTGAACATTCCTTCTTTTAGCGTATCTGCTGAAGACGTTGTGTCTGTACGTGAGAAAGCTAAGAACCAGGCTCGCATCAGTGCGGCACTGGAACTGGCTGACCAGCGTGAGAAGCCAACTTGGATAGAGGTTGACAGCAAGAAGATGGAAGGCACGTTCAAGCGTCTTCCTGAGCGTAGCGATCTGTCTGCCGAAATTAACGAACAGCTGATCGTCGAGCTTTACAGTAAGTAAAGTTAAAGGTCAAAGAGAGGAAACAATGTCGGGTTCTGTAACTGAATTCCTTAAACCAAGGTTAGTCGAGATAGAAAACGTATCCAACACCCGTGCCAAGGTGACTCTTGAGCCCATGGAGCGTGGTTTTGGACACACACTCGGTAACGCACTGCGTCGTATTCTGCTGTCTTCTATGCCAGGTTGTGCTGTCACAGAAGTAGAAATTGACGGCGTACTGCACGAGTACACCGCCAAAGAAGGCGTGCAGGAAGACGTTATTGAAATCCTGTTGAACCTGAAAGGCTTAGCAGTAAGTCTGGAAGGCAAAGAGGAAGCGACCCTAACACTGGTTAAGTCCGGTGCAGGCCCTGTTGTTGCTGGCGATATTCAGCATGACGGTGACGTAACCATTGCTAACCCTGACCACCACATCTGTACTCTGACAGGTGATGCCTCTATCGAGATGCGCATCAAGGTGGAAATGGGACGCGGTTACGTTCCTGCATCAACCCGTCGTTCCTCTGAAGATGACGAGCGTCCGATTGGCCGCTTGTTGTTAGATGCCTCATTCAGCCCTGTAGAGCGTATCGCTTACTCCGTTGACTCTGCTCGTGTTGAGCAGCGCACCGACTTGGACAAGCTGATCATCGATATGGAAACCAATGGTACATTGGATCCAGAAGAAGCCATCCGCCGCGCCGCCACAATTTTGGCTGAGCAGTTGGATGCTTTCGTTGAACTACGCGATATCAAGGAACCAGAAGCGAAAGAAGAGAAGCCGGAGTTTGATCCGATTCTGCTTCGCCCAGTAGATGATCTGGAGCTTACGGTCCGCTCTGCAAACTGTCTGAAAGCAGAAGCTATCCAGTATATCGGTGACCTGGTGCAACGCACCGAAGTTGAATTGCTGAAAACGCCTAACTTAGGTAAGAAGTCTCTCACAGAAATCAAAGACGTCTTGGCGTCTCGTGGTTTGTCTCTGGGCATGCGCCTGGAGAACTGGCCACCAGAGAGTCTGGTTGAGAAAGACTAATCAGGTCGCAAGTTAAACTGATTTGATAAGAAGGAAAGAACCATGCGCCATCGTAAGAGTGGTCGTCAGTTAAATCGTAACAGCAGCCATCGTCAAGCGATGTTTCGCAATATGGCCGGTTCTTTGGTGAAACACGAAATCATCAAAACAACCCTGCCAAAGGCGAAAGAGTTGCGTCGCGTTATTGAGCCGCTTATCACCCTTGCTAAGCAAGACAGTGTTGCTAATCGCCGTCTGGCGTTCGCCCGCACTGGTGATAAAGAAGTGGTTGGTAAACTATTCACTGACTTAGGTCCTCGTTATAGCGAGCGTCCTGGTGGGTATGTCCGCATCTTAAAATGCGGCTACCGTACCGGTGACAAAGCTCCTATGGCCTACATTGAGTTTGTTGACCGTCCAGTAGAAGCGGAAGAAGTAACCGAAGAAGCTGCAGCTGAATAAGCTGACACAAAAGTATAAAAAAGCCGGGTATAACCCGGCTTTTTTTTGTCTGAAATGCAGCTTGGCAGACTAACCGTCAAGCTGTTCGTGATAGATTTTTAATTATTAGACAGCATGACCGTTAACTGTTCTTGAGACATACCATTTTTCAGGCCCAGCTCTCGGAGTTGCTCTTTACTGATACCGACACTGCGAGCGCTTTCAAAAACACGTTTTAATTCATCATCGTTATTTTCATAGTGGTGGATAGCCGCACTCATTACGGTTTCAGCACTAGCGGGGTGTGCGGCCAGCAATGCCTCGACAACGTACTCACCCACAATCGGTACGGCGTTCAGGGCCGACACCATGATTTCCATGAGTCGATTGGGCTGTGCTTTGGCCACCGAGCGAACAATAGCATCAGCGGATTGAGGTTCGGTTTGTACCGCGACCCGAATAATATCATCCAACTGCTCTGGACTAGAGTTGGCAGCGGCGTTTACTACAAAATCTACGTAACTGGGTTCGGCTTTGATCGCAGTTTCGACGATCTCAACACACTCGGTGATGCCCTTGTCGATAGCAATCTGCACCACGTCATGAGTGAGTGCCGGTTGTGCTGAGATGGCGGCGTGGATGATCTCCTTGTATTTTTCCGGATACATATCCAGAGCGGTACCGACGATGATTTCAACATCTTCAGGGTAGTGACTTACAACGTTTCGGACACCATGTCCAACCGAAGCTGAGCGCTCTATTTGAGACTCTAAGAATTGAGCTGTTTTTGTGTCGATACTCTGGGGAGTCCTTTCCTGAGTAAGGCCGAGTAGGCTTAAACAACAGCAGGTTACCAAAACCGGGAGTTGCAGCTTCATTAAATAGGACCTTTCAGGTTACTTCTGTCAGCTTTAAGACCTTATGTAAGCTAACAAGTTCAAAATTAACAAAATAGTAACCTATTTAAACAGAAAATAACCGATTGGTGCAAATATGTGCAAAAGAACCCTGTAATGATAAAAAATATCAAAAACCACTTGCAGGATAAGCGGGGAGCTGTAGAATGCGCCGCACTTCGACGGGACAGCCACTAACGGCGCCGCAGCAGGACGCGAATCGAAGTTGCTGAAGAGGCATTTAAGCGCTTCAGCGAGACAGGGAAAGGCAAGCAACTTTTTAAATAAAAATGCTTGACAGTCGATGGGGTTGGCGTAGAATGCGCATCCCGCTTCAGGGCAAGCCAAGCTTGGATTTGAAGCGAAATGTTCTTTAACAATTTGCAACGAGACAATCTGTGTGGGCACTCGTTAAAAGAGTGTCAGCCAAAGATATTCATGATTATTTAATTGAAGAGTTTGATCATGGCTCAGATTGAACGCTGGCGGCAGGCCTAACACATGCAAGTCGAGCGGTAACAGAGAGAAGCTTGCTTCTCTGCTGACGAGCGGCGGACGGGTGAGTAATGCTTGGGGATCTGCCCGGTAGAGGGGGACAACCACTGGAAACGGTGGCTAATACCGCATAACGTCTACGGACCAAAGAGGGCTTAGGCTCTCGCTACCGGATGAACCCAAGTGAGATTAGCTAGATGGTGAGGTAAGAGCTCACCATGGCGACGATCTCTAGCTGTTTTGAGAGGAAGGACAGCCACACTGGGACTGAGACACGGCCCAGACTCCTACGGGAGGCAGCAGTGGGGAATATTGGACAATGGGGGCAACCCTGATCCAGCCATGCCGCGTGTGTGAAGAAGGCCTTCGGGTTGTAAAGCACTTTCAGTGATGAGGAAGGATGTGTAGTTAATACCTGCACATATTGACGTTAGTCACAGAAGAAGCACCGGCTAACTCCGTGCCAGCAGCCGCGGTAATACGGAGGGTGCGAGCGTTAATCGGAATTACTGGGCGTAAAGCGCACGCAGGCGGTTTGTTAAGCTAGATGTGAAAGCCCCGGGCTCAACCTGGGAGGGTCATTTAGAACTGGCAGACTAGAGTCTTGGAGAGGGGAGTGGAATTCCAGGTGTAGCGGTGAAATGCGTAGAGATCTGGAGGAACATCAGTGGCGAAGGCGACTCCCTGGCCAAAGACTGACGCTCAGGTGCGAAAGCGTGGGTAGCGAACAGGATTAGATACCCTGGTAGTCCACGCCGTAAACGCTGTCTACTAGCTGTTTGCGACTATAGGTTGTGAGTAGCGAAGCTAACGCGCTAAGTAGACCGCCTGGGGAGTACGGCCGCAAGGTTAAAACTCAAATGAATTGACGGGGGCCCGCACAAGCGGTGGAGCATGTGGTTTAATTCGATGCAACGCGAAGAACCTTACCTACACTTGACATGCAGAGAACTTTCCAGAGATGGATTGGTGCCTTCGGGAACTCTGACACAGGTGCTGCATGGCTGTCGTCAGCTCGTGTCGTGAGATGTTGGGTTAAGTCCCGCAACGAGCGCAACCCTTGTCCTTAGTTGCCAGCATTAAGTTGGGCACTCTAAGGAGACTGCCGGTGACAAACCGGAGGAAGGTGGGGACGACGTCAAGTCATCATGGCCCTTACGTGTAGGGCTACACACGTGCTACAATGGTTGGTACAGAGGGAAGCGAGAGCGCGAGCTGGAGCGGATCCCTTAAAGCCAATCGTAGTCCGGATTGGAGTCTGCAACTCGACTCCATGAAGTCGGAATCGCTAGTAATCGCAGGTCAGAATACTGCGGTGAATACGTTCCCGGGCCTTGTACACACCGCCCGTCACACCATGGGAGTGGGATGCAAAAGAAGTGGTTAGCCTAACTTCGGAGGGCGATCACCACTTTGTGTTCCATGACTGGGGTGAAGTCGTAACAAGGTAACCGTAGGGGAACCTGCGGTTGGATCACCTCCTTACGAAATGCTGACATCTTTTGATGCAGTGCCTACACAGATTGTTTTGTTGCAAAGAGAAAGAGTATAGCGAGGGGCTATAGCTCAGCTGGGAGAGCGCCTGCCTTGCACGCAGGAGGTCAGCAGTTCGATCCTGCTTAGCTCCACCATAGGCTTGTAGCTCAGCTGGTTAGAGCGCACCCCTGATAAGGGTGAGGTCGGCAGTTCAAGTCTGCCCAAGCCTACCACATATTCGCTATTCTGCGTTGTCGCACAGCTCACGTACTGATTGTACGCTACGCTGCACGACGCCTTGACTAGCAAATATGTCCGCGAATCGCTATACAGAAATACTTATGAATACTGACTGACAGTCATTATTGATAAGTGTTTCGACACTTAATGTTCTTTAACAATTTGGCAAGCTGATATTTAAATCAATCAAGCGAAGTAATCTAGACGTCGTCTGGTATTGCTTTATCTGATGATTAGCGCGTTACTGACTGTACGATTCTGACGTTATTTGGGGTTGTATGGTTAAGTGACAAAGCGTATACGGTGGATGCCTAGGCAGTTAGAGGCGATGAAGGACGTGTAAGTCTGCGAAAAGCTGTGGTGAGCTGACAAAATGCATTATTAGCCACAGATGTCCGAATGGGGAAACCCACCTCTTTAGAGGTATCTCATGTTGAATCTATAGGCATGAGAGGCGAACCGGGAGAACTGAAACATCTAAGTACCCCGAGGAAAAGAAATCAACCGAGATTCCCTTAGTAGCGGCGAGCGAACGGGGATTAGCCCTTAAGTTATCAGTGCGTTAGTGGAAGGCTCTGGAAAGTGCCGCGATACAGGGTGACAGCCCCGTACACTAAAACAATCTGATAGTGAAATCGAGTAGGTCGGGACACGTGTTATCTTGACTGAATATGGGGGGACCATCCTCCAAGGCTAAATACTCCTAACTGACCGATAGTGAACCAGTACCGTGAGGGAAAGGCGAAAAGAACCCCAGTGAGGGGAGTGAAATAGAACCTGAAACCGTATACGTACAATCAGTGGGAGCCTACTTGTTAGGTGACTGCGTACCTTTTGTATAATGGGTCAGCGACTTATATTTGGTAGCAAGGTTAACCGTTTAGGGGAGCCGTAGCGAAAGCGAGTGTTAACTGCGCGTCTAGTTGCCAGGTATAGACCCGAAACCCGGTGATCTAGCCATGAGCAGGTTGAAGGTTGAGTAACATCAACTGGAGGACCGAACCCACATCTGTTGAAAAAGATGGGGATGACTTGTGGCTGGGGGTGAAAGGCCAATCAAACCGGGAGATAGCTGGTTCTCCCCGAAAGCTATTTAGGTAGCGCCTCGGATGAATACCTACGGGGGTAGAGCACTGTTTGGGCTAGGGGGTCATCCCGACTTACCAACCCCATGCAAACTCCGAATACCGTAGAGTACTATCCGGGAGACACACGGCGGGTGCTAACGTCCGTCGTGGAGAGGGAAACAACCCAGACCGCCAGCTAAGGTCCCCAAGTACTAGTTAAGTGGGAAACGATGTGGGAAGGCACAGACAGCTAGGAGGTTGGCTTAGAAGCAGCCACCCTTTAAAGAAAGCGTAATAGCTCACTAGTCGAGTCGGCCTGCGCGGAAGATGTAACGGGGCTAAAACTAGTCACCGAAGCTGCGGCAGCATGTTTACATGCTGGGTAGGGGAGCGTTGTGTAAGTGGCTGAAGGTGCATCGAGAGGTGTGCTGGACATATCACAAGTGCGAATGCTGACATGAGTAACGATAATGGGGGTGAAAAACCCCCACGCCGGAAGACCAAGGTTTCCTGTCCCATGCTAATCAGGGCAGGGTAAGTCGGCCCCTAAGGCGAGGCAGAAATGCGTAGTCGATGGGAAACGGGTTAATATTCCCGTACTTGTATTATCAGCGAAGGGGGGACGGAGAAGGCTATGTGAGCATGGCGTTGGTTGTCCATGTGAAAGTGCGTAGGCTGGAATCTTAGGCAAATCCGGGATTCTAAGGCCGAGACACGAGACGAGACTCCAAGGAGTTGAAGTCACAGATGCCCCGCTTCCAGGAAAAGCCTCTAAGCATATGATAATACGAACCGTACCCCAAACCGACACAGGTGGTCAGGTAGAGAATACTAAGGCGCTTGAGAGAACTCGGGTGAAGGAACTCGGCAAAATAGTACCGTAACTTCGGGAGAAGGTACGCCGCTGTTTGTGATGGGACTTGCTCCCTAAGCAGATGGCGGTCGCAGTGACCAGGTGGCTGGGACTGTTTATTAAAAACACAGTACTGTGCTAACGCGTAAGCGGACGTATACGGTATGACACCTGCCCGGTGCCGGAAGGTTAATTGATGGGGTTAGCGTATGCGAAGCTCTTGATCGAAGCCCCGGTAAACGGCGGCCGTAACTATAACGGTCCTAAGGTAGCGAAATTCCTTGTCGGGTAAGTTCCGACCTGCACGAATGGTGTAACCATGGCCACGCTGTCTCCACCCGAGACTCAGTGAAATTGAAATCGCCGTGAAGATGCGGTGTACCCGCGGCTAGACGGAAAGACCCCGTGAACCTTTACTACAGCTTGGCACTGAACATTGAACCTACATGTGTAGGATAGGTGGGAGGCTTTGAAGCATTGTCGCCAGATGATGTGGAGCCAACCTTGAAATACCACCCTTGTATGTTTGATGTTCTAACGTTGGTCCCTTATCGGGATTGCGGACAGTGTCTGGTGGGTAGTTTGACTGGGGCGGTCTCCTCCCAAAGAGTAACGGAGGAGCACGAAGGTTGGCTAATCCTGGTCGGACATCAGGAGGTTAGTGTAATGGCATAAGCCAGCTTAACTGCGAGACAGACACGTCGAGCAGGTACGAAAGTAGGTCATAGTGATCCGGTGGTTCTGTATGGAAGGGCCATCGCTCAACGGATAAAAGGTACTCCGGGGATAACAGGCTGATACCGCCCAAGAGTTCATATCGACGGCGGTGTTTGGCACCTCGATGTCGGCTCATCACATCCTGGGGCTGAAGTCGGTCCCAAGGGTATGGCTGTTCGCCATTTAAAGTGGTACGCGAGCTGGGTTTAGAACGTCGTGAGACAGTTCGGTCCCTATCTGCCGTGGGCGCTGGATGATTGAGAGGGGCTGCTCCTAGTACGAGAGGACCGGAGTGGACGAACCGCTGGTGTTCGGGTTGTCATGCCAATGGCACTGCCCGGTAGCTACGTTCGGAATCGATAACCGCTGAAAGCATCTAAGCGGGAAGCGAGCCTCGAGATGAGTCATCCCTAGAGCTTAAGCTCTCTAAAGGGTCGTTCAAGACCAGGACGTTGATAGGCGGGATGTGTAAGCGTTGTAAGGCGTTGAGCTAACCCGTACTAATTGCCCGTGAGGCTTAACCATACAACGCCCAAGTGACGTTAAAACAGTAAGTAACGCGCATCAGAGCAATACCAAGACAGACAGATTACCGATTTAAAGACAGCTTGCTCAAATTGTTCACAGTTTATGCCTGGCGGCAATAGCAATACGGAACCACCTGATTCCATTCCGAACTCAGAAGTGAAACGTATTAGCGGCGATGGTAGTGTGGGGTCTCCCCATGTGAGAGTAGCACACCGCCAGGCTTCTAATTCAAATAGAAAAGCCCTTCTCGAAAGAGAGGGGCTTTTTTATTTGCATCAATAGTATTCGGGTGTGCACTCGAACATGGAATGTGACAAATTCGTCGGGAACGAATTTGAACGTCGGAGCTACGCGACGACGGCCCGAAGGGCGTAGCGCAGGATTGCGCGGAGTAAAGTAGCACACCGCCAGGCTTCTATTCCTGAAGAAGGGCTATCCGAAAGGATGGCCCTTTTTTATTGCCTGTAAATCACCCTCATCACTCGCACAAACATCCGCAGGCGGATAGCCCCTCTTCAGCAATGCACTGACGCGCAATCACATGGGACCCAACCCATCGCACTGGCAAGGGTATCGTATTCTAACGGCCATCAGTCATCTGTCATTCGTCCATGAAGCCGCCTCCAGGTCGGCCGTCACGACAACGGCTCCTGCGTTGTTCTAATGACCCATATCCATGTGGGCCATACACTCTCATGCTGACGTAGGTCTGCATCTCCATGGGTATGACGAAAGGCTCCGGGCCGGGGGATATGTTCCGCCAGTTAACATGGTGAAGGTAAATAAATAGTAAAGTTGGGCTGTGGTGCTCGATCTTAACCTTCCGCTTCCTTACACTTAGGCTTCCGAATTCCTAAGGGTTGTTAGCGTTGTTCGATCTTTCTCAGTTACATACGTTTGGTTTGTCGGCAAAAGCCAGAAACCTTGTCCATTGGCGCGATGACTCTCGCTTGCTTATCGATCGGGATGAGCCACATTATATTTTGGCTGGCGGCAGTAATACGGTGTTTGTGGACGATTTTGACGGGACTCTCATATGCGTGGAAGGGCAGGGAGTATCGGTTACTGAGACAGACACAGACTATGTGGTGACAGCCCAGGCTGGTGAGAACTGGCATGACTTGGTTTGCGCGCTATTAGCGAAAGGGATTGATGGTCTAGAGAACCTGGCCCTGATACCTGGCACCGTGGGCGCCGCACCGATACAGAATATCGGCGCCTATGGCAGAGAGTTGTCCGAGTTTTGTCAGTCGGTCGACGTACGAGACAAATTTACCGGGGAAGAGCTGCAGTTGACTCGCCGCGAATGCCAGTTTGGCTATCGGGATAGCTTCTTTAAGCGCCCCGAAGGTCAGAATTTACTGGTACGGTCGGTTACGCTCGCATTACCAAAAACATGGCGGCCAGAGCTCTCCTATGGTGCATTGACCGATTTATCGAAAGACTGCACTGCACAACAAATCTGCGAGGCTGTGATTAATATTCGCTCTGCCAAACTACCTGACCCCGAGAAGATAGGTAATGCCGGCAGCTTCTTTAAGAACCCCGTCATTGAGGCGGATCATTACGATAAGTTGTTGGCGGACTTTCCTGCAATGCCTGGCCACCCGTTATCGGATGGCCGAATAAAAGTCCCCGCGGCTTTTCTTATCGATAAGCTTGGTTATAAAGGTTATGAGAGGGAGGGAATTGGCTGCCACGCAAGTCAGCCTTTAGTGCTGTTTAATACCGGAGAAGGCTCTGGTCAGGCGCTGCTTAATATGGCACGGGAGATTCGTGATGCCGTATATAAAAGGTTCGCCATTCAACTGCACAACGAAGTCCGACTGGTTGGCCGGACCGGCCTGGTTGAGTTATGAGCCTATCCGTAGAACAGCGTCGCTCAACGTTAGTAGCGCGGCTGGCCGACGGTCAGTTTCATTCCGGTGAGTCTCTCGGTAGGGCGTTGGGAGTCTCCAGAGCGGCTGTGAACAAGCATATTCAGGCTCTGACGGCGCTAGGGTTAGATGTGTATAAAGTAACAGGGAAGGGTTATCGCCTAAGTGGTCCTTTGACTCTTTTGGAGGAGAGTCAATTAGCCACACATCGTCAAGCCATTTTGGGTGCGCCTGTCAAAGTCATGAATGTGGTGGACTCTACAAACACCCAATTAAAATGTGACCAGGAACTGCATTATTCAGGGGCTGTCTGTGTGGCTCAGGCTCAGACGGCAGGTAGAGGCCGAATGGGTAGGCAATGGCTATCGCCGTTTGGTGCCAATCTTTACTTGTCCATGTTCTGGTGCTTTGGAGGCGGTTATTCAGCGTTGCAAGGCCTGAGTCTGATGGTGGGGCTCGTTGTCAGCGAGGCCCTTGATGAACTTGGCTATCCCGGGACTAAGTTAAAATGGCCGAATGACGTTTATCTTGAGGGTAAAAAGCTAGGCGGCATTTTAATCGAGGTAGAAGGGCAAATGAACGATGAGTGTCAGGCGGTTATCGGGTTAGGCCTGAATCTGGATATGCCGGATAACGTTGCTATGGGTATCGACCAGCCATGGACCGACTTAACACGCGAATTTGGGCAAGAAGTGGATAAGAACCGTTTGGCAGCAAGAATTATCGACAGACTTCATGAGGGGGTACTTCGTTTCGAAGAACAGGGATTAACCCCTTTCCAAGAACGCTGGAATAAACGTGATCATTTTGCTGGTCAGTCGGTGAGAATGCTCTGTGGTAAACAGGAATTCCAGGGAATATGTCTGGGGATTAACCAGGACGGTGCCTTGATTCTGGATACTAAAGCCGGCCAGAAGACGTTTTTTGGGGGAGAGGTCAGTGTCCGTCCCCTATAGTGCCTTACTACTGGACGTGGGTAACAGCAGGACAAAAGCGGCGGTCCTGCAGAAGGAGCGCATTATCATGCTGGGCCCTGTTAGTGATGAAGATATTGGTCAACTTATCGCAAAGAGCCAGTCAATGGTGCTGGCCGCAGTTGGCAATCCGTTGTTAACCGACTGGATCAGAAAGGAAGCTCAACGACGTCGAGTACAATGTATTGAAGCAAGGGTTACCGCTAAAGCTTTTGGCATTAGCTGCGCTTATGAGAGCCCAAGCGCGCTTGGTATAGACCGCTGGCTAGCCATATTAGGTGCAGGGTGTGGGCGCCATCGCGCGTATGCGGTGATTGACTATGGTACCGCGATCACCTGTGATTTTGTGGATGCGGAAAGAAATCATCTGGGAGGATGGATTTTGCCAGGGGTCAACAGTATGCGCGGTGCATTGGTGCAGACTACGCAGAATGTCGCAGCTCGGAAGACAGGGTGGAGTCGTATGGAAGTGGGGCAAAACACCATGGATTGTGTTGATGCTGGTTGCTTATCGGCGGCGCAGGGGATTATTTATCAAGCAAGAGAGTTTTGCCGACGTCATTTTGCCGACTTCGAGGTGATTCTTTGCGGGGGGGATGCAGAGCAGTTCTGGCGTAAGAACCCAGACGTATGTGACTTTCAGCCCGATCTTATTTTTAAAGGGATGGCTCTGTTTATGCCTGAGAAGCAGGCATAAAGCTACAAAAACAGGCTGTGCTGGGTGCAATTTGAGCAATCGGGCCGAAAAACCGTTTTTTTTTATCTTTGACTCTTGCAAGTGGCGGAAGGCTTCTCTAGAATTCGCACCCACTTGATGAGACGCCGGCTTAGCTCAGTAGGTAGAGCAACTGACTTGTAATCAGTAGGTCGCCAGTTCGACTCCGGCAGCCGGCACCATCATCAAAACAATTTGGAGGGGTTCCCGAGTGGCCAAAGGGATCAGACTGTAAATCTGACGGCTCAGCCTTCGCAGGTTCGAATCCTGCCCCCTCCACCATATTTTAAATGCGAGTAGCACACTTGCATTGGGTACACAGGTCAGTAACAGCGTTCCTGTTGCCCGCCAAGTTCTTGGGATGAGGTGGCCTCAAGAGATAAAGGAACGCGGGCATCGTATAATGGCTATTACCTCAGCCTTCCAAGCTGATGATGCGGGTTCGATTCCCGCTGCCCGCTCCAAATTATGTGCTGATATAGCTCAGTTGGTAGAGCGCACCCTTGGTAAGGGTGAGGTCGGCAGTTCAAATCTGCCTATCAGCACCACTTCTCTCTCCCCCCAGCTCATTCTACTTATGGTCTATCTTTTAGTGTATTAACCTTCGCTGGGGTAACGAAAATGGCAAAAGAAAAGTTTGAACGTACGAAACCGCACGTAAACGTCGGTACAATTGGTCACGTAGACCACGGTAAAACCACACTGACAGCGGCTATTACCACGGTATTGGCCAAGACCTACGGTGGTTCAGCCCAGGCATTCGATCAAATCGACAACGCGCCTGAAGAGAAAGACCGTGGTATCACCATCTCTACCTCACACGTAGAGTATGACACGCCAAACCGTCACTACGCACACGTAGACTGCCCGGGGCACGCTGACTATGTTAAAAACATGATCACTGGTGCTGCGCAGATGGACGGCGCGATTCTGGTAGTAGCGGCCACCGATGGTCCTATGCCTCAGACTCGTGAGCACATCCTGCTGGGTCGTCAGGTAGGCGTACCTTCTATCATCGTATTCATGAACAAGTGCGACATGGTAGACGATGAAGAGCTGCTAGAGTTGGTAGAGATGGAAGTTCGTGAACTGCTGAGCGAATACGACTTCCCAGGCGACGACCTGCCAGTGATTCAGGGCTCTGCTCTGAAAGCATTGGAAGGCGATGCAGAGTGGGAAAAGAAAATCGTAGAGCTGGGCGAAGCACTGGATTCTTACATCCCAGAGCCAGAGCGTGACATCGACAAGCCGTTCTTGATGCCAATCGAAGACGTATTCTCAATCTCTGGTCGTGGTACTGTTGTAACCGGTCGTGTAGAGCGCGGTATCATCAACACAGGCGACGAGTGTGAGATTGTTGGTATCAAAGAAACCACCAAGACCACCATCACCGGTGTAGAGATGTTCCGCAAGATGCTGGACGAAGGCCGTGCAGGTGAGAACATTGGTGCGTTGCTGCGTGGTACTAAGCGTGACGAAGTTGAGCGTGGTCAGGTACTGTCTAAGCCTGGTTCAATCACGCCTCACACCAAGTTTGAAGCAGAAGTATACGTACTGAGCAAAGACGAAGGTGGCCGTCACACGCCATTCTTCAAAGGCTATCGTCCTCAGTTCTACTTCCGTACCACTGACGTAACTGGCGCGGTAGAGCTGCCAGAAGGCGTAGAGATGGTCATGCCAGGCGACAACCTGAAGTTTGTTGTTGAGCTGATTGCACCGATTGCGATGGACGAAGGTTTGCGCTTCGCGATTCGTGAAGGTGGCCGTACCGTTGGTGCTGGCGTAGTATCTAAGATCATCGACTAAGAGTCGGTATCATAGAGTTATCAGAAAGGCGCCTTTGGGCGCCTTTTTTGTTTACGGCCACCTGAACGATTTTGAACATCGGAGCGCAGCGACGATGGCCCGTAGGGCGAGTATCAGGATGATAGGAGTAACGTGGCCGTACCGTTGGTGCTGGCGTAGTATCTAAGATTATCGACTGAGAGTCGGTATCATAGAGCTCTCAGAAAGGCGCCTTTGCGCGCCTTTTTTGTGTCTGCTGCTAATACAGTCGCTTTTGCTCTGGAGCCTGTGGGTCAACTAGTTACTTCTTATGCTCAATGACCTGATCACCACGACTGTGAAGCTGCTTCTTGTTACGAATGTGAGCAAAGGGGTCATCGCCCTGAGAGGGACCTTTCTCCTTGCGACGGGATGCGGTATCTCTGATCTCAGAATGAGACGGTCGCTTAAATGTGGTGGAGCGACTCGTTTTATGTAAGCTCAGTGTGGCGATCCAAAGGGCAATGATCAGAAGGTAAAGCAACCATTTCACGACAAACGACCAGCCTATGTTGGCTGTTTGCCCGGTTTGATTCAGGTAGGCCAGGTAGTCGCTGTGAATGATGGTGACTAAAACGGTAGCAATGAATGCCGCCAGGGTGATCAGTATATTGCGCTTATAACGACGCCAAACAAACGTAATCAGGGTCAGACGTAACACGGGTTTAAACATATTAGGCCCAGAAGCTCAGCCCAAGCAGGGCAGCCAACCCCATAAGGCCTTTTTCTTTAAAGCTGGACTTAATACTCTCCTCTTCCTCCTTGACGATGATCTCCAGCTCTTCCTCAGAGAACTGTTCGGGTTTCTTGCCTGCGAGAAGTATACGTGTCTCAGCACGACTAATGGCCTTGTTTCTGATTTGCTGGTGCAGTCTCTGTTTAATATCAAACATGGATTGAGCCGTCGCGTTTACGGGTAAATCCCTATACTGCCCGTATATACGTGAAAAGCAAACCGGAGCGGGATTGAGCTTGTCAGCGTCCGTCAAGTGGGTATAATACCGCACCCTCCCAAGTTCTCCTTTCGAATCTGACTATTAATAACCAGACGATGAGATATAACTTGTGAGGAAGGTATTTTAGGGGTGTAGCTCCAATTGGCAGAGCAGCGGATTCCAAATCCGCGTGTTGGGGGTTCGAATCCCTCCACCCCTGCCAACGTATTCGGGTACAAAGCCTGTACCAATGGTTTAGGCTGAGAGGCTAAATAGGTAATTAGATGAGCGCAAATACAGAGAATACCGCGAGTGCTATGGATTCAGTAAAATGGGTACTGGTGTTCGCCCTGTTAATCGCATGTGTTGCGGGCAACACAATGTACGGTGAGATGTCCGTGTTGGTGCGTGCGCTGGCGATTGTCGCGGCAGTAGTGGTTGCAGGCTTAATTGCAGCAAGCACTCAGAAAGGCTCGGATTTTATTGCATTTGCTAAAGAATCGCGCACCGAAGTTCGCAAAGTGGTCTGGCCGACACGTCAGGAAGCCACACAGACAACACTGATTGTATTAGCAGCAACCATTATTATGGCTCTGATTCTTTGGGGATTAGACGGTATTCTGGTTCGCTTGGTCGGTTTTGTAACAGGGTTAGGGATCTGATATGGCAGATAAGAAATGGTACGTGGTACAGGCCTTCTCAGGCTTTGAGGCACGAGTAAAAAAATCGCTTGAAGAACATATCAAGATCCACGCTATGGAAGATTACTTCGGTGAGATCCTGGTTCCTACCGAAGAAGTCGTTGAGATGCGTGCCGGTCAAAAGCGCAAGAGTGAGCGTAAATTCTTCCCCGGCTATGTGCTGGTTGAAATGGAAATGAACGAAGATTCGTGGCACCTGGTGAAAAGCGTGCCCCGTGTGTTGGGCTTTATCGGTGGTACATCTGACCGCCCTGCGCCTATCAGCAAGCGCGAAGCCGACGCCATCCTGAATCGCCTCGAAGAGTCGGTAGACAAGCCAAGACCGAAGACATTGTTCGAGCCGGGTGAAGTGGTCCGGGTTACCGACGGTCCTTTTGCCGATTTCAACGGTGTGGTTGAAGAAGTGGATTACGAGAAAAGTCGCCTGAAAGTATCGGTGCTGATCTTTGGCCGCTCTACCCCGGTAGATCTGGATTTCAGTCAGGTAGAAAAGAGCTAGTTAGCGCTCGCCTGAGAATATTTCAAAGAATAACGCCAGCATGGTTGATCGTGGACGTGGATTAAAATATAATCCGCGTCCTTTTTTAATGCACGGGAAGCCGTTTGAGTAAGCATCCTCAATGTTTACGAGGCGTTAAACCCGCAATAGAGGTAATAAGCAATGGCTAAAAAAGTACAAGGCTTAATCAAGCTGCAGGTCGGTGCAGGCTCTGCAAATCCAAGCCCGCCAGTTGGTCCAGCTCTGGGTCAGCATGGTGTAAACATCATGGAGTTCTGTAAAGCTTTTAACGCTAAGACAGAGAGCCTGGACAAAGGCGCGCCAGTACCAGTTGTTATTACTGTGTACGAAGATCGCTCTTTCACATTCGAGACCAAGACACCACCAGCATCTTACCTGCTGAAGAAAGCAGCAGGCCTGAAGAGCGGTTCTTCTCGTCCCAATACCGATAAGGTGGGCAAGGTGACTCGTGCTCAGTTGGAAGAAATCGCTCAGGCGAAAGAACCTGATCTGACCGCAGCGGATATGGACGCTGCCGTTAATACTATCGCGGGTTCTGCTCGTAGTATGGGCTTGGTAGTAGAGGACTAATCAATGGCTAAATTAACTAAACGTATGCGCACCATTAAAGAAAAAGTGGATGCGACCAAAGAATACGAAATTTCTGAAGCCGTGGCTCTGCTGAAAGAACTGGCCACAGCGAAATTCCCTGAAAGCGTTGATGTGTCCGTAAACCTGGGTGTTGATCCTCGTAAATCAGATCAAAACGTGCGTGGTGCAACTGTACTGCCTCACGGTACGGGTAAAGACGTACGCGTAGCGGTATTTACACAAGGCGCTAACGCCGATGCGGCGAAAGAAGCCGGTGCCGATATCGTGGGTATGGACGATCTGGCCGAGCAGGTGAAGAAGGGCGAAATGAACTTTGACGTTGTTGTTGCCTCTCCGGATGCGATGCGCGTTGTTGGTCAGCTGGGTCAAATCTTAGGTCCACGCGGCCTGATGCCAAACCCTAAAACTGGCACTGTAACTCCTGATGTGGCGACTGCGGTTCAGAATGCGAAGGCCGGTCAGGTGCGCTATCGCAACGATAAGAACGGTATTATTCATGCCAGTATCGGTAAGATTGCCTTTGAAGAGAATCAAATCAAAGAAAATCTGGAAGCCCTGCTGGAAGCACTGAAAAAGGCCAAGCCTTCTTCAGCGAAAGGCACCTATGTCAAGAAAGTGAGCCTGAGCACCACTATGGGTGCCGGCGTAACGATTGACCAGGCCAGCCTGGCGTAAAGAATTACTGGCGCGGCATGCCGCGCCCTCTCTTGACGGTTATGGGTTGGAGCCTTGCTGTTTAAGGCTCCCGTCCAAGACCGCAGGTGCGGACCGGCAGATGAACCAAGAGAGCATCTGCACTAACGGAACGCTTAATCCAACAGCCTGCGCAGACGGTGATCTGACTCAGACTCTCTGGGAATAGCGAACACCGTAGAGCGGTAGGGACTCCCTAACAGGAGAAACTATCAATCTGTGAACTCTGAGAAGCTTGCTTCTCAGTAACAAAGAGGTGAACTCAGTGGCACTAGGTTTAGCAGCAAAGAAAGAGATCGTCGCTGAAGTCAGCGATGTTGCATCTCGCGCTCTATCCGTTGCCGTCGCTGAATACCGCGGAATGGAAGTGGCTGAACTGACGGATATGCGCGTCAAAGCCCGCGAACAGGGGATTTACCTGAAGGTAATTCGTAACACCCTGGCTCGTCGTGCTTTGGAAAACACGCAATTTTCCGACATGGACAGCGCTTTAACCGGTCCTCTGATTTATGCATTCTCTATCGATGCTCCAGGTACAGGCGCGCGTCTGTTCAAGGACATTGCTAAAGAAAACAAAAATCTGAAAGTGACCGCACTTTCCATCGGAAATGGTGTGATGGGTCCAGAAAAATTGGATGCCGTTGCTGCATTGCCGACCCGCGACGAAGCCCTTGCCAAACTATTGGCAACCTTCAAAGCACCTGTTGGTAAATTCGTTAAGACTGTTAACGAAGTACCTTCTAAGTTTGTGCGTGTATTGGCGGCAGTTAAAGACACCAAGTAATTGGTGTCGGTTTAAATCGAATTTTTTAACTTACTACCCAGGAGTTTAGAGACATGGCTCTAACTAAAGACGATATCCTAGAAGCAATCGCAGAAATGCCAGTAATGGAACTGGTTGAACTGATCGAAGCAGCCGAAGAAAAATTCGGCGTATCTGCTGAAGCTGCAGTTGCAGTTGCAGCTCCTGCTGCTGGCGGCGAAGCTGCTGCAGAAGAAAAGACAGAGTTCGACGTAGTTCTGGCTGAAATCGGTGGCAACAAAGTTGCTGTGATTAAAGCTGTACGTGGCGCAACTGGTCTTGGCCTGAAAGAAGCGAAAGAAGTAGTTGAATCTGCTCCTAAAGCTATCAAAGAAGGCGTAAGCAAAGATGACGCTGAAGCACTGAAGAAAGAGCTTGAAGAAGCTGGTGCTAAAGTTGAAATCAAATAATCTGTCGTCTGACAGATTATTCGCCTGATTTCAGGCATAGGCTGGTGATCATTTGATCACCAGCCTTTTTGCGCTGTAGGATAGAGCACTTACACCGTGATTGCCTATCCGTTTGAAGCGAACAGGAAACATCAGGAAAAACATAAAGTTATTAATTCAATAGTTTTATGGATGGCTCCTAAACGGTGCTGGAAGTTTGTCTGGAACTCACCAATCGTGAGTGTGGTAAAAGGCAAGTTGGGTCATAAATCAGCAGGCTGAGGAACCCATGGTTTACTCTTATAGCGAAAAGAAACGTATTCGTAAGAATTTTGGCAAGCGCCCGCAGGTACTGGAAATACCATATCTTCTTTCCATCCAGCTAGATTCTTTTAAAAAATTTATCGATATCGATCCTGACGGCCAATATGGTCTGGAAGCCGCATTTAGCTCGGTTTTTCCGATCAAAAGCTACTCAGGCAACTCCGAATTGCAGTACGTCAGTTATCGGCTGGGCGAGCCGGTATTCGACGTTAATGAATGTCAAATCCGTGGTGTCACATACTCTGCACCCTTGCGCGTGAAGTTGCGCCTGGTTCTGTACGATAAAGATGCAGCACCAGGAACGGTAAAAGACATCAAAGAACAAGAAGTGTACATGGGTGAAATTCCACTCATGACCGAAAACGGTACTTTTGTCATCAATGGTACCGAACGAGTGATCGTTTCTCAGCTGCACCGTAGCCCAGGCGTGTTCTTCGACCACGATAAAGGTAAGACGCACTCGTCCGGTAAGGTTCTCTATAATGCTCGAGTCATTCCTTACCGTGGTTCTTGGTTAGACTTTGAGTTTGACCCTAAAGATAACCTGTTCGTGCGTATCGACCGTCGCCGTAAGCTTCCTGCGACTATAATCCTTCGCGCACTGGAAATGAGCACCGAAGAGATTCTGGATCTGTTCTTCGACAAGAACCAGGTTCGCATCACCAAAGACAAGCTGATGATGGACGTGGTTCCGGATCGGCTGCGTGGTGAAACCGCTCAGTTCGACCTTATCGACAAAGACGGGAACGTGATTGTCGAAAGTGGTCGTCGTATTTCTGCTCGCCACACTCGTCAGTTAGATAAGGCCGGCATCAATGAGTTAGAAGTGCCAGCTGAATACCTGGTTGGTAAAGTCTTTGCGCGTAACTACGTGAATGAAGACACCGGCGAAGTGATTGTCAACGCCAACGACGAAGTGACCCTGGAATCGATTCTGGCGGTTAAAGAAGCTGGATATGACCGCTTCGAGACGCTCTATATTAATGAGCTGGATCACGGTGCCTACATTTCCGAAACTCTGCGAGCCGATTCCACCACCAATCGCTTAGAAGCACTGGTGGAAATCTACCGAATGATGCGTCCTGGCGAGCCGCCAACGAAGGATGCAGCCGAAGCACTGTTTGATAACCTGTTCTTCTCTGACGAGCGTTATGACCTGTCTGCCGTTGGTCGTATGAAATTCAACCGCCGGCTGGGTCGCGATGAGCTGACTGGATCCGGGACACTGGATAAAGACGATATCGTCGCGGTAATGAAGCAGCTAATTGCGATTCGTGACGGTAAAGACGAGGTGGACGATATCGATCACCTGGGTAACCGTCGTATCCGTAGTGTGGGCGAGATGGCCGAGAACCAGTTCCGCGTCGGTTTGGTTCGCGTTGAGCGTGCGGTAAAAGAGCGTCTGAGTCTGGGCGATCTGGATAACATCATGCCACAGGACCTGATCAACGCTAAGCCTATCTCGGCGGCGGTGAAAGAATTCTTCGGCTCCAGCCAGTTGTCTCAGTTTATGGACCAGAACAACCCGCTGTCAGAGGTAACGCACAAGCGTCGTATCTCTGCCTTGGGCCCAGGTGGTCTGACTCGCGAACGCGCTGGCTTCGAAGTGCGGGACGTACACGTGACTCACTATGGTCGTGTTTGCCCCATCGAAACGCCAGAAGGTCCGAACATCGGTCTGATCAACTCACTTGCGACTTTCGCCCGTACCAACGACTTCGGTTTCCTTGAAACCCCTTATCGTCGTGTGGTTGACGGCGTGGTCACTGAAGACATCGATTATCTGTCTGCCATTGAGGAAGGCCACTACGCCATCGCTCAGGCCAACACCGTATTGGATGAGAATGGCCACATCGTCGATGACCTGACGCCGTGTCGTTATCGCGGTGAGACCACGTTGATCCCTCGTGAAGACATTAAATATATGGACGTGTCGCCTCAGCAGATCGTGTCTGTTGCGGCCAGCATCATTCCGTTCCTGGAGCACGATGATGCGAACCGGGCCTTGATGGGCTCAAACATGCAACGTCAGGCTGTTCCTACTCTGCGAGCTGAGAAGCCGCTGGTTGGTACAGGTATGGAACGCACCATTGCGGTTGACTCCGGTGTCACAGTGGTGGCTAAGCGCGGTGGTACGGTGGATTACGTGGATGCCAGCCGTATCGTGGTTAAGGTTAACGAGGAAGAAACCGTTGCCGGTGAAGCCGGCATCGATATCTATAATCTGACCAAGTACACCCGTTCTAACCAGAACACCTGCATCAACCAGAAGCCTAACTGTAAAGTGGGTGAGCCCGTTGTGGCCGGTGATGTATTGGCTGACGGTCCGTCTACCGATATGGGTGAGCTGGCCCTGGGTCAGAACATGCGAGTGGCGTTCATGCCTTGGAATGGCTTCAACTTTGAGGATTCCATTCTGATTTCTGAGCGCGTAGCGCAGGAAGATCGTTTCACCACTATCCATATCCAGGAACTGAGTTGTATCGCGCGTGATACCAAGCTGGGGCCGGAAGAAATTTCCTCAGACATCCCGAATGTGGGTGAGTCTGCCCTTGGCAAACTGGACGAGTCTGGCGTGGTCTACATTGGCGCCGAAGTGAAAGGCGGCGATATTCTGGTCGGTAAGGTGACGCCTAAGGGTGAAACCCAGCTAACTCCGGAAGAGAAACTGCTAAGAGCTATCTTCGGCGAGAAGGCCTCGGACGTGAAAGACACCTCTTTGCGCGTACCTAACGGCGTGCACGGCACGGTGATCGACATCCAGGTCTTTACCCGTGATGGTGTTGAGAAAGACCAGCGGGCACTGGAAATTGAAGACATGCAGTTGCGTCAGGTGAAAAAAGACCTGTCCGACGAATTCAATATCCTGGCCGATGGTACCTTTGCCCGAGCTCGCACTCTGTTGCTGGCCAACGGTGTCAAAGAAGACAAGCTGGACAACACGCCGCGAGAGAAGTGGTTCGATATCAGCTTGAAAGATGACAACGCTCAGGCCGACTTAGAGCAGATCGCCGATCAGTACGCAGAAATCAAAGAAGACTTCGATAAGAAGTTTGAGGTGAAGCGTCGCAAGATCACTCAGGGCGATGATCTGGCTCCGGGTGTACTGAAGATCGTTAAGGTTTACCTGGCTGTGAAACGCGAAATCCAGCCTGGTGATAAGATGGCCGGTCGTCACGGTAACAAAGGTGTTATCTCTACCATTATGCCGGTGGAAGACATGCCATATGACGCCGACGGTCAGCCGGTCGATATCGTGTTGAACCCGCTGGGTGTACCTTCGCGGATGAACATCGGTCAGGTATTGGAAACACACCTGGGCATGGCGGCTCATGGTGTCGGTGCTAAGATCGACCGCATGATTAAAGAACAGCAGGACTTTGCCAAACTGCGTGAGTACGTTGAGAAGGTCTACGCTCAGGGTGACTCGGCGCACAAAGCCGATATTGCCAGCTTTAGTGATGACGAAGTGAAGCGTCTTGCTCAGAACCTGCGTAAAGGTCTGCCAACTGCGACGCCTGTGTTTGATGGTGCAACTGAAGCCGAGATCAAAGAGCTGTTGACCCTGGCGGATATTCCAGAAGATGGCCAGGTTGTGCTGTATGACGGTCGTACCGGTCGTGCTTTCGAGCGTAAGGTGACCGTGGGCTATATGTACATGCTCAAACTGAACCACTTGGTGGATGACAAGATGCATGCCCGTTCTACCGGTTCTTACAGTCTGGTTACTCAGCAGCCGCTGGGTGGTAAGGCTCAGTTCGGTGGTCAGCGCTTCGGTGAGATGGAAGTCTGGGCGCTGGAAGCCTATGGTGCGGCTTATACCCTGCAGGAAATGTTGACAGTGAAATCGGACGACGTGAATGGTCGAACCAAGATGTACAAGAACATCGTCGATGGCGACCACCGCATGGAACCCGGTATTCCCGAGTCCTTCAACGTACTGTTGAAAGAAATCCGCTCACTGGGTATCAACATCGAGCTGGAAGAAAACTAAGGCCGTTCTGGTTTATCAGGGCATTCAGGGAGCCTTCGGGCTCCCATAGGTTAATGACTCCGCAGGGAGAAAATCGTGAAAGACTTATTAAAGTTTCTTAAACAACAAAATAAGACCGAAGAGTTCGATAACATTCGTATCGGTCTGTCTTCGCCGGATATGATCCGTTCTTGGTCTTATGGTGAAGTGAAGAAACCCGAGACCATTAACTACCGTACCTTCAAACCAGAGCGTGACGGTCTGTTCTGTGCACGTATTTTCGGTCCGGTAAAAGACTATGAGTGTTTGTGTGGCAAATATAAGCGCCTCAAGCACCGTGGTGTAATTTGTGAGAAGTGTGGCGTTGAAGTCACACTGACCAAGGTGCGTCGTGAGCGCATGGGTCACATCGAGCTGGCTAGCCCGGTGGCACACATCTGGTTCTTAAAATCACTACCATCCCGTATCGGCTTGATGCTGGATATGACGCTGCGCGATATCGAGCGCGTGCTGTATTTTGAATCCTATGTGGTGACTGAGCCAGGTCTGACGACGCTGGAGCGCGGTCAACTGCTGAGCGAAGATGAGTATCTCGACTCGCTGGAAGAGCACGGTGATGAATTCGACGCCAAGATGGGTGCCGAGGCCGTATTCGACCTGCTGAAAGTATTGGATGTGGAAGGCGATGTGGCGGCCATGCGTGAAGAGTTACCGAGCATAAACTCGGAAACCAAGCGTAAGAAGCTGACTAAGCGTCTGAAGCTGATGGAATCCTTTATGCAGTCCGGTAATCGTCCCGAGTGGATGATTATGACGGTATTGCCTGTGTTGCCACCGGACCTGCGTCCATTGGTACCACTGGACGGCGGCCGCTTTGCCACGTCGGATCTGAACGACCTTTATCGCCGGGTGATCAACCGTAACAACCGTCTGAAGCGCCTGCTGGATCTGGCCGCTCCGGATATCATCGTGCGCAACGAAAAGCGTATGTTGCAGGAAGCCGTCGATGCACTGTTGGATAACGGCCGTCGTGGTCGTGCCATCACCGGCTCCAATAAGCGTCCTCTGAAATCTTTGGCCGACATGATCAAAGGTAAGCAGGGTCGTTTCCGTCAGAACCTCCTGGGTAAGCGTGTTGACTACTCAGGCCGTTCCGTTATCACCGTGGGCCCAACGTTGCGCCTGCACCAGTGCGGTCTGCCTAAGAAGATGGCGCTGGAGCTGTTCAAGCCCTTTATTTACGGCAAGCTTGAAGGTCGTGGCCTGGCCACCACCATCAAAGCGGCCAAGAAAATGGTCGAGCGTGAGGCCCCGGAAGTTTGGGATGTACTGGACGATGTGATTCGCGAACACCCGGTCATGTTGAACCGGGCGCCAACACTTCACCGTTTGGGTATCCAGGCTTTTGAACCGACTCTTATCGAAGGTAAAGCTATCCAGCTGCACCCCTTGGTGTGTGCCGCTTATAATGCTGACTTCGACGGTGACCAAATGGCCGTGCACGTGCCATTGACGCTGGAAGCTCAGTTAGAAGCCCGTTCACTGATGATGTCGACTAACAACATCCTGTCTCCGGCCAACGGTGATCCTATCATCGTGCCGTCTCAGGACGTGGTACTCGGCATCTACTACATGACTCGCGACAAGGTAAACGGCAAAGGCGAAGGCATGGCGTTTGCCAGCCCGGCGGAAGCTGAAAAAGCCTACCGTACCGAAGTGGCCGAGTTGCATGCGCGCGTTAAAGTACGTATTCCGCAAATCAGCTTCGACGAAGATGGTAACAAGACGACCACTTATGAGATCGTTGATACGACGGTAGGCCGTGCCATCTTGTCACTGATTTTGCCCGAAGGTCTGCCGTTTGAGTTGATCAACCAGGCCATGGGTAAGAAGCAAATCTCTCGTCTGCTGAACGCTTGCTACCGTCAGCTGGGTCTGAAAGACACCGTTATCGCTGCCGACCAAATCATGTATACCGGTTTCCACTACGCGATGATCGCGGGTAACTCGATCGGTATCGAAGACATGGTGATCCCGGCGAAGAAAGCCGAAATCATCGACGCGGCCGAAGCGGAAGTGACCGAGATTCAGGAGCAGTTCCAGTCTGGTTTGGTTACCGCCGGTGAGCGTTATAACAAAGTTATCGATATCTGGTCTTCTGCTAATGAGCAGGTGTCCAAAGCGATGATGGAAAACCTGTCTAAGTACATGGTTGAGAACGCCGACGGCGAAATGGAAGAACAAGAGTCTTTCAACTCCGTCTACATGATGGCCGACTCCGGTGCTCGTGGTAGTGCCGCTCAGATTCGTCAGTTAGCCGGTATGCGGGGCCTGATGGCTAAACCCGATGGCTCCATCATCGAAACGCCCATCACCGCGAACTTCCGTGAGGGTCTGAACGTACTACAGTACTTTATCTCAACTCACGGTGCTCGTAAGGGTCTTGCGGATACCGCACTTAAGACTGCGAACTCAGGTTACCTGACTCGTCGTCTGGTTGATGTGGCCCAGGATCTGGTCATCACCAACGAAGACTGTGGCACCTTCGACGGCGTTAAGATGACGCCTCTGATCGAAGGCGGCGACGTTGTTGAACCATTGCGCGAGCGTGTATTGGGTCGTGTAGTGGCTGAAGATGTACTGGACCCAGCCACTGATGAGGTGCTGGTTGAGCGTAATGTGATGCTCGATGAAGCAATGGTAGACATGCTGGAAGCTCATTCGGTAGACCAGGTCTGGGTACGCTCTGTTATCACCTGTAAGAACGATTACGGCGTGTGTTCCAAGTGTTACGGCCGTGACCTGGCTCGAGGCCATGAAGTAGGCACGGGCGAAGCGGTTGGTGTTATTGCCGCCCAGTCTATCGGTGAGCCTGGTACTCAGCTGACCATGCGGACCTTCCACATTGGTGGTGCCGCGTCTCGTGCCTCAGCCGAGAACAGCGTGCAGGTGAAGACCGACGGTCATATGAAACTGCATAACGCCAAGTTCGTACGTAACAGCGAAGACAAGGTACTGATCACGTCACGTTCGACCGAGCTGACCATGATCGACGATCAGGGCCGTGAGAAAGAGCGTTACAAGGTGCCTTATGGAGCCATGTTGTCGGTAGATGAGGGCGCTGAGGTTAAGGCCGGCGATATTGTCGCCACCTGGGACCCACACTCGCACCCCATCATTACCGAGCGTCCGGCCAAAGTCAGCTTTGCGGACGTGGATGATACCAATACCGAGATGCAGCAGGACGAGCTGACCGGTCTGACCCGTATCGTGGTTAAAGACTTGGCTAAGGCAAACGCCAAAGAACCTAAGCTGATCCTGGAAACTGAGAAGCATGGCCTGCAGGAAATTCGTCTGCCGAGCTTTGCCACTATCGAAGCCAAAGACGGTGAAACCTCAGAGACCGGTGACATCCTGGCACGTATTCCTCAGGAAAGCTCTAAGACCCGGGACATCACCGGTGGTCTGCCTCGGGTTGCCGACTTGTTCGAAGCTCGTAAGCCGAAAGAACCGGCCATCCTGGCGGAAATCACAGGTACCGTTAGCTTTGGTAAAGAAACCAAAGGCAAGCGCCGCCTGATCATCACGCCAGAGAAGGGTGAAGCCTACGAAGAGATGATTCCTAAGTGGCGTCAGCTGAATGTGTTCGAAGGTGAGAGCGTGGAAAAAGGCGAAGTTATCGCCGACGGTCCAGAGTCACCGCACGACATTCTCCGTCTACGGGGCGTCAGCGCGGTTGCTAACTACATTGTGAACGAGGTTCAGGACGTTTACCGTCTGCAGGGTGTTAAGATCAACGATAAGCACATCGAGGTGGTTATCCGCCAGATGCTGCGTAAGTGCATCATCCTGAATCCGGGCGATACTCAGTTCCTGGAAGGTGAACAGGTAGAAGTGGCGGCAGTCAGCGTTGCCAACCGTGCTCTGGAAGAACAGGGCAAGATTCCGGCGACCTACGATACGCAATTGCTGGGTATTACCAAGGCATCACTGTCCACCGAGTCCTTTATCTCGGCCGCGTCCTTCCAGGAAACCACAAGGGTTCTGACGGAAGCCGCTGTACAGGGTAAAGAGGATGACCTGCGTGGTCTGAAAGAGAACGTTATCGTCGGTCGACTGATTCCGGCGGGTACGGGCTTCTCTTATCATAAGAAGCGTATGGAGAAACGTCTGCAAGCCATCGCTGCCGCGCACGAAGAGGAATCTTCCGTATCGGCAGAAGAGGCGGAGCAGGCCCTGACCGATGCTTTGAATGCCGAAGTCAACAGCGACAATAAAGAAGGCTAATCTCGAGCGTTAAGTAAAGAGGTTAGTGACAAAGTGAACAGACTGTCGGGCCAGCACTGGCTGGCTTGACAGCTCAAACTTTGGTCTATAGAATTCCGCGACCTTATTTGTAGGGTGGCGGAATTTTTGTTCATTTCGGGGCCACCCTGTAATGAGCGTGTACACCGTTTTATTGCGGTGGGCACAACCCGGTAACACGGGATATACGATTGTTTAGTAGTAATTTTTATCAGGAGCTTTTAATGGCGACAATTAACCAATTGGTGCGCAAGCCCCGTCGCAAGGCCGTTGAGAAAAGCAACGTCCCTGCACTGCAGGCTTGTCCACAAAGACGCGGTGTATGTACTCGTGTATATACCACCACTCCTAAGAAGCCGAACTCTGCACTGCGTAAAGTATGTCGTGTTCGCTTAACCAATGGCTACGAAGTTAGCTCATACATCGGCGGTGAAGGTCACAACCTGCAAGAGCACAGCGTTGTTCTGATTCGCGGTGGTCGTGTAAAAGACCTGCCCGGTGTTCGTTATCACACTGTTCGCGGTACTTTGGACTGCGGTGGCGTTAGCGCACGTAAACAAGGCCGTTCTAAGTACGGCGCCAAGCGGCCCAAGTCTTAACGGTTCTCCGTTAGTAAGGCCAAACAGTCAAATATTTTAGTTTTGGGTAACCCCTGAACATTACGGAGAATTCGCAATGCCTAGAAGAAAAGTCATAGGTCAGAGAAAGATTCTGCCTGAGCCGAAGTTCGGTTCAGAACTACTTGCTAAGTTTATGAATATCGTCATGCTCGACGGTAAGAAATCAACTGCTGAACAAATCGTATATGGCGCTCTGGATATCGTTGCCGAGAAAACCGGCAAAGAGCATCTGGACGTGTTTGAAGAAGCGCTGGACAACATCCGCCCTTCTGTGGAAGTTAAGTCTCGCCGCGTAGGTGGTTCCACCTATCAGGTACCTGTTGAAGTGCGCCCGGTACGTCGTAACGCTCTGGGTATGCGCTGGATGGTAGAAGCGGCTCGTAAGCGTGGTGAAAAATCCATGTCTCAGCGTCTGGCAGCCGAAATGCTGGATGCGTCTGAAAACAAAGGTGCTGCGGTTAAGAAGCGTGAAGACGTTCACCGCATGGCGGAAGCCAACAAAGCATTTGCTCATTACCGCTGGTAATCGGGCTTCTGAGAGGTTTATATGGCTCGTAAAACACCCATTGAGTACTACCGCAATATTGGTATCTGTGCTCACGTGGATGCGGGTAAAACCACCACAACAGAACGAGTGTTGTTCTACACCGGCCTGTCTCACAAGATAGGTGAAGTCCATGATGGCGCTGCCACCATGGACTGGATGGAACAGGAGCAGGAGCGGGGGATAACCATTACCTCCGCTGCGACCACCTGTTTCTGGGCCGGTATGGACCAGCAATTCAAGCAGCATCGTATCAATATTATCGATACCCCGGGGCACGTGGACTTCACCATTGAGGTTGAGCGCTCTTTGCGGGTGCTCGATGGTGCCGTCGTCGTGTTTTGCGGTTCGTCCGGGGTTGAGCCCCAGTCTGAAACCGTGTGGCGTCAGGCGGATAAATACCATGTGCCTCGTTTGGTATTCGTTAACAAGATGGACCGCGCGGGTGCGGACTTCGAGCGCGTTGTTGCTCAGATCCGCAAGCGTCTGGGCGCCACTTGTGTGCCTATCCAGCTTAATATCGGTAGCGAAGACGAATTCCGTGGTGTAATTGACCTCATCAAAATGAAGGCGATTAACTGGAATGAAGCCGATCGTGGCATGACCTACACCTTTGAGGACATCCCGGCCGAGCTTCAGGATAAGGCCGAGCAATATCGCTCCGAAATGGTTGAGGCAGCGGCAGAAGCTAATGAAGAGCTGATGGAAACATACCTGGAAAATGGTGAGTTGACTGAAGCTCAGATCAAACAAGGCTTGCGTATTCGTACACTGGCGAATGAGATCGTATTGGCAACCTGTGGCTCAGCCTTTAAGAATAAAGGTGTCCAGGCGGTACTCGACGCGGTGGTGGAATATTTACCGTCTCCCATCGATGTACCTCCGATTGAGGGCGAACTGGAAGATGAATCGCCAGCACACCGGGAAGCGGACGATAATGCGCCGTTCTCGGCATTGGCGTTTAAGATCGCCACCGACCCGTTTGTGGGCACTCTGACGTTCTTCCGTTGTTACTCGGGTGTGGTCAATACCGGAGATACCATTTATAACCCGGTAAAAAGTAAGCGCGAGCGCTTTGGGCGCATTGTACAGATGCACTCTAAGGAGCGTGCCGAGCTTAAGGAAGTCCGGGCGGGTGATATTGCCGCGGCTATCGGCCTAAAAGATGTTACTACTGGTGACACTCTGTGTGATCCTAACCATGTGATCACGCTGGAGCGTATGGAGTTCCCGGATCCGGTGATCTCCATCGCTGTGGAGCCGAAGTCCAAGGCGGACCAGGAGAAGATGGGGTTGGCGCTGGGTAAACTGGCAGCCGAAGACCCTTCATTCCGGGTCAAGACAGACGAAGAATCGGGTCAAACGATCATATCCGGCATGGGTGAATTACACCTGGATATTATCGTTGACCGTATGAAGCGTGAGTTCAAGGTTGAATGTAACGTCGGTAAACCGCAGGTGGCGTATCGCGAAACCATCCGCAAGCCTGTTCAGGCGGAAGGCAAGTTTGTACGTCAGTCCGGCGGTCGTGGTCAGTACGGTCACGTATGGTTAAAGCTGGAGCCACAGGAAGAAGGCGCTGGCTACGAGTTTGTCAACGAGATCGTTGGTGGTGTTGTGCCAAAAGAGTACATCCCGGCCGTCGACAAGGGGTGCCAGGAGCAGATGCAAAGCGGTGTGTTAGCCGGTTATCAGATGCTCGATATTAAAGTGACCCTGTATGACGGTTCATTCCATGATGTTGACTCCTCCGAAATGGCGTTTAAGATCGCCGGTTCTATGGGATTCAAGAAGGGTGTTGAACAGGCAAACCCTGTGTTGCTTGAGCCCATCATGAACGTTGAGGTAACCACTCCGGAAGACTGGATGGGAGATGTGGTTGGCGACCTGAATCGTCGTCGCGGTGTTATTGAAGGGATGGAAGACGGCGTAGCCGGTATCAAGATAGTGCGAGCCAAGGTTCCACTGTCAGAGATGTTTGGTTATGCTACCGACCTTCGCAGCGCGACTCAGGGCCGGGCTTCCTATTCAATGGAGTTCTTCAATTACGGCGAGGCGCCAAGCAACGTTGCTAACGCAATTATCGAAGCTAGAACTTAATGAAGGTCTGGTCCGGTTATCTGCGCCGCAGGGGGCCGGACTTTTAACTTAGGAAATAGTAAAATGGCAAAAGAAAAGTTTGAACGTACGAAACCGCACGTAAACGTCGGTACAATTGGTCACGTAGACCACGGTAAAACCACACTGACAGCGGCTATTACCACGGTATTGGCCAAGACCTACGGTGGTTCAGCCCAGGCATTCGATCAAATCGACAACGCGCCTGAAGAGAAAGACCGTGGTATCACCATCTCTACCTCACACGTAGAGTATGACACGCCAAACCGTCACTACGCACACGTAGACTGCCCGGGGCACGCTGACTATGTTAAAAACATGATCACTGGTGCTGCGCAGATGGACGGCGCGATTCTGGTAGTAGCGGCCACCGATGGTCCTATGCCTCAGACTCGTGAGCACATCCTGCTGGGTCGTCAGGTAGGCGTACCTTCTATCATCGTATTCATGAACAAGTGCGACATGGTAGACGATGAAGAGCTGCTAGAGTTGGTAGAGATGGAAGTTCGTGAACTGCTGAGCGAATACGACTTCCCAGGCGACGACCTGCCAGTGATTCAGGGCTCTGCTCTGAAAGCATTGGAAGGCGATGCAGAGTGGGAAAAGAAAATCGTAGAGCTGGGCGAAGCACTGGATTCTTACATCCCAGAGCCAGAGCGTGACATCGACAAGCCGTTCTTGATGCCAATCGAAGACGTATTCTCAATCTCTGGTCGTGGTACTGTTGTAACCGGTCGTGTAGAGCGCGGTATCATCAACACAGGCGACGAGTGTGAGATTGTTGGTATCAAAGAAACCACCAAGACCACCATCACCGGTGTAGAGATGTTCCGCAAGATGCTGGACGAAGGCCGTGCAGGTGAGAACATTGGTGCGTTGCTGCGTGGTACTAAGCGTGACGAAGTTGAGCGTGGTCAGGTACTGTCTAAGCCTGGTTCAATCACGCCTCACACCAAGTTTGAAGCAGAAGTATACGTACTGAGCAAAGACGAAGGTGGCCGTCACACGCCATTCTTCAAAGGCTATCGTCCTCAGTTCTACTTCCGTACCACTGACGTAACTGGCGCGGTAGAGCTGCCAGAAGGCGTAGAGATGGTCATGCCAGGCGACAACCTGAAGTTTGTTGTTGAGCTGATTGCACCGATTGCGATGGACGAAGGTTTGCGCTTCGCGATTCGTGAAGGTGGCCGTACCGTTGGTGCTGGCGTAGTATCTAAGATCATCGACTAAGAGTCGGTATCATAGAGTTATCAGAAAGGCGCCTTTGGGCGCCTTTTTTGTTTACGGCCACCTGAACGATGTTTCGTGACAAAATCGTCAGGAACGATTTTGAACATCGGAGCGTAGCGACGATGGCCCGTAGGGCGAGTATCAGGATGATAGGAGTAACGTGGCCGTACCGTTGGTGCTGGCGTAGTATCTAAGATTATCGACTAAGAGTCGGTATCATAGAGCTCTCAGAAAGGCGCCTTTGCGCGCCTTTTTTGTGTCCCTCGTTAGCTAGTGTGTGTCCATAAAAGTACAAAAAAAGCGCCTTTAGGCGCTTTTCTTTCGTCCATAGTCTTACGTCCAAGTATCAGGCGCTGCGATTAACAGCAATATGGGCCAGTGCTTCCAACGCCCGTTTGTATTCAGAGTCCGGTAAGGGAGCTAAGGCATTAATGGCCTGATCGGCGGCTGACTCGGCTTTTTTACGAGTGTACTGGAGGGACTGCGTGCGCCCCATGGCGGTCAACACTGCTTGCATATTGTCCATGCCGCTGTTGTTTACAATGGCATCACGAATCAGTTGGGATTCATCTTTGTTGCCGTGCCACATGGCATACAGCAAAGGCAGGGTCGGTTTCCCTTCAGCCAGATCATCGCCGATGTTCTTCCCCATGTCCTCGGCGTCGGAGGTGTAATCCATCACATCGTCAATCAACTGGAAGGCAGTGCCCAGGTATTTACCGTAATCCTGTAAAGCTTGCTCGATATGTTGCTCTTGATCGGTCAGAATGGCCGCTAACTGGGTGGCTGCCTCAAACAGGCGGGCTGTTTTTGAGTAAATTACCTGCATGTAACTGTCTTCGGAGGTGTCGGGATCATTACAGTTCATCAACTGCAAGACCTCGCCTTCGGCGATCACATTGGTGGCGTCGGACAGAATCTCCATGACACGCATTCGCTTCAGGCTCACCATCATCTGAAAGGAGCGGGTATAGAGGAAGTCCCCCACCAATACGCTCGCCTGGTTGCCAAAAAGTTCGTTGGCGGTCTCACGGCCTCGACGCATTGTTGACTCATCTACAACGTCGTCGTGTAATAAGGTTGCAGTGTGGATAAACTCAATAATAGCGGCTAGGGTGTGGTGGTCCTGGTTGTTAATGCCTACGGCGCGGGCCGCTAGTACTGCCAGCAAAGGGCGCAGTCGTTTACCGCCGCTATTGACGATATAGAAGCCCAGTTGATTGATTAACGCCACATCCGAATTGACCTGTTGTTGAATCAATGCATTTACCGCCTGCATGTCGGCGTCCGTCAATGTGCGTATTTGCTCAAGATCCATAGAAGATACTAACAGGATAGGTTGCAGGCATTTTTACAAAAATAGGCCAGAGGTTCCAGTTTGCAGGGAGACTTTAACGTTTTTTGCCGGTGCTTTCTGACCGGTTAAAGATTTGCGCAATTAGCTCTTGCGGGGCTTGAGCACTTAGCGTACAATTCGCGCCCTGTTTTAGAATTGATTAGCGTTAAATATAACGCGGAGAGCGGAGTAGAATATGTACGCGGTTTTCCAAAGTGGTGGTAAGCAACACCGTGTGGCCGAAGGTCAAACCGTTCGTCTGGAAAAGATCGAAGTAGCACCAGGTGAGACGATCGAATTCGACGACGTCCTGATGGTGAGCAATGGCGACGACGTTAAAATCGGTACGCCGTTGGTAAAAGGCGGAAAGGTTAAGGCTGAGGTCGTAACCCATGGTCGTGGCGATAAGGTTAAGATTGTTAAATTCCGTCGTCGTAAGCATTCACGCAGTCAGATGGGCCACCGTCAGTGGTTCACTGAAGTGAAAATTACTGGCATCAGCGCTTAAGAGGAGTACTGAAAGATGGCACATAAAAAAGCCGGTGGTAGTACCAAGAACGGTCGCGATTCCGAAAGTAAACGCTTAGGTGTTAAGCGCTTTGGCGGAGAGTCTGTTTTAGCGGGTAATATCATTGTGCGTCAGCGTGGCACTAAGTTCCACGCCGGTGACAATGTGGGTCTGGGCAAAGACCACACCCTGTTCGCATTGACTGACGGTAAAGTTCAGTTTGAAGTGAAAGGCCCTCAGAATCGCAAATTCGTTAGCATCGTTTCTGAATAATTCAGACACGTACATAACGTAGAAAAAGCCCCGCATCTGCGGGGTTTTTTGTATTAACGGCAAGGTATTCAGGTTCAGAGAATTAATCGGGCCTGTGTTTGTTCGTGCTATAACTAGCACAAGGCAGCGACAGTTGGGTAATTAGGTATGAAGTTCGTAGATGAAGCGGAGATTCGCGTAGAGGCCGGTGATGGTGGTAATGGCGTAGTCAGTTTCCGACGTGAAAAATATATTCCCAAGGGCGGTCCCGATGGCGGTGACGGTGGCGATGGTGGCAGTGTGTACCTGGTTGCGGACGAGAACCTGAACACCTTGGTGGATTACCGCTTTGAACGCGTACATCGTGCCGAGAGGGGGCAAAACGGTCAGGGCAGTAACTGCACAGGTCAAGGTGGCGCCGATCTGACCCTGTCGGTACCTGTCGGTACGCGTATTACCGATGTAGACACCGGAGAGATCTTAGGCGATCTGGCAGAGCATGGTCGAAGGATTCTAGTGGCTAAGGGAGGCTTTCACGGTCTGGGCAATGCCCGCTTTAAATCCAGCACCAATCGGGCACCGCGTCAGAAGAGCAACGGAACACCTGGCGATGTACGGGTGCTGAAGCTAGAGCTGATGCTGCTGGCCGATGTGGGGCTTTTGGGGCTGCCCAATGCTGGTAAATCCACCTTTATTCGCAGTGTCTCGGCGGCCAAGCCCAAAGTGGCGGACTACCCCTTTACCACGCTCATTCCTAATCTTGGCGTGGTGCGCATGGATGCTCAACGCAGCTTTGTTGTGGCTGATATTCCCGGTGTTATCGAAGGTGCGGCCGAAGGGGCTGGGCTTGGCATTCAGTTCTTAAAGCATTTAGAGCGCTGCCGGGTGCTACTCCATGTCGTTGATGTACTACCCATGGACCAGTCAGACCCGGCGGAAACCGCGGTAACGATAGTCAACGAGCTTGAAAAGTACAGTCCCGCGCTGGCTGGAAAACCCCGTTGGCTGGTATTCAATAAGGTCGATTTGCTGTTACCTGAAGAAGTCACCGAAGTGCGGAACAAGGTCGTGCAAGCCCTTGACTGGCAGGCGCCGGTCTATGAAATAGCCGCATTGAGTCAGCAAGGTACCACTCAACTTTGCCATGACATCATGGAACTGCTTGAGCAGTTGCCGCAAGAGAAGTTTGATCAGCAAGAAGATAAGCAAGTGGAGTTTAAGTGGGATAGCTATCACAAGGAGCAGCCTGAGCAATCGGACGACTTTGACGATGATGATGACTTCGATGATGACGATTACGACGTCGAAGTGATTTACGAGAGGTAGTCATGGCTAAGGTAGCAATGATCGCCGCTATGGCTAAAAACAGGGTAATAGGACGGGATAATGACATGCCCTGGCATCAGCCTGCCGATCTCAAACACTTCAAGCAGGTGACCATGGGTAAGCCCATTATTATGGGGCGTAAGACGTTTGAGTCCATTGGTCGGCCCTTACCAGGGCGTACCAATGTGGTGATCAGCCGCAGTCCCGATTTTAACCCGGAAGGGGTTGAAGTGGTGACGACGCCCCAGCAGGCTTTAGAAAGGGTGCAAAGCCAAGATGAAGTGATGGTGATTGGAGGGGGGCGTATTTATGAGTTATTCCTGCCGCTGGCTGAGCGTTTGTACATCACAGATATTGATCTGGACGTTATCGGAGATACCTACTTCCCCGATTATCAGGCCGAAGCTGGCTGGATCGAGGTAACATCTGAGTCGTTTAAGGCCGACGACAAGAATGCCTGCAATATGGTGTTCCGCACTTTGGATAGGCAGCATTAGCGCCTGACATCAGGCATTAAAAAAGGGAGCCGGAGCTCCCTTTTTTGTGCCTGCTATTTTGCTTACACTTTGAACTGCTTAATAGACTCTTGCAGTTCATCCGCCAGCTTGGCCACTTCATGGCTTGAGTCAGAGGTCTGCTCGGCGCCTGTTGCGGTTTGCTCAGCGATAGATACAACGTTTTCCAATCGCTCTGAGATTTCCTGAGACACCGTGTACTGTTCCCGCGCGGACTGCTCAATTTGCGAGCTCACATCATGTGCCTTATGCACCGCGTTGGTAATGAGATCCAGCGCTTCGGTGGCCTGCTCGGTTTTCTCAACACAGGCTTCGGTTTGAGATTTGCCTTGTTCCATTGCGTTCACGGCTTTCTCGGCACCGGCCTGTAGCATCTCGATCATGGAGTGGATTTCCTGAGTCGACTCCTGAGTTCGGCTGGCCAGGGTTCTGACTTCATCAGCAACCACCGCAAAGCCGCGACCCTGTTCGCCCGCCCTGGCAGCTTCAATAGCGGCGTTCAGGGCTAACAGATTGGTTTGATCGGCCACACCTCGGATTACATCCAGTATTCCGCCAATGCTGGCACTGTCTTGATGCAGCTTATTAATCACATCAGAGGCTTCCTGGACGTCTTTAGCCAGCACCAGGATGGTATCTTTGTTTTCGTTAGAAATCTGCTTAACACGCTGGGCTTCTTTATCTGCATGGCGAATTTCACTCAGGGTGTCTTCGGCATTCTGGGTCACCGTCTGCGAGGTGCTGTTCATCTCTGTAGTCGCTGTAGCGACCTGTGCCACCAGGGACTTCTGTTCCTGAATGGACTTGGTGGTTTGGGCGGTGACTGCAGAGGTTTCTTCAGAAGCGGCCGCTAATTGGCTGGCCCGTGAAGAAATTCCCGAAATCAGCTCTTTAAGGCTATTAATCAGGTTATTACAGTTTCTGGCCAACTCACCAAACTCATCCTGAGAGGAGTCATCCAACCGCTTGGTCAGATCACCGGACGATACGACATGCAGCATCTCGTTGACGCGGTTCAGAGGAATGGTGATTGCCCGGATGCTGAATATTGCAATCACAGCCGCTGCGGCTGCTGAGATAACCATGATGATGATCGTACTGGTGTTACCCGTGGTAACGGCGCTGGCAACGTTTTGCTTCGCTTCGGTGGTGATGTTATTCGCATCGGTTAACAGTTGATCGAGCTGCTTAACAGCTTGTTCAATATTGGCTTCCGATTCGGAGAGGGCATTAACCGCCTGGTTTTGGTGGTTAAGACGTTCAACATGGCGACGGATAAGGCCTGAAGAACCGGTTACGCCTTCTTCGACCCGGTCGACCATATCCATAATTTCAACCAGCATATCATTATCACTCTGACTGCCTGCCGCAGAACGCATACTATTGGCCGTCTCTCTGACGGTCTCCATACGCAGCTTAAACTCATTCCCTATGGTTTCAGCACGCGTTAACGTTTCAGTTTTCAGGTAGTTGGATGCCACGGTAATCAGAGCTACTAACTCGGCTTCTAAATCCATGCCCACCATCGCAGCGTCTGCTAGGGGGCCATCGCCCCGCGCTGCGTCCATATCGGAGAAGTCGAGCAGCATCATGGTGGTGTCATCAATGGTTATTTCCACATCCTCTAACTGGCTCTGCAGGCTGGCGGCCAGTTCCAGGTCAGCAATCCGGCTATCAAACATGGACTGCACGTTATCACTGTACCGGCCGTACGCTCTTTCGACCTCGGCAACTTCTTCTTTAAGTGTCGGCTCACTAGTAACGGTTTGCTTAAGATTGCCCAGAACCGAGTTGAACTCATTTTTAGATTCCTGGTAATGACCTAAGCGTTCCTCAAGAGCTGAAACGGTCTTTTCGTGGAAAGCGGTGATGGCGATACGGCCCATATCGACAAAGGTAACCTTGAGGTTTGAGCTGCCCTGTAAGGTGGGGACGGCCAATTGGTTTACTTGCTCTATTTCACTGTCCACACTGTTGAGATTGATCAGCGATGTAATACTGATAATAAATAGCAACAGGGTGATGATGGCAAAGCCACCAATAACTCGCATGGCTACTGTTAATTTCATAGTCTTCCCCGAAAAACAATCATTGCCGGTTCATTGTCACAAATTTATAACTTAGGATCACTAAAAAACAATGCCTTAGTGATAGGGTGGTGGCATTTTTGCAACCATCAGACAGGCTATCGACCAGTTCGGGCTAACCTTTAAGATGAGGGACCCGAGTGCACTGACCAGTGTCCAAATCCAATGCTGTCATACTCCCTCCCCAAATATAGCCGCTATCCAATCCAATAACATGCTCGTTTTGGGTTTTGCACTCCAATGCGGCCCAATGGCCGAAAATCACCCTTTGGCCCGGTTTAAGGCTAAATTCAGGGTGTTTGAACCAGGGATAAAGCTCTTTAGGTGCCTGGGCGGTCGAGGTTTTCGTCTTCAGCTCCAGGGCGCCGTCGGCGGTAACGTAGCGCATTCGAGTCAGAGCATTAATGATAAAGCGATTGCGTTGCTTTGTCGGTAAGTCATCGGACCAGACTCTGGGCTCATCTCCGTACATATGAGAGAGCACCGCTTGCCAACCCTGTGATCGAAGCTGTTGACTAACAAAAGTAGCCTGATCCAGGGCATGCTCAATGCTCCAGTGCGGGTATAAGCCTGCGTGAGTCATCAGAGTGTTCGAGACCGGAGCCAGGGCAAGCGGACAATGGCGTAGCCAGTGAACATATTCATCCCGGTGTCTGCTCTCAAGCAATGGCTCAAAGCCATTACTGGGCTTATTCTTTGCAAGCTCGAGGTGTACGGCTAAAAAATGCAGGTCATGGTTACCCAACACCGTTTGAAAGCTATCGCCTAAAGACAAAAGGTAGTCCAACGTTTCCTTTGCCTCTGCACCGCGGCCAATCAAGTCGCCGACCGCATACAAGCTGTCCCGTTCGGGACTGAACTGACACTTATCCAGTAAGCGACGTAGCCCGGAGTAACAGCCTTGAATATCGCCAACCACATAGCGAGCCATAACTAATTAACCTGTTTGGGATCGGCCAGGGTAAATACCGGGATGTGGGCCTGAAATGTCTCGCCAGACGCCGTTTGCATATCATAGTGGCCTTGCATGGTACCGACCGGGGTTTCCAACATGGCGCCGCTGGTGTACTCGTAGCTCTCCCCGGGGGCAATCTGGGGTTGCTGACCCACTACGCCAGAGCCCGCCACCTCTTTATGGGTGCCATTGCCATCGGTGATCAACCAATACCGGTTAATGAGTTGTACCGTCTGTTCGCCCTCGTTGGTAATCCTAATGTGGTAGGCAAAGGCAAACTGGTCTTGTTCAGGGTCCGAGCTTTTGGGAAGATATTGAACCTCGGCGGTGATATGAATGGACTCAGGGGGCAAAATTACTCCTCAACGTGAATCAGATTAGCCAAACGCGCGAAGTCTTCCAACGATAGGACTTCGGCACGACTCTCCGGTTTAATGCCAACGGAGGCGATCTGGTCAGCGGATAAACTGTTCTTCAGGCTGTTTCTAATGGTTTTCCGGCGCTGGTTAAAGGCCTGAGTGCAGATACTGGCCAATGTGCTTTCATTGTTTACCTGAACCGGTTTATTGGTATGGGGAATCAGGCGCACAATGGCCGAGTCCACCTTTGGCGGTGGATTAAATGCCGCCGGGGGAACCTCGAGGACCGATTCCACCTGGCAATAATACTGAGCCATGACGGAAAGCCGTCCGTAGTTTTTATTGCCTGGACTGGCAGCCAGCCGTTTAACCACTTCTTTTTGCAACATGAAATGCATATCCTCAATGCACTCGGACTGAGCGAAGAGGTGAAACATCAGGGGCGTAGAGATGTTATAGGGCAGGTTGCCAAATACTCGTAGCTTACCGTTTTCAGGGCAAAGCTGGTGAAAGTCATACTTAAGGGCATCCTGCTCGACGATCGTCAGTTTATCAGCCATGAAGGGGTGGTGGCGCAAGCGCTTGGCCAGATCCCGGTCAAGTTCCACCACGGTAAGGTGATCCACCTGTTCACACACCGGTTCTGTTAGTGCGCCGAGGCCTGGGCCAATTTCAACCAGTGCCTGCCCCTTTTGTGGGGAGATAGCATCCACGATGCGCTGTATTACCAGGGCGTCATGAAGAAAGTTTTGGCCAAAGCGCTTACGGGCAGTGTGGCCCAAATGCTGACGACTCATTGTTGCACCTCTGCCATTTCAATGGCCTTATTCAGCGCGATGGAAAAACTGCCGGTGTCGGCCTGTCCGGTGCCGGCCAAGTCTAACGCGGTGCCGTGATCCACTGAGGTGCGGATAAAGGGCAGCCCCAGAGTAATATTAACGGCGGCACCGAAGCCTTTATATTTCAGTACTGGCAGGCCCTGGTCGTGGTACATGGCTAGAATGGCGTCGGCTTGCTCGAGATACTTGGGCTGAAAAATAGTGTCGGCAGGCAGTGGTCCGGTAAGGTTCAGGCCCTGCTGTCGCAGTTCATCCAGGGCCGGTTCTATGATATCGATCTCCTCACTCCCCAAGTGGCCTCCCTCACCCGCGTGGGGATTGAGTCCACATACATAGATCTTGGGGTTGTCGATACCAAACTTAGTTTTTAGGTCCTCGTGAACAATAGTGAGTACTCTGTTTAACCGTTCGCGGGTAATCGCTTTGGCCACGTACGCCAGGGGAATGTGAGTGGTCGCAAGAACCACTCGTAGTCCTTCGGTGGCGAGCATCATAACCACATCGGAGATGTTGCTTTGCTGTGCAAAAAACTCGGTGTGGCCGCTAAAAGAGATGCCTGCCTCGTTAATGATTCCTTTATGAACCGGACCGGTCACTACGGCATCAAATTCGCCACTGAGATTTTTCTTGCAGGCCTGCTCTAAAGTTTGCACCACATAGTGTCCGTTGCCGGCGTCCAGCTTTCCGGCTGTCACCGGACTAGAGCCGCTAATGGGGTGTATATACAGCTGCCCCGGCCTTGCAGGTTGCCTCTGTTCGGACTTGTAGGGGAGCAGTTCAAGTGGCAAGCCTAATTGGCTGGCCCGCGCTTGCAGCATCGCAGGGTCAGCAAAAGCCACCAATTGAGCGCGCCACTGTTGCTGAATCAGTTGGATCAGCAAGTCGGGGCCAACGCCGGCGGGTTCCCCCGGCGTTACCGCAATACGAACGGTCATGGTTTACTCCACCACCTCTATGTATGCCTGGTCGCGCATTTCTCGCATCCAGCTGTCGGCTTCCTCAGCAAAGCGGCGTTTGAACAGGAGCTGATAGGCTTTGTTTTGACGGCGCTCCTCGGTGGCATCGCTGATACGGCGATCCTGGAGCTGAATGAGATGCCAGCCATGTGTGGAACGAACCGGTTGGCTGTACTGGTCTTTCTCGAGTCTGGCCAGCGCCTGACGGAACTCGGGGACGTAGTTCTCGGGGTCGGCCCAGCCCAGCTCTCCGCCTTTGAGCGCAGAGCCAGGATCCTCTGAGTGTTCTTTGGCCAGTTCTGCGAAGTCTGCCTCACCAGCGATGAGCTGTTCACGGAAGTCTTTCATCATAGTGCGAATTTTTTCTTCGCTCAGGATGACCGAGGGTTTCATTAAAATATGACGGGCCTTAACTTCCTCTACTTCAACGGTTTCCAGTCCCCGGGTGTCCTGGATTTTCAAAATGTGAAAGCCGGCACCGCTGCGAATCGGACCGATGAGTTCGCCTTTATCTTTGCCTTGCACCGCTTCTGCAAACAGGGTGGGCATGGCGTTGATGTTCAGCCAACCCATATCACCGCCTTCCAGAGCTTTAGAGCCAGAGGAGGACGCGATGGCGATTTTGGCAAAATCAGAACCCTGACTGAGCAGATCCAGTACTTTAGCCGCTCGGTCACGCGCGCTTTCAATATCTTCATCGGACGGTTCCGGTGGGAATCCGATCAGAATATGCCCCAAACGATATTCGGCTTGCTGCTGACCTTGTTCTTTCATTAACTCCACCAGGTTCTGGACTTCCTGCGGGGTGATATAGACCCGGCGGCGCACATTCGCACGTCTGACTTCGCCCATGATTAACTGGCGGCGCACCTGCTCGCGGTATTCGTCATAGCTTAAGCCATCTTTTGCCACTTGGCCGCGCAATTGCGCCAGTGTCATGCCTTGTTCTGCGGCGATATTAGCGATGGTCTGGTCAAGTTGAGGGTCGCTGATTTGCATCCCCATGCGGTCAGCCATCTGCATTTGCAGATTCTCCATAATCAGGCGTTCGGTGACCTGAGTACGTAAAGCCCGCTCGGAAGGAAGATCCTGACCTGAGGCCAGAGCCTCTTGCTTGACTTGTTGTAGTCGGCTCTGGATTTCACTTTCCAGTATCACGCCTTGATCGACGATAACCGCGACCTTATCCAGTTCTTTTGGTTGACTGTGAGCTGTGCTCAGCCACAGTGCGAGAAACGATAATAAGACAACTTTTAATTTCATATCCAACTTCATTATTGATTGACAAAATAAGGCTGTCTGTAACCAAACAAGCCTTCGTCGAGCAATGAGCGGGCCGAGTCACTGCTGCCCATTCCCTTAAATTCAAATTGTAACGAGATGCCTGACTCGAATTCATTGGTGTTCTGATGTCCCAACGCATCAAACCGGTTGCTCAAGTAGCGTTGCGCAACCAAGCGTATTGACCAGCAACAGGAATCGTATTGTAGGCCAGTGTAGGTCTCGATGGAACGGTGCTGTGTTAAATCATGATACCAGCGTGCTACCCACTGCCAGCGCTTGGCTAAAGGCCAGGCAACGGTAAAACCTGCCTGTTCGATTTCCTCATTACCGATGTTTTCGACATACCGGTAAGTCGCTTGCAATAACTTACTGGCGGAGGGCTGATAATTCAGGCTCATGGAGCTTCGTTCCATTGCTTGGTCTTCCGCACCCAACTGAAGCTCAGTTTGCAGGCTCCAATGGTTGTTGATGCGCCAGTCCAATTCCCCCGCCAGAGCTGAGCGGTCACTGTTCTGCTGAGCATTTCCCATCTCGGGTGTTTGCAGGTAAAAGATTTGACCAATACTGGCTCGCAATAACTCTGACTCCGATTCATCCATCAGTCGCGAAGTCAAACCTACCGTAAGGTGATTGGCGTCGCTGATTCGGTCCAGACCCGCAAAGCTCTGGCCTCGGAACAGGCCATCATAATCGTTTAACAAGCGGTTGGTATCGTAAAGACCGATTTCTGACTGATCCTCATAGCTGGTATACAGATATTGCATCTTGGGTTCCAGAGTCTGAGTCAGGGACTGACCGGAAAAGTTCAATGTCCGCTCAAAGTTTATGGCACCGTATAGTCTGGCTTTACCCAAAGTACGGCTGGTATTTTTCGCCAGAGTGGAATCGGCGGCTACATCCTGGTGATAGCGGGTATGTAACACACTGACCTCGCCAAGCAGCTCGCCCCATTCGTTGGATAGGGGTAATGATAAAGTTGGCGCTATGTGAAATCGGCTTGCGGCGTGTTTGCCTGGGTCCGGGCTATCGAAATACGCTAATTCAGAGTGCAGCCCAAAGTGGGCGACAGAACCAAAAGGAACCTGATAGTTGAGCTTGATTTCGGGAAGTGTCCGATAACTCTCCGGGTGATCGCCGATGATTTCAAAGTCTCGTAACTGCATGTTCAGGCTAAGTGTTTCGGAAAAATAGTCTAGTTTGAGAGTCTGATAAAGGTGAGTGTCAGCACGGCTATAAAAGTCTGACCCCAGATCCACAATGTAGTTATCGTCGCTGATGTCATTGATATCGGCGCTGAACAACCAGTTCTCTGAGAGTTGGCTTAAATGAGAGAGCCGGTAAGCGTAACGGGCTTCATTCAGCTCAAAACGACGGTCATTGTCCAGGTATTCAAGATTGAGCTGTCCTTGGTGCTTCCTGGATAGGTAACGAAATTCGGTCTTAAGCTGCACTCCCCGGTCGGTCATGACCCGGGGGCTTAGGGTTAGATCCATATTGGGAGCAATATTCCAATAATAGGGTTGTTCGTAACTCAGACCGACACGATCGGAACTGGTAAACTTGGGAAATAACAGACCAGACTGGCGGCGGTCGGTGACCGGAAAACTAAAGTACGGCAGATATAACACGGGCACATCGGCGATATACAAGCGGGTGTGTTTGGCTTCCCCCCAAATCTTGCCTGGCGACAATTCCAGACTGCCTGCTTTCAGAGCCCAGTCTTCCTGGCCTGCCGGACAAGTGGTGAAGGTCACATCATCAAGTACGATACCTTCGCGCTGATTGATGCCGATGGAACCAGCAGCTCCGCGCCCGGGGTAGGCGGACAGACGATATTGGGTTTGACGAAGGTTTAACCTGCCGGAGTCTGCATCAAGGAAAAGGTCATCACTGGTGACCTCGATCTGGCGATCCCGGTAGCGAATATCGCCGGTGGCTCCAAGGAACTGCTCCCGCTTGTTGTAAGTCGCTTGTTGGGCGTGGATCTGCGCATCGCGGCTCTGTATGTCCACATTACCACTAAAAAATGCCAGAGTATCCTGGTTAATCTGAGCCTTATCGGCGGTAACCACAATATTGGGGTTATCTCCTGCCAGGAGCTCTGGTTCGGATACTGGGGGCACCGGGCATAAAGGGGCCTCGGCTGCGTGAGACAAACAGCTGGTTAAGAGCAGCAGGGGCACTAGATAACGGAACAGACTCATAAATGGATGCGCACTGAGAATAATACGTATGAACGGCAACTTAGCTTAAATTAGCAGGCAATTTTAAAGCTTTCGTCTGGTTTTACCAGCGATGACACAAAAAACTCAGGCTTTGTTGTTTCTAACGTACCACAGTGCGATGAACAGGAGCTGGTTTCCTCGCGGGCAAGCTTTGGTATAGTGGCGTCACTACCGTGCAATGCGAAGATTTAGGAAGGACAACAATGCCCTTTTGGGGAAAACTGCTTGGCACTCTGTTTGGCTTTATGTTCGGACGCATCCCTGGTGCCATTCTTGGGTTTATCGTCGGTCATCTTTTTGATCGGGGCTACAGTCAGGATTTTAATCAAATGGGGGGACTGGGTCGCTTTTTTGGTCAAAGCGACGATTATCAGCGCCAGGCAATTTTTTTCCATGCACTGTTTTCTGCCATGGGGCATGTCGCCAAAGCCGATGGTAGGGTGACCCGCGAAGAAATCGACATTGCTTCTGGATTGATGAAGCAGATGGGGCTCGCCGGAGATACTTTAAAAGAAGCGCAACAGGCCTTTCGAGAGGGTAAAGCCGCAGATTTTCCGCTAATCGATACCCTAAATGAATTCAAACAGTCGTGCTTTTCGCGCCGCGATGTATTACAGGTGTTTTTAGAAATCCTAATCCAGGCAGCGTACGCCGATGGTCGCCTGGATTCCGCTGAGCAGAGAGTGCTGGAGAAGATTGCTCAGACTCTTGGCTTTAAACGCCATGAGTTTTCCTACCTGCTATCGGTTTATGAGGCCGAGCAACGGTTTCGTTCCCGGCAGCGCGGCGACGGTCAGCGGCGGCAACGTCAACAGCGCAGCAGTTCGGACAAACAGAGTTTGAATGATGCGTATCAGATCCTGGGGGTAAAGCCCAGCGATGATATGGCCACCATTAAGAAGGCTTACCGCAAGCTGATGAGCGAACACCACCCAGATAAACTCATCGCCAAAGGCCTGCCGAAACAGGCCATTGAGCTATCGAAAAACAAGGCTCAGGATATACAGGCCGCCTATGAGATGATCAAGCAACAGCGCTAGGCATTAGAATTGCTGAGGGAGCAGAGTGGCCTTTTCGATCACCAGAGGCTCTTTCGGCACATCGGTCCAACCGAGTTCAGGGGCGGTATGAGTTTCAACATCCGCCATCTTATCCAAGACTTCAGTGCCTTCCACCACTCGGCCAAAAACGGCATAGCCCCATTTGCGGCCCGGATCCAGGCTTGGATTGTCGTTCATGTTAAAGTAAAACTGGCGGTTAGCGGTATGCGGGTCTTTCTCGCGCGCCATGGCAATGGTGTACATTTCGTTTTTGTTGCCACTGCCGGATTCGTTGAAGATAGTGCGAATCGTGGGCTTGGCGTTGTAGTCTTTATCATAGCCGCCGCCCTGAACCACGAAGTCTTTCACAACTCGGTGAAAAATGGTGCCCTTGTAGCTTCCCCGGGTTACATACAACAGGAAATTGTTGGTAGTGATGGGTGTTTTGATCCTGTCCAGCTCTACAACGATATTCCCCATATTGGTTTCGATTTTCACCCGGGGGAAAATATCCGCGGGCTGGATTTCAGAGCCATCGCCGATGGCATAGGCGGAGCTGACAAGCAGCCAGCACAGGGCGGTTAATAGGATTCTCATAGTACCTCTGGGCGTATCACTGAACTAAAAATGGTAAGATACGGATATATGTACGGATCGCAAGCCAAAGCCAATGCAAGCATCACTGTTCGGCCCTGAGCCTGTAGAATTGCCCGACGCCACGTTGGATTATTTTCCCGAGGCCTATGATCGGGCACAAGCCGATGAACTATTGGCTCAGCTAATGACTCAGTTGCACTGGCGACAAGACAGAATCTGTCTGTATGGTAAGAAAGTGAATATTCCCCGGCTGCAGGCTTGGTATGGGGATTCAAGCGCGAACTACCGCTATTCGGGACTGACGATGCAGCCCAGACCCTGGTTGCCGGTACTGGAGGCGATCAAGCTGCGCTGCGAGAGGTTGGCTGACTGCAGATTTAACAGTGTCCTGGCTAATTTATATCGGGATGGTAACGACGCTATGGGCTGGCACAGTGATGATGAGCCTGAGCTGGGTAGTCGTCCTGTGATTGCGTCGGTCAGTTTCGGTGCTGAGCGTGGCTTTGATCTTCGACACAAGAAAACCGGCCAGAAGGTCCGTTTGCCACTGGCTCACGGGAGTGTGTTAATCATGCGTGGTGATACTCAGAAGTGCTGGCAGCACGGTATGGCGCGAACCAAGAAGATAACCAGCCCCAGAGTCAATCTCACCTTCCGTTGGATTCATTCGGTAGAATAATTGGCTTGGGATCGGTGACAAAAAATTATATGGCAGCAACTCAATGAGTTACTCTCGAGTCAGTAAAATACGGTGTAGCTTCGGCAAATAGGCATCTACATTTAGTAATTCCAGAGACGTGATACAAGGGGACACTATGCATATTCAGTCTGTAATTGAAGACAAGCTGAGCGAGCACTTTTCGCCAGAACACTTGGAGGTGCTTAATGAGAGCCATCAGCACAATGTCGCTGCAGGTTCTGAGACTCATTTCAAAGTAGTGTTGGTGTCTCCCAAATTTCATGGTGAGCGACTGATCAACCGCCATCGGGCGGTGAACAAGGTTCTAAGAGAGGAGTTGGCCAATCATATTCATGCTTTGGCGCTGCACACCTACACTGACTCAGAGTGGCATGGCTTGTATGGTGAAACACCGGATTCTCCGCGTTGTCTTGGCGGTGAGCGTCAAGCCTCGTGAATACTGAATAAGGCGTTCAGTAAACAGGCCCCTTCCGCCAGGGGTCGTCGTCAGGAAGCGGTAGATGAGCGTTCAGTTAAGGCGGCGCATCCAGCGCGGATTCAGGTTTTGTGGACCTTAAAATGACCGTCGTTAACGCGTAATCCAATGACCTCCAGAACCGATAACTGACAGCTATCTTTAGCGTTACTTCTGCCGGTTGTTATTCCAATCTCGTTAGTTTTTTGTTAAAAGCGGTGCATCAATAAATAACAATAACTAACCCCATGTCCGAAAACACCCCGAAGTTCTGTGTGTTTATCGATCTCTTGCATCGGCGTCTCTGCCAACTCATCAGTTGGTTTACCCTTTTGATGGTGATCATTGTCTTTGTGGTGGTGGTGCTGCGTTACGGCTTTAATCTTGGATGGATTGCCCTTCAAGAAAGCGCCATGTATCTCCATGCGGCGGTGTTTATGTTAGGCGCAGCTTATACGCTGCAGGTGGATGAGCATGTCAGGGTTGATATCCTATATCGGCGCATGTCCCACAAAGGTAAGGCTTGGGTCGATCTGTTCGGCAGCATATTGCTGTTATTGCCAGTAACGGGATTTATCTTCTGGGCCAGCCTGGACTATGTGGCCAGCTCTTGGCAATTACTGGAGACCTCGCAGGAAGCTGGAGGCCTCCCTTTGGTGTTTGTGCTCAAGTCCTTGCTGCCCTTATTTGCACTCACCCTGTTATTGCAGGGGGTTGCGATTGCTACCCGGCAGGGCATAGGACTGCGTCTGACATACCGCGAGGAGGCAAGTTAATGGAAATCCTCGCTCTGGTTCTTTTTGTCTTGGTGTGCGTTGTATTAATGCTGGGGTTCCCGGTGGCGTTTTCCCTGGCCGGCACGGCGTTGCTGTTTGCCGGTGTCTGCTCCCTGTTCGGCGCTTTTGAGCTCAGTTACCTGCAGGCTCTGCCAAATCGCCTATACGGTATCATGACCAATCAAACCTTACTGGCGGTGCCGCTGTTTGTATTTATGGGGGTAATGCTGGAGAAATCCAGGCTCGCAGAGCAGCTCTTGCAGGCTATGGCTCAGGTGTTTGGCCGCTACAAAGCCGGGCTTGCGGTGTCCGTTATTCTGGTGGGCATGTTAATGGCTGCCAGTACCGGTATTGTGGGAGCGACTGTGGTGACCATGGGGTTACTATCCCTGCCTACGATGCTCAAGCGCGGCTATCATCCGGCGTTGGCCGCTGGCAGTATCTGCGCCACCGGTACCTTAGGTCAGATCATTCCACCGTCCATTGCGTTGGTTCTTTTGGGAGATGTGCTCTCCAGCGCCTATCAGCAAGCCCAGATTGATATGGGGATTTTCTCCCCCGAGTCAGTGTCGGTAGGGGACCTCTTTGTAGGGGCAATAGTACCGGGACTGATACTAGTGGGGATGTACCTGATCTATGTGCTGGGCGTCGGGCTATATAGGCCATCTCAGATCGAGCAGTCCGATGAGGAACAACCGCAGCCATTGTCACTGACGCTCTTATTACAGGCGCTATTCCCGCCTCTGGCCTTAATGGTGGTGGTGCTGGGCTCCATTCTTGCAGGTCTTGCCACGCCTACAGAAGCGGCCGCGGTGGGGGCTGTGGGCGCACTGCTGTTAGCAGTAAGTCAGCGCCAACTTAGTATGAAGACCTTAAAAGAAGTGATGATGAACACCACCAAGATCACCAGTATGGTGTTTTTGATCCTCATCGGAGCCTCTGTTTTCTCGCTCGTATTTCGTGGCCTGGGCGGTGAGGTGCTGATCGAAGACTTTCTTACGGGCCTGCCTGGTGGCGTCTTCACCGCGATGCTGGTGGTGATGCTGGTGATTTTCCTGCTCGGCTTTATTCTGGATTTTATCGAAATCACCTTTGTGGTGGTGCCTATCATTGGGCCTGTGCTCCTGGCTATGGGAATCGACCCCATCTGGTTAGGCATTATGATCGCGGTCAATCTGCAAACTTCTTTCTTAACGCCACCTTTTGGTTTTGCCCTGTTTTATCTGCGTGGGGTGGCCCCGGCTAGTGTCCCCACCTCACAGATGTATTTGGGCGTGATTCCCTTTATTCTGATTCAGTTACTCTTGCTGGCCATGTTGGCAATCTGGCCGGAACTGGTTACCTGGCTGCCGGAAACGCTTTACGACCAATAGCTCATTTTAAGGACTCATTATGAAACTGCTCTCCTGTTTGTTATTTATCATGCTGTTGTTATCCGGTTGTGGTGACAAGCCCCAGCCCGCTGGTTCGGCCGAACCAGCCCCACCGGCGAAAACTTATAGCTGGAAATTAGTGACCTCCTGGCCGAAGAATTTTCCCGGCCTGGGACGGGCCCCCGAGACTTTTGCCCGTTATGTGAAGGAAATGTCCGGTGGGCGGCTGAATATCAAGGTCTATGGCGCGGGGGAACTGGTGCCTGGCTTTGAGGTGTTCGATGCGGTTTCCAGAGGCACTGCTGAAATGGGTCACGCAGGCAGTTATTATTGGAAAGGGAAGATGCCTGCGGCACAGATCTTCACGACCATTCCTTTTGGTATGAACGCGACCGAGATGAATGCTTGGATCCACTATGGCGGTGGTCAGGAGTTGTGGCGTGAGTTATACAAGCCCTTCGGTGTGATCCCTTTTGCAGGTGGCAATACTGGCGTACAGATGGCCGGTTGGTTTCAAAAGGAAATCAACAGCGTTGACGACCTGAAAGGCCTGAAAATGCGCATTCCCGGCTTAGGGGGCGAGGTGTTTGAAAAGCTCGGCGGGGTGCCGGTTTCACTGACCGGGGGCGAAATATTCACGTCACTGCAAACCGGTGCTATTGATGCCACCGAGTGGGTCGGCCCCTACAATGACCTGGCGTTTGGTTTCCATAAAGCGGCGCAGTATTACTATTACTCTGGCTGGCACGAGCCGGGTGCCATGCTGGAGTTTACCGTTAATGAGAAGGCTTATAACAGGTTGCCTGAGGATTTGCAGGCCATTATCCGTGTCGCCACACGAGCCGTAAACCAGGACATGCTGGACGAATACACTGCCCGTAATCAGTCGGCCATGACCCAGCTAGTTAAACAGCACGGGGTTGATATGCGGCCACTGCCCGACGAAGTGATGCGGGCATTGAAACAGGCGTCGACCGAAGTTATGCAGGAGCAGTCCAAACAGGACCCCATGTTTAACAAGGTGTACCAGTCATATTCCGCGTTTCAGCAGCAGGTCAGTGACTATCACAAATTTTCAGAGATGGAATATTACCTCAACCGGGCTGGACGATAGCTCTCTGCTCCGAGTTGTTTCCTGATAAGGGACAACTACAATAGGCGCAAATTTTAACGAGGAAAAATGGCAATGGTTATAAAGCCAAAGGTTCGCGGATTCATTTGTACTAACGCCCATCCAGAGGGGTGTGCCGAAAATGTTCGCCGTCAGATCGGCTATGTACAGCAGCAGGATCACCCCGGCGAGGGACCAAAGAATGTTTTGGTGATCGGTTGCTCTACTGGTTATGGGCTGGCTTCCCGCATCGTATCGGCGTTCGGTTATAACGCCAAAACCCTGGGTGTGTGTTTTGAAAAAGCGCCGTCCGAGCGCAAGACGGGAACGGCCGGCTGGTATAACACAGCGGCATTCCACGACGAGGCGCAAAAAGCCGGTAAATATGCACATACCATCAATGGGGATGCGTTCTCTAATGAGATCAAGCAGGAAACTATTGAGGCTATCAAGGCGGATTTGGGACAGGTGGATTTGGTGATCTACAGCCTGGCGTCGCCGCGTCGGACTGATCCAAATAGCGGGGAGACATACAAGTCCACGTTAAAACCAGTAGGACAGGCTTACACCACCAAGACCTATGACACGGATAAAGACAAGATCCATGAAGTCACACTGGATCCTGCCAACGATGAAGAGATCGCTAATACGGTCAAGGTCATGGGCGGGGAAGACTGGGAAATGTGGATCGACGCTCTGGATAAGGCCGGAGTTCTGGCGGATAACTGTAAAACCACTGCCTATACCTATATCGGCAAGGAACTGACCTGGCCCATCTATGGTAATGCCACTATTGGTAAAGCTAAGGAAGATTTGGACCGGGCGGCGTCGGCCATCAGTCAAAATCCCAAGGTACAGGCTTATGTGTCTTCCCTGAAGGCCCTGGTAACTCAGGCCAGTTCGGCCATTCCCGTCATGCCGCTTTATATCTCCTTGATTTATAAAGTCATGAAAGAAGAAGGGACCCATGAAGGTTGCATTGAGCAGATCGACGGTTTGTTCCGTGAAAAGCTGCTGGTGGACAGTCCGGATACCGATGATACCAACCGTTTGCGCATGGATGGTAAGGAAACTAACGACGCGACTCAGGCCAAAATTAAGGCCTTGTGGGATCAGGTGACCCAAGACAACTTCCATGAGTTGTCTGACTATGCCGGTTATCACAGCGAGTTTCTGCACTTGTTCGGTTTCGATTTTGATAACGTGGATTACGACGCCGATATATCTCCTTTGAGAGACTGGTAACGTGCTCTATTATTCGCGCCGCCTTTGGGCGGCGCTTTTGTTTCAGCCCCCTCTTGCGGGCCAGGTGTAATCAAAATGTTAAAAACGCTGGGTTCGCCTGTTCCTTTCCCTGTTGGGCAAGAAAACCTAAGTTAAATCATAATTGACGTAGCGAAGATGGGCCGCTTGATGCTAAAATACCGGGTTTATAAGTGGGTCCATAAAATCTCGCGACCCCTTTTCTAAAAAGTAGAAATTGCAGGTGCTTGTTGCTGGATATCAGAGCAGGTGGAGTTCGTTTGAATACTCATCAGCATGGACAGATGTGCGCTGTGCGTGTCCATGCTGATGAGTATTCAGTAAATAAGTAGTGCAATTGCGTATGATAAAAATCACCAAAGGGTTGGACCTCCCCATTGAGGGAGCGCCACAACAACAAATCCAGGATGGTGCCCGGGTTTCCCGAGTTGCCATACTTGGTGAAGAGTATGTCGGTATGCGCCCCACCATGCATGTGCGTGAGGGGGACGGTGTCAAGAAAGGCCAGGTGCTTTTTGAAGACAAGAAAAATCCGGGAGTGAAGTTCACTGCCCCGGCGGCCGGCGTGGTAAAAGAAGTCAATCGTGGTCACAAACGTGTGCTGCAATCGGTCGTGATCGAAATGCAGGGCGAAGACTACGAAACTTTCCATCAGGTGGATGCCAAAGACATTCCCTCCCTGGAAAGAGACACCATCGAGAAGACGCTGGTAGACTCCGGTCTTTGGACGGCTTTCCGTACCCGTCCTTTCAGCCGCAGTCCTGAAATCGGCTCTGAGCCCAAGGCCATCTTCGTTAACGCTATGGATACCAATCCATTAGCGGCCGATCCTGAAGTGATCATCGGCGAGCGCAAGGAGGACTTTGTGAATGGCCTGGCCATTATCCGCAAGCTGACTCAGGGTAAGCTGTATGTCACCAAGGCTGCCGGTGCCGATATCCCGGTGGGCGAGGCGGATGTCAGTGTTAATGAGTTTGCCGGTCCTCATCCGGCTGGCTTGGTGGGTACCCACATCCACTTTCTGGACTCCGCGGGTGCCGACAAGATCGTCTGGCACATCGGCTACCAAGATGTGATGGCCATCGGCGCCACCTTGACCTCGGGCCAGTTGGATAATCGTCGTGTGGTTTCTTTGGCTGGTCCTGTGGTGAAAAAACCTCGTCTGGTACGCACTGTCTTGGGTGCCTGCACCGAGGAGCTGACTGAGGGGGAACTGACCACGGGCGACAGCCGTGTCGTATCCGGTTCAGTGCTCTGCGGAACTCACGCTTCTGGTGTACACGGTTATCTGGGCCGCTTCCATGCCCAGCTTTCAGTGCTTAAAGAAGGCTATGAGAAAGAGCTGTTTGGCTGGTTACGCCCTGGCTCTGATAAGCACTCCATCACCCGTGCTTACTTAGGCCATCTGAATCCTAAGCGTCTGTTTAATATGACCACGACTACCAATGGTTCCAGCCGTTCCATGGTGCCCATCGGCAATTATGAGCGCATTATGCCGTTGGATATCTTACCGACTCTATTACTGCGCGACTTGATCGCCGGTGATACGGACAGTGCTCAGACACTAGGTTGTCTGGAGCTGGATGAGGAAGATCTGGGACTGTGTTCCTATGTCTGCCCCGGTAAGTATAACTATGGACCAATCCTGAGAGATTGCCTCAACACTATCGAGAAAGAGGGCTGATCCATGAGCTTAAAGAATTATTTAGAAAAAATTGAGCCGAATTTCGAACCCGGCGGAAAACACGAGAAGTGGTACGCCCTCTATGAAGCGGTAGCTACCATCTTTTATACGCCCGGTAAGGTTAACCAGAATACTACCCACGTTCGTGACAGCATCGACCTGAAGCGCATCATGATCATGGTGTGGATGGCGACTTTCCCGGCCATGTTCTACGGCATGTACAATGTGGGTGCTCAAGCGCACGAAGCTATCATGACCGGTGCCGGCACCTTGCCCGACATGTGGCAGGCTGCCTTGTTTACCGCCCTGGGCGGCGAACTGGGCACTGAGGCAACCTCAGGCTGGGCCATGTTTGGCTACGGCGCATGCTTCTTCCTGCCAATTTATGCGGTGACCTTCATCGTCGGCGGTTTCTGGGAAGTGCTGTTTGCGTCGGTGCGTAAGCACGAAGTCAACGAGGGGTTCTTCGTGACCTCGGTATTATTTGCGCTGATTCTGCCGGCCACAATTCCACTATGGCAGGTGGCACTGGGCATCAGTTTTGGTGTGGTGATTGCTAAGGAAGTCTTTGGCGGGACCGGCCGTAATTTCTTAAACCCAGCCCTATCTGGTCGTGCTTTCCTGTACTTCGCCTATCCGGCACAAATCTCCGGCGATCAAATCTGGACGGCTGTAGACGGATTTTCCGGTGCGACAGCATTGGGCAAGGCGGCTCTGGGTCAAATCAACGATTGGAGCCTGAATCAGGCCTGGTGGGATGCCTTCTTCGGTAATATCCAGGGGTCTGTTGGTGAGGTTTCCACCCTGATGCTGCTGATCGGCGGTGTCTTTATCATGTATATGCGTATCGCCTCATGGCGTATCGTACTCGGCACCTTTTTGGGTATGGCAGCTTTCGCTACCTTATTGAACCTGATTGGCAGCGAGACCAACCCGATGTTTGCCATGCCATGGTACTGGCATTTAGTAACCGGTGGCTTTGCGTTCGGTATGTTGTTTATGGCAACCGATCCGGTTTCAGCGTCCTTTACCAACCAGGGTAAATGGGCCTACGGCATTTTGATTGGATTTATGTGTGTAATGATCCGTGTGCTTAACCCCGCCTTCCCGGAAGGCATGATGTTAGCCATCCTGTTTGCTAACTTGTGGGCGCCACTGTTCGATTACTTCGTAGCACAGAAAAATATCAAGCGGAGGATGGCACGTGTCAGCTAAAAAAGAATCTCTCGGCAGAACCGTCGGCATCGTTGTTGCCGTCTGCCTGGTATGTTCAATTGTGGTCTCGAGTGCAGCGGTAGGCCTGCGCTCGCTGCAGCAAACCAACGCCAAATTGGACCGCCAGAGTAATATCCTGGAAGCGGCTGGTCTGTTAGAGCAAGCCGGCGGCGATATTGCAGCAACCTACAACGAGTTTATCGAAGAGCGCTTTGTCGACCTGTCCAGCGGACAGTTTACCGAAGCACCGAAGCCAGACTACGACATGTACAAGGCAGCCGATAATCCTGAACTCAGCAAACAGGTTGAGAACAGTAATGTTGGCTTTAAGCGTCGTGCTACCGTAGCGCCGGTTTACCTGGTGCGTGATGAGCAAGGCGATGTCAGCCGCATCATCCTGCCTGTTCACGGCAGTGGCCTGTGGGATCTGATGTACGCCTTCCTGGCTGTAGACAGCGACGGTAATACCACCCGTGAGCTGATCTACTACGATCAGGCAGAGACCCCAGGGTTGGGCGGTGAAGTGTTAAACCCAAGCTGGAAGGCCAAGTGGGACGGTAAGAAACTGTATAAAGACGGCGAGGTGGCGATTAAAGTCACTAAGAGTGCGTCTGACAGCAACCCTTACACCGTTGACGCGCTATCAGGAGCGACTTTAACCAGTAACGGCGTACAGAACCAGGTGCAATACTGGGTAAGCGATGCTGGTTTTGGTCCCTTCCTGGATAAGCAGCCCTGGAAGTCCTAAGGAGGCAAGCAAATGGCTAATGCAAAAGAAATGAAAAAGGCGTTGTTTGGTCCGATTCTGGACAACAACCCAATTGCGCTGCAAGTGTTGGGGATCTGCTCTGCACTGGCTATCACAACTAAGTTAGAGACCGCGCTGGTTATGTCGTTGGCGCTGACCTCAGTGGTCGCGTTCTCTAACCTGTTTATCTCTATGATTCGTAATCACATTCCTTCGAGCGTGCGTATCATCATTCAGATGACCATTATCGCCTCTCTGGTAATTGTGGTGGACCAGATCCTGAAAGCATACTCCTACGAGGTGTCCAAGCAGCTTTCGGTGTTCGTTGGTCTTATCATTACTAACTGTATCGTTATGGGCCGTGCTGAAGCCTATGCGATGAAAAACCCTCCTATGATGAGCCTGTTAGACGGCATTGGGAACGGCTTGGGTTATTCCTTTATTCTGATCGTTATCGGTACCATTAAGGAGCTGTTCGGCTTCGGAACACTGCTTGGATTTGAAGTTCTGCCACTGGTGCAAAACGGTGGCTGGTACCAAGGCAATGGTCTGTTAATTCTGCCATTCAGTTCGTTCTTCCTGATCGCCGGGATGATCTGGTTTATCCGGACTATTCGCCCTGAGCAAGTGGAGCCTAAGGAGTAATTTATGGAACATTATATTAATATCTTTGTTCGCTCGGTATTTATCGAGAATATGGCTCTGTCCCTGTTCCTGGGGATGTGTACCTTCCTGGCGGTGTCCAAGAAAGTCAAGACGGCGATGGGTCTGGGTGCTGCAGTGATTGTGGTGCTGGGCATCTCTGTACCGGTAAATCAGATTATCTACACCAATATTCTGGCACCCGGTGCGCTGGCCTGGGCTGGCTTTCCTGAGGCGGATTTGAGCTTCCTGAACTTCCTGACCTTTATCGGCGTAATTGCTGCGTTGGTACAGATTTTGGAAATGAGTCTGGATAAGTTCTTCCCGGCGCTCTACAACGCTCTTGGGATCTTCTTGCCACTGATTACCGTAAACTGTGCCATCTTTGGTGGCGTGGCATTTGCGGTGCAGCGTGAGTACAACCTGTCCGAGAGCATTGTCTACGGTGTGGGTAGTGGTCTTGGCTGGGCCATCGCCATTACTCTGCTGGCAGCGGTGCGCGAGAAGCTGAAGTATGCCGATATGCCCGATGGTATTCGGGGACTGGGGTCGGTGTTTATGATTTCCGGTCTGATGGCCCTGGGCTTTCAGTCTTTTACCGGCGTTTCTTTGTAACAGACCGCACATAGGAGTAAGTAATGAATCAGATTGAGATTTACCTTGGTGTGGGTATGTTTATTGCCATTGTACTGGCACTGGTATTCATCATTATGTTTGCCAAGTCTAAGCTGGTACCCAGTGGTGAAGTGACTATCACTATCAACGACGATCCGGAAAAGGCGATCACCACAGAGCCGGGCGGTAAGCTGCTTGGGGCATTGGCTGACGCGGGGATCTTTGTTTCTTCTGCTTGTGGTGGCGGTGGCTCTTGTGGTCAGTGCCGGGTGGATGTGAAAGACGGTGGCGGTGAAATCCTGCCAACCGAGCTGGATCACATCACTAAGAAAGAAGCCCGTGAGGGCTGCCGTCTGTCTTGTCAGGTAGCGGTGAAGCAGGATATGAAGATCGAGCTGGATGAAGAGATCTTCGGTGTTAAGCAGTGGGATTGTGAAGTCATTTCCAATGATAACAAAGCCACTTTCATCAAAGAGCTGGTACTTAAGATTCCAGAAGGTGAGGACGTGCCTTTCCGCGCTGGTGGTTATATTCAGATTGAGGCGCCACCGCATCATGTTAAGTACAAAGATTTTGATATTCCGGACGAGTACAAGGGTGACTGGGATCGCTTTGGATTCTTCGACATTGAGTCCAAAGTAGACGAAGAAACCATTCGCGCCTATTCCATGGCCAACTATCCGGAAGAGAAAGGCATTATTATGCTGAACGTCCGGATCGCGACGCCTCCACCGAATAACCTCAGCCTGCCAGCCGGTAAGATGTCCTCTTACATCTGGAGCCTGAAGGAAGGTGACAAGGTAACCATTTCCGGTCCGTTCGGTGAGTTCTTCGCCAAGGATACCGATGCCGAGATGGTGTTTGTCGGCGGTGGTGCCGGTATGGCGCCAATGCGCTCACACATCTTCGATCAGCTGCGTCGAATCAAGACCGATCGTAAGATGACCTTCTGGTACGGTGCACGTTCACTGCGAGAAATGTTCTATGAAGAGGATTTCAATGAACTGCAGGAAGAGAACGACAACTTCGAGTGGCATGTGGCCTTGTCCGACCCTCAGCCAGAAGATAACTGGGAAGGGGATACCGGCTTTATCCACAATGTCTTGTATGAGCGCTATCTGAAGGACCATCCGGCGCCGGAAGACTGTGAGTTCTATATGTGTGGTCCACCGATGATGAATGCCGCAGTCATCAACCTGCTGCATGATCTGGGTGTGGAAGATGAAAACATCATGCTGGACGACTTCGGCGGTTAGACTTCGTCTTGAGGCTTAATACGGCGTTGCCGTCGCCTTTGACCCCGGTCACTTACTTTTGGGTAAGCTCCCGGGGCTCAAGACCTCGGCGGCCTTGTCTAAAGCCTCAATACTTTGTCTAAGTCGATATTCGGTTATCGAGAACATATATAAAAAGGGGCCTTTGGGCCCTTTTTTTGTAACCAAATTAAGGGAGTGTTTGTCTATGCTTGCCATTCGTTGTTGGCTGGTCATTATTCTGTTGGCACTGGTGACTGCCTGTGCCAAGCCTCAGCCTGAACTGGAGAGCCTGCAAGGCCGAACTATGGGCACCACGTATACGGTTAAGTTCGTCAATTCGGCAGGATTGGATGCCGCCACCCTTCAACAGGATATCGATCAGGCTTTGGTGGAGGTGAATCGTCAGATGTCCACCTATGATCCCGACTCTGAGTTATCCCAGTTTAATCGTATGCAAGCCGCTCAGGCTTTTGCTTTTTCCTCTGGCGCCATGATGGTCCTTGAGGAGGCTAAGCGTTTGGGCAAGCTCACCGGCGGTGTGCTGGATGTGACCGTAGGGCCCTTAGTAAACCTCTGGGGTTTTGGTCCTAACGGGCGTCCTGAGCAGGTACCGACCCAGCAGGACATTGAACGTGTTCGACAGCGCACGGGCTTAGATCTTTTGGAGCTGGAATCGAATCAGGCCATCAAGCGCCATCCCGAGCTTTATGTGGATCTTTCCACTATTGCCAAAGGCTATGGCGTGGATGTGGTTGCCGAGCTTCTGGAGCGGCGCGACATTTATAATTATCTGGTGGAAATCGGCGGCGAGATGAGATTGTCTGGTCACAAGCACCATCAGCAACCCTGGCGGGTCGCAATCGAGAAGCCGGTTTCCGAAGAGCGTGCGGTGGCTCAGATTATCTCGGTAGGGGATAATGCTGTGGCCACGTCCGGCGATTATCGGAATTACTATGAGCAGGATGGCGTTCGCTACTCCCATATTATCGACCCGCTCACGGCTCGCCCGATTCAGCATAACCTGGTATCGGTGACAGTGGTACACCCCTCGGCGATGACTGCCGATGGGCTGGCAACGGCGATCAATGTGATGGGGCTGGAAAGAGGACTTGCCTTTGCCCGTGAACAAAATTTACCCGTGTTCCTCATTAGTAAAGAAAAAGGCGGCTATACCAGTTATAATACCGCCGAATTCAAGCCTTATTTGCAGTAAGAAGGTGTTATTGTGACGACGTTTTTCCTGGCATTTGGTTTTTTCCTGCTGGTGGTATTGGCAATGGCCGTTGGTTATATCGTGCAGCAAAAAACCATCTCGGGCAGTTGTGGCGGTCTTGGTGCCCTTGGCATCGAAAAAGCCTGTGATTGTCCGGAGCCCTGTGACAGAAAGAAAGCACGGATGGAAAAAGAAGAAGCAAGGAATGAAAAACTGGCTGAATGGAAGCGCAACCAAATCCTCTGATGCTCCTATGATAGCGCGGCCAGTCGCCGCCTATCCTTGATTACTCCCCCTTTTTGTGCAGAATAAACTGTATATAAATACAGTTTGCTGGCCTGTGCGTAAAATTATTCACATTGATATGGACTGCTTCTTCGCCGCAGTGGAGATGCGTGATCATCCCGAGTGGCGAGACATTCCCATTGCTATTGGTGGTAGTGCCGATCGCCGAGGGGTTATTGCCACCTGCAATTATCCCGCACGGGAGTATGGAGTGCGCAGTGCCATGGCTACGGCCTATGCACTCAGGCTATGTCCCCAGCTGCTACTGGTGCCCGGACGAATGGAATTGTACCGGCAGGTATCTGCGCAAATACGCCAGATTTTCAGTCGTTATACCGATCTTATTGAGCCCTTATCCCTGGATGAGGCTTACCTGGATGTGACACATTGTTTGGCTTTTAATGGTAGCGCGACCCTGATTGCACAGGATATACGTGCGGCCATTTACCGCGAAACCGGGCTAACGGCTTCCGCCGGCGTAGCGCCTTGTAAGTTTGTTGCCAAAATCGCCAGTGACGAAAACAAGCCCGACGGCATCCGCGTGGTCACACCGGAACAGTTGGATGACTATGTGCGCCAGCTGCCTTTAGAACTCATACCCGGCGTAGGTAAAGTGACCGCCGAGAAGCTGGCTAAACTGGGGTTGCTAAGTTGCGAGGATGTACGCCAAAGCAATGAGAGCCAAATGGTTGAGATACTCGGCAAGTTTGGCAAGGCTTTGTGGCAACGAGCACATAGCATCGATGAGCGACCGGTGAGCAACGAGCGGCAACGTAAATCCGTTGGAGCCGAAGTCACCCTACCTCAGGATATATACACTCGGGCTGAGTGCTGGCAGGTTATCGAGCGGCTGTATGATAAGCTCGAAGCACGGCTTAAAGCGTATCAGCCCGATTTGCACATTTACGGTCAGGGCCTGAAGCTCAAGTTTGATGACTTTCGCCAGACTACTGTCGAACACCGGCAGCTGCGATTGTCTCGTGCTTATTTTGGACAGCTTCTGGACGAAGGATTGAGCCGACAACAGCATCGGGGCATTCGTTTGGTGGGTATGCATGTTACCCTGCCAACCGAACCGAACTCACCCCAACTGGCGTTACCGCTGGAAAGTTGAGATTTTCCTGCCTAAGCGACTACAGTTGATACAAAGCTAAAATAATAACCAATACTAACGATAGAAGTGAGGCACTATGGCTTTCCCCAAACCTTTTAGAGTCACCAATCTGAACAAGGCGCTTGAGCCCGATGGTGACTGGGATGCGGTGATCTTTATCGCGCCCAATTATGACCATATCGATAATTTGCAAATCAAAGAAAACATCGACGCCCACCACCGAATTGACAGCCGTGTAGGCCAGGAGCCTTTACTGCTCATCTCCAGTGATATTGCCGGAGGGCGTTTAATATACTCGCCCACTGGCCCCCTGGAGCGGGATTATGATGACGTGCGCCGTTTCGGAGATGCCGCCAAAGCAGCCGCTAAGATCGCGCTTGATGCTGGCGCGCGCCATCCTGTGATGGTGCTTTCAGGAGTGCCCGATAACGAAGACTATGCCCACGCCATTGAAGTCGCTTACTTAAACTTCTGTCAGGCGCTGTGGCAGCCATTAGAAGCCCGCGAAGCCCTTACTGAGGAAAAGCTTGAGCCCATCGCCGAAGTTGGCATCTATGCCCCGGATCAGACCGACCTGGACTGGCTGGCTGGGGTGGAATCCGGTCGTCGCGTGGCTCGGGATTTATGTGGTACCGAGCCGGAGCGAATGTCACCACCGGGCTTTGCCGCATACTGTGAACAGACCTTTAAAAACTCCGAGGTGGCCTGTACCGTAATCAGCGATGATGATGTGCTGCGCAAGAATTACCCCTTACTGCACGCCGTCGCGCGGGCGTCTACTCATGTACCTCGTCATCAGCCCAGAGTGGTCAGGCTGGAGTACACCGGCGAGGGCGAGATCCAACAGACGCTATTTATTGTGGGTAAGGGAATTGTTTATGACACCGGCGGCGCCGATCTGAAAACTGACGGTCATATGGCGGGGATGAGCCGGGATAAAGGGGGCGCTGCAGCGGCGGCCGGGTTTATGAAAATACTGGCGGAGCTCAAGCCTAAAGGCATTAAAGTGGTGGCCGCTCTAGGCGTAGTGCGCAACAGCATTGGCTCTGACGCCTTTGTCGCCGATGAGATTATCACAGCTCATTCTGGGGTGAGAGTGCGTATTGGTAATACCGACGCTGAAGGTCGTCTGGTAATGGCTGACCTACTCTCAGAGCTTCGTGAAGAGGCTCAGCAGGCGGTATCGCCGACCCTGTTCACCATCGCGACTCTGACAGGCCATGTTGTGAAATGCTACGGGCAATACACCGCTTGCGTGGAAAATGGCCCGGCTAGGTCACTGCATCTGGGCGATAAACTGGTGGAGCAGGCCGACCAATGGGGTGACCCGGCGGAAGTGACTCGCTCTCGTCGTGAAGACTATGAGTTTATCAAGGGGCGCACACAGGCCGACGACGTATTGTCCAGTAATAACGCCTCATCGGCGGCAACCTCCAGAGGGCACCAGTTCCCGATGGCATTTTTGGACGTGGCCTCGGGTCTGGCAAAAAATGGTAGCGACAGCGACAAGCCATTACCTTATATGCATCTGGATATTGCTGGTAGTGCCATTGATGGGCCGGATATCCAGCACAATCACCCCTCAGGTGCGCCTGTAGTAGCACTGGCAGCGCGTTATCTAAGGTCGGTAGATTAGACCGTTTTTAACAGGCCTTGCGGGGATGGATGGCCGCAAGGTCCTCGTGACACAGGGTAGCGCCCTGATGGTGTTGTTTCAGACTGATCCAATCCTGTTCCTCCTTGCTATCTTTAATCAGACACACCTAAAAGGAGCAAAATGATGCGATGGTTAACGGTTTTACTGGCGTTTATGCTGCCAGCGGTGGGTGCCACCGAAAATCCTTATGACGATGTTGAAATCCAGCGTAAACACCTGAGTGGCTCGGTGCATATGTTAACGGGCGCCGGGGGGAATATCGGCGTATCGGCCGGGGAAGACGGCGTATTGATCATCGATGATCAGTTTGCACCACTGGCAGAGAAAATCGCCGCCAGCGTGGCAGAGATTGGCAACTCAGAGGTTCGTTATATAGTAAACACTCACTATCATGGGGATCACACCGGTAGTAATGCCTGGTTTGCCGAACATCACCACGCCACAGTGTTTGCCCATCATAATGTGCGGGTGCGGCTTAGCGATAAAGCTGAGACACAGCCCGCCAGTTTACCGGTGGTGACCTATGACGAAGGGGTTAAATTTCACTTCAATGGCGATACGATTCATGTGATGCATCTGCCCTCGGGGCATACCGATGGTGATAGTGTAATCTGGTTTGAAAATGCCAATGTCCTGCATCCGGGCGACCTTTTCTTTGAAGGGCGTTTCCCCTACATCGACCTGAACGGTGGTGGGAATGTGGCCGGTTACATCGCTAATGTGGAGACGTTGATCGATCGGGTCGATGCAGACACTCAGATTATTCCCGGTCATGGAAAACTGGCCAATAAAGCCGACTACCAAAGATTCCTGAATATGATCAAAACCACCTATGCCTATGTGCAGAGTCTTAAAAAGCAGGGCCTGAGCCTGGAACAGGCTATCGAAACCGGCTTGCAGGAACAATGGCAACCTTGGTCCTGGCGTTTTATCGATGAGAAGAAATGGATAGAAACCCTATACCAAGGTTAGGCTCGATAGCGCTCGCCCCTCTGGCGAGCGAATCTTTAATTAACAGTCGTCGTCTTCAGCGTCGACGCTCTCTTTGACGTTTTCGCACGCGTCTTCGATGTCGTTACCCACGTCATCAGCGGCTTCTGCAAGGTCGTCGCCAACATCATCGGCGGTATCTTCAACGGTCTCGCCAGCCTCTTCAGCTTGCTGTTGTATTTCTTCGACCAGCTTCTCGCTTTCCTTCTCTTCGTCTTTTTGCTGACTACAGCCAACTATGGAAAAACTCATTATCGACATTAGTAACAGTAGATTTAACGTTTTCATCATAAAGCGCCTCCGGCTTAGTGGAATGGTTGAATTAGAAGGTTAGGGCCGTTTCCCTTTTAACAGTCGCACGACCACAGATACAGCAAGTAAAATAATAAAAATAAAGAACAACAGTTTTGCAATGCTGGTAGCAGTGCCAGCGATACCTGAAAAGCCAAGTACCCCGGCAATCAGTGCCACAATCAGGAAAAATAGTGACCAACCTAGCAAGGTCGCCTCCTTGTTATCTTCAATGGCTTTCAATGGCTTTATTAAGGCTGGTGGTTCTTAGTGAAAAAGCAAGGTGACTCTAATAGCCTTTCGCAAAGTCGATTCGGTGCAGCAGAGGCTGACCTTCTCGCCAGTGCCTCAGGTTGTTCAAAAACAATTTTGCAATATCCTTAGGGAAGGACACCCCAGCAGTGTGCTGAGTGACGATGAGGTTGGGCGTATGCCAGAAAGGGTGGCAGTCAGGAAGAGGCTCTTGTTCGAATACATCCAACACAGCACCGCGGATTTGCTTATTAGTGAGGCTGTCGATCAGTGCTTGCTGATGAATAACGTTGCCGCGTCCTGCATTGATAATTACCCCGTGACGAGGTAGTTGGCGCAATAACTCGGCATTTATCAAGTTAGTGGTATCGGGCGTTTGAGGTAGCAGAGAAACCAAGTGATCACACTGGGCCGTCATCTCCAGACGCTGCGCAGGGGCATAGCACTGCTCGAATACGTCCTTGCACTGGCCGGAGCGTGTCAGACCGACAACACGCATACCCAGTCCACTTGCGGCTCTGGCGACATCGGTGCCGATATTTCCTGCTCCCAGAATGCCTAGTGTCTGACCTGCCAATGTTTTCGGCGATTCAGGCTGCCAGCATTGCCTCTTTTGTTTGCTTAAATACTCAGGGACTTGGCGTGTGAAATAAAGAAGGTAAGTCAGTACATACTCACGAATCTGAACGCCGAATACATCCTTGATACCAGTGAGTTGGTAGTTACGGCGGTTATGATTCAGCAAGGGGCGAACACCTGCCCAGGTAGACTGAATCCATTGCACCTTCGGTAAACGGTTCAGAGCGGTGGCGGCCAGATCCGGATCGGCCAGTAAGATCTGGCAGCCAGCCTCTGGCAGATCAAGGTGGGGGTGATATTCCTGGTAGCGCTGGCTTAATACAGCCAGCTCAATTGGCTCAGGTTTTACCATCACACCTAACGGGCCATGGCCAGCATAATGCGACGATTATTATTCAGGTGCTCCAGGTACTCTTCTGCAACCTTGGCAAATTCGGTACGTTCTTTACGATCGATGGGCTTAGCTTTGGGGAGCTCCACGGTACGCGGGTTACGATGCACACCGTTAACCAGAAATTCATAATGCAGGTGTGGACCGGAGGCCAGTCCAGTGGCCCCAACATACCCGATCGTCTGACCTTGTTTCACGTATTGTCCTTTGCGCACGGCGCGCTTGCTGAAGTGCAAGTATTTGGTCACATACTTGCCGCCGTGTTGAATAAACACATAGTTGCCGTTGTAACGGTTATAACTGGCTTCGACCACCCGCCCATCGCCAGCGGCCATTACCGGAGTGCCGGTGCTGGCGGCATAGTCGATGCCGTTATGAGGCCGGCGTGTCTTTAACACCGGATGGAGGCGATTGGGGTTAAAGTTGGAGCTGATGTACTTAAAGCTGACCGGAGCACGCAAGAAACTCTTGCGCATGCTGCGCCCCTCAGGAGTGTAGTATTGGCCATCTTTGTAGCGAATGGCCTGGAATTGTTCGTCACGATTGACAAACTCGGCAGCCAGAATTTTTCCGTAGCCGACAAATTCGCCATCGATATACTCTTCTTCGTACACCAGATTGAAGCTGTCACCCTGACGAATCTCCAGAGCAAAGTCGATATCCCAGCCGAATATACCGGCCAGGTTCATTATCAGGCTTTCGCTGAGTCCGGCTTTAACCCCGGCATGCCAGAAGCTTTGCTGGATCTCACCGGCCGCGTACCCTAAACGTACTTCTACGTCCTTGGTGAGTATTTCGCTGTGAAAGCCGTCCTGGGTTTGTTCAATCAGCAATTGCTCGGTGGGCGAATAGGTAAACGATAAGGCCTCAAAGCTACCATCGTCACTCTTAGCCAGTCTGAGTTCGTCACCGGGCATCATCTTTAATAGCTTTTTGGCCTGGTCACCGGCGTTACTGACTTTGTATGTTTCCTGAGGGGTAAAACCCGCCCGCTGAAATAACCGGGCCAGGTTATCACCGGATTTGACTTTGTAGGTCTGCCAAGGGCGTTCTTTAGCCGTTGAAGTGGCGGCTTGTTCAGTCTCGATATTAATCGGCAGCTCGTAACGTTTACCGAGTTCAAGCTCCTGAGTATTTCTGGACGCCGTTGCCGGCTCAGAAGGCAGCAATAGTATAATGGCTGTCAGGGCACTGAGAACCATCAGTAACACCTTATGCCGACGGGGAAGCTGTTGAATCGTTTTATGTACCACTTTACCTAACCTCAGCGATGCGATGCCGCGCAAAATTATAATGGTTATCGTTTATCGGGCGCATCGTTTATTGATATAGCAGAATATCCTGAATAAAGCGCAATTTCTACTCCCGGCAGCCTTTCAATAGGCCTTGGGCGACGCTAGAATGCTCGATTATTTTAATCGTGCTAGGTAGAGACTGACAATGACTGATTGGCAACAGGCCATGGCGGAGATCCGTCGCGGGGCGGAAGAGATCCTGATCGAAGACGAATTGGCCGACAAGCTTAAGCAGGGTAAGCCACTGAAAATTAAGGCAGGGTTCGATCCTACAGCGCCGGACTTGCACCTGGGGCATACGGTGCTGATCAATAAGTTGCGTACCTTTCAGCAACTAGGTCATGAGGTGATTTTTCTGATTGGCGACTTCACCGGCATGATTGGCGACCCTACAGGGAAAAATGTCACCCGCAAGCCATTGTCACCGGAAGACGTGCTGAATAACGCCGAAACTTACAAAGAGCAGGTGTTTAAGATCCTGGACCCGGCAAAAACCACCATTCGCTTTAATTCTGAATGGATGGAAAAGCTCGGCGCGGCCGGGATGATCAAGCTGGCCGCCCGCCAGACTGTGGCTCGGATGCTGGAGCGCGACGATTTTAAGAAACGCTATCAGGCTAACCAATCCATTGCCATCCATGAGTTTCTCTACCCGCTGGTGCAAGGCTGGGACTCGGTGGCGCTGGAAGCCGATGTGGAGCTGGGCGGTACCGACCAGCGCTTTAACTTGCTGATGGGTCGCGAGCTGCAAAAAGAAGAAGGCCAGCGTCCTCAGTCGATTCTGATGATGCCGCTGCTGGAAGGTCTGGACGGCGTACAGAAGATGTCCAAGTCGCTGAATAACTACATCGGTATCACCGAAGCGCCCAATGATATTTTCGGTAAGCTGATGTCCATTTCCGACGATCTCATGTGGCGCTACTTCGAGCTATTAAGCTTCCGCGATATCGAAGATATTGAGCAGTTAAAACAGCAGGTCACCGAAGGGCGCAACCCAAGGGATGTGAAGATAGAGCTGGCCAAGGAGATTATTGCCCGCTTCCACGACGAAGATGCGGCCGAAAAAGCCCATCAGGACTTTGTTCAGCGCTTCCAGAAAAACGCCATTCCCGATGAAATGCCGGAACTTGAGATCACTCTGGACGCGGAAGGTATCGCCATTGGTAACCTGTTAAAGCAGGCTGAGCTGGTGAAATCTACTTCCGATGCCATGCGCATGATCAAACAAAGCGCGGTGAAGATCGACGGTGAAAAAGTCACCGATACCAAGCTGACGTTGACCGACAAAGGTACTGCCGTGTATCAGGTGGGTAAGCGTAAATTCGCCCGGGTGACGCTAAGCTAACAATCTCGACATTGGCCAGCCTTCTATACGGACCCGAGCGGTCAGGAAGAAGGTTGGCTTGTTCAATTCTGTCTAATTGATGTAGCCTGATTTTTATGGCAAAACCGAACCCTAAAGGCCCGCAAAAAACCGTTGATATCTACTGTGCCAAATGCTGGACCCAGCTTTATAAGTACCGTAAAGGCGGCAAAGGGGCCTTGGTTAAGTGTTTTAAAGAGCGCATCGTCAAAGACCATACCGATCAAGAAGGCGTTTGCCCCGGTTGTAAACAGGCCTTTGCCCGTGAAACCATGATTCGAGGCGCGCCAGCGCTAAAGATGATCGGAGGTAAGGTGCATATGAAGTAGTCTGAGGAACACTCTTCAAGTGCTACTCCTCGTCTTTTATCTCTTCAAAGCGTTGATTAATGACACTTCGCTGACCGCTTTGGTTTATTTTTCTTAAACCGGTATTAAATCTCTCTAGTACCCATCCAGCTCTCGGGTGAGATTTGGGAACAAGCAGGTGCAGCGTGGTACGACCGATGATGTCAGGCAATACCCTGAGATCCAAAGATCGACCCTGCTGGTCGGAGAACAACCTCAGGCTTTGATGCGCATCGATGAAGCCCAGATCACATTGCTGTTGTTCCACTAATAGGGCGCAGGCTAATGCGCTGTCCGCGCGATGATAATCATACCCATAAGGTATTTGGGTCTTGGCAATGTTGGTGGCAAGTTCGTAGCCTTCAGGCAGGCAGAAACACCGGCCTATACTGTCTTGTGTGTGCTGTATCTCTGACTGAGAGCTCACGTAGTAACGCAACTGCGTCACGTTGAGCGGGTTTGAGTAAAGAAACTGCTCGCTGCGGCGCTGGGTATGTACATAAGGAAAAATAGCATCGAATTGATTCGCTTGCGTCGCGTCGTAAGCGTCGGGCCAGGGTAAGTGCTCAATGCTGACCGGTATGTCGACTGCGTTAAAAGCTGCCTTAACCAGGGCGGGAGACCAACCCGACTCGGGGAGACTCTGTTTTACAAATGGAAAGTAGTCATCACCAGTGACAATGGCTAGTGAATCGGAAGGTTGTGCTTGTGCTGAGTGGCAATAGAGAAGCACCCCAAGAAGCAGCAGTATCCGTTGCCCGCTTATCAGCCTGGTTACATTCACATGCTCTTACCTTTTTTCAAAGCGTGACTCTCAAATTGTATGATTTTTAATCCATTCAGGATAGCAATATAATCAAAATACCGAGCCGGGGCCAGTCTCCGCTTTGTGCCTGCCATCGGTTACTTTCAACACCTCATTAGCTTCATGATTGATGCATCATTTTGCTTGTGCCTTGACCCGCACCGCCTCTGCGGTGGGAAGACACCTTGGCCGGGTGTGTTCATGGGCAAGGACAGTCGATGGTTAAGAGGCCCTGGCGATGATGGATAAATTTATATACGACCCTTTTTACTCCAGAGATATAGAGAGAAAGCTATTTTCTGAGTCCGAACAAGCAAACAGCGCAATATCAGCTAGGCTATGCCAGGACAGCTTTGCTGCAGGTTAAATTATTGGTTAATTGTTACTTTACGTCATTCAATCAGGAGCGCTTATATGCAACTCTCCCGAGAGAGTAAAATCGTCAGTGCTTTATTGCTCATCGCCGTACCAAGCATCATGTATGGTGGCCTTACCCTTCTGGGTATTCTCACTGAGGGGACTGCCGGGTTAAAACCCGGGAATTTGTCCCTCAATGAAACTCAGTGGTCACTGTGGCGAGCCGGTCATGCTCACGCAGGCGTTTATGTTCTGTTATCCCTAATCCTTCAGCCATTGGTCGATCAAACCGCTTTCACAGGCTCACTTAAATGGTTAGCTCGACTTGGAGCGCCCATCGCTTCGGTGATTGTTCCTGCAGGCTTTTTTGGTGTGGCTTTCATGCCGGGTTTTAAGTGGGTGATGTACGTCGGTATTGCTTGCTTAGCCATTTCAATGCTACTGACAGGAGTTGGTCTGCTTCGGAATCTACGCCCAAATACATAATGCAACTGATGCCGAGCGACCAGTTCAACAGTATTGACTCTCGTTATCTCGGGGGCGTGTTCGAGAGGCTGCCGTTTGTGTTATAGATCATCCATGCAAACTCAGTTTTTAGCCGAGCGCCTTAATGTCTGACTGTGGCTGTGAACAGGCCGACCAACTTGAAAAGCAAACCCTGATCGCGCTGTTAACGATTAATGGGGTGATGTTTGTGGTTGAGTTGATCTTTGGAATTATTGCCCAGTCCACCGGCCTGCTTGCCGATTCACTGGATATGCTGGCCGATGCCCTGGTCTATGGGCTATCCCTTTACGCAGTGGGGCAGGGGCTTCGTCGGCAAGCGGGGGCGGCGCGGGTGAGTGGTTATCTGCAACTGATTCTGGGACTGGGAGTGCTTCTCGAAGTTGTCCGGCGATGGGTGTATGGCAGCGAGCCACAGAGCCTGTTGATGATCTCCGTAGCCCTTGGTGCACTGGTGGCTAATGTGGTGTGTTTGGCGATGGTTGCCAAACATCGGCACGGTGGCGTGCATATGCGCGCCTCATGGATCTTTTCTGCTAACGATGTCATCGCCAATATTGGGGTGATGTTGTCGGGCGTGCTGGTGGCCGTGCTGGGCAGTCGTTTGCCCGATCTACTGATTGGCTCCCTGATTGCCGCGTTAGTGATGTGGGGTGGGGGAAAAATTTTGCGTGAGGCTCACACCGCGACACAGTCGGCTTAGCCAGTCACGGACTTAATACGGAGGTGAGTGAACACTATGAATTCGATAATCCTCGAATCCACCATAACCTGCCCGGAGTGTGGGTATCAAAAACAGGAAACCATGCCGACGGACGCCTGTCAGTTTTTCTATCAATGTGAACAATGCCATCGCATCATCAGGCCCAAGCCGGGAGACTGCTGTGTGTACTGCTCCTATGGCACAGTCAAATGTCCGCCGGTACAGCAAGGTCAGTGCTGTCGCTGATAACCCCCTCCAATTGTCTTTGTTGCTTGGTTTATTTTTTTCACCGAAACAGTGTTAAACAGTACCACCTTCGAGCTTCGCTGCGTTTTTTATACCTTTGTATCGCTACAGATGGCTACAGATAGCTACAGATGGCTACAGTGATATGGCTACAGTTTACCTTGCCCGAAAGTATAATTTGGTCGAGTTAGGCGATTGCTATGTGGCAATCCGGTTAACCTAAATCGCGCGGACGGGATCAACTTAAACAAGGAACGGAAGTTGCGAAAAATGAGGCTAGATGCTGCAACCGTTCCGCAAAATCATCTACAAAATGAGTCATTCTAATGTTTAGGAAAAATTTGATACCTCTGTTCGTCACGGCCGCTTTCAGCGGTCCTGGCCTGGCACAGGTAGCGGAGGTCACAGTCTCCGGTACCGATGGATTCAATATCTCACAGACAACAACCGTGACTGCGGTGCAGCAGTTCGAATACGCTCTGTGGGGCAATGGGGAGCTGTATTTAAAGTCCCTGACCTGGGACCCCGGTAAATACTCCATCTATTTCGATACCGATGTTGGTAACAACATTCCGTTTCTGATGAGCAATAATAACGACGAGTCGGTGCCCCTGGCACTTGCAGGCGTGGGTGAGAATGCGCCATTTCTTGCGATGGGTGGCAATCCACTGAGCGACGACGGAAGGAACGACGCTACAGCCAGTGACACTCTAATGACAATGATGCGAAATGGCGTAACGTGGCTGCTGAGCGGAACCCCACCGGAGAACCTTGACCATGTGGTGCTGGCCCATCTCAGTCGCACCGACTACACCTATTCTGTTGAGTGGTTGCAGGACCTTAATGCCGATATGTCTGTCAATGAACGTAGCGCATGTAATGGCAGTGCTTTGGCGGATTGTTTAGCGGACGATGCCGTCCAACTGTTGATCCTGTCTAACAGCGGCGGAGACGATGTCGCCGAGTCTGTTCGCGCTATTTTAGCGCAAGCGCGTGCGCAGGGAATGCCGGTGCTGTACATGCACAACAGTTGGGACCACCAGGACCTGAGCAAGGCAGTCTTTGAGGAACTCGGTATTGTTGGTGGTTCTATGAACTACTTCACCGAACATAAAGTAGTGGATTACCCTGTCAGTGAGTTGAACGCGCAGATATCAGAACAATACACAAACATAGAAGCGCAAGTTCAAGATCTTGGTGAGAGTGTCTGGTTGTCTTTCTTGAGTAACTGTAGTTCTGAAGACTGGTGCAGCAACCTGGACGTTTTCAATTGGTCGGGATCGGGCGAGACTGATTGGAGCTTGACGTTCGACTCAGGAGAATCGTCCTGGAGTGCAGATAGTGGCATGTCTGGTGATCCGGCAGAGAATGACAGTGATTCCTCTAATGATCAGGTCGTTGGTGACAGCGGTGTCACTGATGAACAGGCCACCGATGATGGTGCTGTAAGCGACGAGCAGGCCACCGATGATGGTGCTGTGAGCGATGAGCAGACCACCGACGATGGTGTTGTGAGCGATGAGCAGGCCACCGACGATGGTGCTGTAAGCGACGAGCAGGCCACCGATGATGGTGTTGTGAGCGACGAACAGGCCACCGACGATGGTGTAGTGAGCGACGAGCAGGCCACCGACGATGGTGTTGTGAGCGATGAGCAGGCCACCGATGATGGTGTTGTGAGCGACGAACAGGCCACCGACGATGGTGTAGTGAGCGATGAGCAGGCCACCGACGATGGTGTTGTGAGCGATGAGCAGGCCACCGATGATGGTGTTGTGAGCGACGAGCAGGCCACCGACGATGGTGTTGTGAGCGATGAGCCAACGGACACTGATGCTGAGATGTCTGAGGATCCGGCAAACAGCGATTCCAATGAGTCCTCACCACTGGAGCGTGCTCTGGCTACGGGGTCAATTGAAGGTCTGTCAGGGCCGGCGCAAGTGACAGAGGCTCTTGAAGATTTGCAGAGAGAAACCTCGGCCACGGCACAACAGATTGAAGAGGCCCTGTTGTCCAAAGGGAATCTGTCGCTGGCAGACCTTACCTGGGATCCGGGTCGACAGTCCATCTATTTCAATAGCGTTGCTGGTAACGCCACACCGATATTGATAAGTAATAACAAAGCTGACTCCGTAGCATTGGCATTGGCAGGCCTGGATACCAGTGCGCCGTTTCTGGCGATGGCAGGAAACCCATTGGCCGACGATGCTGAGAACGACGCTACAGTCAGTGATACTATGCTGACAGTGATGAGAAACAGCCTGGAGTGGCTCACGGGAGAGCCGCCAGAAGCCATCAATAATGTGGTGTTCTCTCACGTGGGTTACAACGACCGCGTCTACACAGAGGACTGGCTGCAAAGCTTGAATCCAGATGTCACCATCAACGCGCGCACAGCGTGTAATGGTGAGGCTTTAGCGGAATGCTTGGCGGACGATGCTGTTCAACTGCTGATTTTGTCTAACAGCTACGGAGAGAATGGCATTATTGCCGATTCAGTGCGGCCTGCTCTGGCACAGGCACGCGCGCAAGGCATCCCCGTGCTATACATGCACAGAAGCTGGTATCATCGCGAACTGAGCCAGGCGATCTTCAACGAACTCGGTATTGTCTTTGGTTCTTCGAACTACTTTAGCGAGTACAAAGTACAGAACTATCGTATCAGTGACTTGAGAGGCGACATATCGGACGAACGCACCAGCTTTAGTGCGCTGATTCAGCATCTTGAAGACGGTGCCTGGTCGTTTGACCTGAGTAACTGCGATTCTGAAGATTGGTGCAGTAACGTAGCTGGTTTGGAATCTGACTTCCTGTCTGTGGCTACGCAAATTCAGTCAGGTTTAAAATACTATGATCGCATGGGTGTTCGTCTTTTCGAGGAGACGGACTACAGATTAGACAAGCTTCTTGTATTGTTGGCTGACCTGTATCGCCAGGAAGTGAACTATCCGATGTATCACACCTCAGGTGAAGATACCGCCTATATACGAGCATTGTTTGCCGACATGGCGCAGTATCAAAGCCGCAATGCCGCGGTAGCTCCGCCTGATCTGGGCGCTTTCAGCCGGACTGATTTCAGTCACATTACACCGGTTGATCGAACCATCACGCTCACATCTCAAGAGCCGTTCCTGGCTGCTGGAGTCTACGCTTTGCCGGGTGTGCCGGTTACAGTAACCCGCACCGATACCAATGCAGTAACTACCGGTGTTTTTGTGAATACGCAGCGGGATGCGGCGACCCAAATCTGGAAGAAGGGATTTGACCGTCCTCGTTTCCTTAGAGGAGAAACCCTGCCTCTTGTACCGGGTGAAAGTGTGACCTTCGTTTCTGTTTATGGCGGTCCCATCCAGATCGATTTCGATACCAAAGAAGTCGATGTAACGGTGGAGTTTGAGCAGGTGGGAGAGCACCCTTACTGGAATGGTCCCGAAGACGACAACACGTTCGATATGGCGTTATCCGATGGCGCTTTCGACTGGGCTGAGTTGTCTACGCCTGGCTTTGAGGTGCATAGTCAATTGGAGAAAATGCGCGAAACAGTAAGCGCAAGCGAGTTCTGGTCTTCGGCCAGCGAGATTGCAAACGCTACCCAAACTTATATCTCCAATTATCCCCACATCGTGGCGGGGCTGCAGGGCGATGGTATCGATACCGTCGGTGAGATACATGACTTCGCGAATGCCCGGGGCTTGACCGTTGAAACCCTTAGCATGGCGAAGCATATGAACGCCGATCGCGCCACTTGTGGTGCAGGCTGTTCCGGTAACCCTTATGATGCAAACTGGGCATTCGGGCCGACCAAGCACGGTGACTTGCACGAACTTGGTCACGGTCTGGAGAGCGACCGGTTCCGTTTCCACACTGAGAATGGCAGTATCTGGGAGTTGCATGCAACCACCAACATCTACTCTTACTACTCTAAGTCGCGTTACGCTGCTGAGTACGGGACCGACTCCGAGTGTCAGAGCCTGCCGTTTGAGGAGTTGTATGAACAACTCTCGAGTGCTGCACAGGAGGCTGATCCCAAACAAGCCATGTCTAAAAACAACCTGACTCATTGGGACTTGGGTGTGACGACCTATGTTCAATTTATAATGGCGGCTGAAAACAGCGGTGCATTGGACAATGGGTGGCACTTGTGGGGCCGTTTACACATTCTGGAGCGCAATTTTAGTGCTGCACTGAACAGTGTAACAGCCTGGTCAAAGGCTCGTGATGGACTGGGTTTTGGCAGCTTTACTCTTACCGAAGCTAAGGCTTTGAGTAACAATGACTGGATGCTGATAGCACTGAGTAATGCCGCTGAGCGGGATTACCGTGCGCTCTTCGACTTATATGGTCTGAGTTACAGTAGCGCAGCCGAGAACCAGTTGGATCTGGCAGGGTTTGTATCTTTACCGGCTGTCTTCTATGCCGCTAATGATAGCAATTTCTGCTACGGACTGGATAAGCCTGCACTCGATCCGGCTTCTGACAGCTGGCCACACAGTGAGTGATATTATGCGCCCTCAGTAGAGGGCGCTACTGAGTTAATGCAGGTCGGGCTGACAACGCCAGACCTGCTCTATTCTGAGGCCTGAGTATAGACAGCGCCGCTATCAATCCGACCTTCGGCCACCCAAGACTCCTGTATAGTCGGCTATTTAATCGCCATTCTTTGTCAATTCTCTTGATCTCATCCAGGTCCATCACTGTGTATTCGAGCCTATACTGTCTGTAGTTGAAGGCATAAAGGAGCCAGTGCTCAATGAATTGGGGTGAAATTATCGGTTTTCTGGGGCTGTTCTTGACCGGCATGTGGTTAATGACAGAAGGCCTGAAAGTAGCGGGCGGTAATGCTCTCAAATCCATCCTCAAACATTGGATCAACAGTCGCTGGCGCGGCTTTGTGGCCGGTGTTGCCATTACCGGTTTAGTGCAGTCTTCCAGTGCGGTAACGGTCGCCACCATCGGTTTTGTCAATGCCAGATTGATGACTTTTGCCCAGTCTGTATGGGTGGTGTTTGGCAGTAATGTGGGCACCACCCTTACTGCATGGCTTGTGACCCTGATCGGGTTCAAGTTTCAGCTCACGGCCATCACCTTGCCCATTATTGGCATCGGTGCCTTTTTGCGTATTTTCTCGCCCTATGTCAAAGGTCAGTCGCTGGGTATGGCGCTGGCAGGCTTTGGCTTGCTGTTTATGGGCATCGACGGTTTGGGCGGCGCATTTACCGGTATCTCCCCGGACAGTCTGTCGTTCGACTGGCTCGAGTCGCCGGTGGCCGTTGGTGCGCTGTTGGGACTGCTGCTGACGGCTCTTACTCAGTCGTCCAGTGCCGCCATCGCCATTGTGTTAACCGCATCGGCCACTGGGGTGGCGGGGATTGATATGGCGGCCGCTGCGGTAATCGGTGCCAATGTAGGCACCACCTCAACCGCTATGTTGGCCAGTTTTGGGGCAACGGCCGCAGCCAAACGGCTTATTAGCATGCATGTATTGTTTAATGTGATTACCGCCAGCGTGGCATTGTTGCTGTTGCCCTTGTTACTGATATGGGTGGGGGATTCTGTGAAGGCCGATAACATACCGATGTTTCTGGCCATCTTTCACAGCTGTTTTAACCTACTGGGCGCCGTCATCATGGTGTTTCTGGAGCCAAAGCTCAGTCACTGGCTGCTGCAAAAATTCCGGCGTCAGCGTAAGGCGCTGAATATCGATAAATCCCTGGCCTCGGTGCCCGCACTGGCGGCGGATGCCATCGATGAGCAGCTGCATGTTCTGTTTGCCGAAATCAGCCGCTTTGCCTTGCTGCACAAAGATGAAAAGGGGGCTCTGCGGCTATATAAGGAGCAGGCTGAGGGCCTGGATGAATTTATCCGCCAAACGGCGGTCTCCCCACTGACTCAGGCACAATCCCAGCAACTGACCTCCGCACTGTCGGTATTGGATCGTCTGAACTCGACGCTGGATGCCTGTTTGGAACTACAACAATTACTGCCGGCCGAGCACTTACCGGGTGAGGTTGTAAACTGGCTGCAGCAGCATCAAGAGGCCGACAGCACGGCAGACTGGCAGGCCTTTACGAATAGCTATAACGCCTTGCGAAAAGCCATTATTGGTCAGCAGCTTTCATCCGGTGACGATGCGTTGTATGTGGATGAAAGCCTGCGGCTTATTGCTCTGTTTATGCAGATTAAGCGCAAGCTGCGGGAAGCCTGGCGTACCGGCGAGCCGGTTAGCATCGAGACGTTGCCTGAGGTAACGCAAAACTAGGCAAACACCACTGTCTTGTTCTGGTGAATGATCACCCGCTCTTCCAGGTGGTAGCGAATCCCATTGGCCAGAGCCTGCTTTTCACAGTTTTTGCCTTTGCGCACCATATCCTCCGCGGTGTCTGAGTGGCTGATGCGCATTACTTCCTGCTCGATAATGGGGCCTTCGTCTAAGTCCGGGGTGACATAGTGGCAGGTGGCACCGATAAGCTTCACACCGCGCTCGTACGCTTGTTGATAAGGCCTCGCTCCGGCAAAGGAGGGCAAAAAGCTGTGATGAATATTAATGGCCTTACCCGCCAGTCGCTGGCATAAGTTATCGGGCAGAATTTGCATAAAGCGGGCAAGCACGGTGAGATTCACCTGATAAAAATCCAGCAGGTGCTCGATATCGCTAAAGGCCTGCGCCTTGCCTAAGGCGTCGAAATCTACCCAGTGATAGGGGATGTCATGCCAGTCGGCAAACTGCTGAAGGTGCGGATGATTGGCGATGATGCAGACGATGTCACAATGCAGCTCGCCGGTGTGCCAGCGATGCAGTAAGTCGTTTAAGCAGTGGGACTCCTTGCTGGCCAGCAAGGCCACTTTTTGTTTTTGGTGAGAGTCGGTCAGCCGCCAGTTCATCTGGTATCTGTCGGCGATGGGCTCAAACTCGCCGCGAAAGGCTTCCAGGCTCAACGGCAGGGAGTCGGCACGAATTTCGTGGCGCATAAAAAAGCGCCCGGTTTGTTGGTCGGTATGATGGTTCGCTTCGACAATGGTGGCGTTGTGCTGGGCCAGGAACTGACTGACCGCCGCCACCAACCCGACTTGATCCGGGCAGTCGATAACAAGACGAAAGGTTTGTTGCATCTTAGTCTACAAATCAAAGGCTTTGGTTAATCATCGCTAATCATAGGTAGCTTGTCTATCTGGTTTGCTACTCCCGGCCTACCAGCCTCAGCGCAATAACCCCCTGGCTAGTTGCTCGCGGATGCTCATATCGCTCTCGGACGTGTTGCGCAGCGGCCAGCGCTCCAGCTCGCGGTATTGCACTCCGTCGCGGGCGGGGATGGACTGCATCAGGCTAAAGTGGTCAAATCTCAGCGAAAAATCAGGCTCAGTCAGTGCTACCGGTGGGGCCTGCTCCACCTTGCGAAACAGTGTGACATGCGGGTGGTAGCGCTTGTCTTCTTTGTTAAGGCGCAGCCGTGCGCCCAGTGCCTGACACTTCTGTGCCAGTGCATAGAGGGCGTCATCGGGCTGTTTATCACCCAGAAAGACGATGCCGGGGCGTTGCCAGTAACCCATTTGATTGGCATCGAAGCGCACCGGCGCTGCCTCGATAGCATCAGCACCGCTTAATAGTTTCTCCATCTTATCGGCGCTGGTGTCGCCTAAAAACGCCAGTGTGATATGAAAGTTGGCCATCGGCACCGGCCGGTGGAAAAACGGGAAGTTCTTACTGCGCCACTTCTCGAGAGCCAGCTTGTCCTCAGAGGCTAAATCCAGTGCAAAAAAGGTACGCATAAATCCTCCGCACGTTGGGGGCAGAATCGCCGTGGCATTTGTTCGCCATTAGTTTAAGGGTACACTAGGCATTCTCTGATCCGCCAGTCGTAAAGGGACCGGAATTGTTACCCGTTGCCGAAATACTGCCTCAGCTTACCGCCGAGCTGCCCAAGCGTAATGTGATTCTCTCCGCGCCGCCGGGAGCGGGTAAGTCCACCTATTTACCCTTGCAGCTGTTAAAGCAGGGTTGGTTAACGGGCAAGAAGATCCTGATGCTACAGCCTCGGCGAGTGGCGGTACGCGCCATTGCAGGCTTTCTGGCCGAACAGCTGGGCGAGCCGGTGGGAAAAACCGTGGGCTATCGTATTCGCGGCGAGAGTATGGTCAGCAGCGAGACCCGACTGGAAGTCATCACCGAAGGCCTGTTGACCCGCAAGATTCAGCAAGATCCTGAACTGGACGGTATCGGGCTTATCCTGTTCGACGAGTTTCACGAACGCAGCATTCATTCCGACTTTGCCCTGGCGCTGGCGCTGGAAACGCAGGGAGCGTTAAGAGAGGACCTGCGCCTGTTGGTGATGTCCGCCACCCTGGAAGGGCTGGACTTACAAAGCCTGCTGCCCGATGCTGCGACTCTGGCGTCCGCAGGGCGCAGCTATGCGGTGGATGTGCGCTATCAGCCCCTAAAACCTCAGCCGGATGTGGTAGCTCAGCTTGCCGTGCTCATTCCCACTATTCTGAAGCAGGAGGCGGGCTCCGTGTTGGTGTTTTTACCCGGCGCGGGCGAGATTAACCGCCTGGCAGAAAGACTCAGCGGTAAAGTGGGCGCTAACACACAGATTCACAAATTATACGGCGCTCTAAGCAAGAGCGCGCAGCAACAGGCCATCCGCCCGGCCGAAGAGGGCCAGCGCAAGATCGTGCTGGCCACCAATATTGCCGAGACCAGTTTGACCATCGATGGTATCCGCATCGTGGTGGATTCCGGCCTGGAAAAACGGGTGCGCTTCGACCTAAAACGGGGCGTGTCGCAGTTGATACAGCGGCAGATCTCCCAGGCCAGTGCCACTCAGCGTGCCGGGCGTGCCGGACGTACTCAGCAAGGCGTGTGTTACCGGCTGTGGGCTGAGTCACAGCAGTCCCGTCTGGCCCGGCAGGCGCCGCCGCAAATCCTTCAGGAAGATATCGCGCCCCTGATGCTGGAAACGGCCGTGTGGGGGGCCGGTATCGACGAGCTCGCCTTGTTGGATAAGCCCAGTGCCGCCCAGCAAGAGGCGGCCCGGCAACTGCTTATGCAGCTCGGCGCCTTATCGGAGAGTGGTCAGGTGACTGCCAAGGGGCGGCAGATGTGTAGCCTGGGCAGTGATCCCCATATTGCCGCCATGTTGATTGGGGCTCAGGCATTAGGCGAAGGCGAGGCCATGTTGGCCTGCCAGTTAGCCGCCCTTCTGGAACAGCGCCAGACGACAGGTTCGGCTAACCTGGCTCACCAATGGCAGCAGCTACAGCACGACTCTCAACATCCGGCCTGGCCTATGTCCAGGGTCTGGGCCAAACGCCTGGGGCTGGCGAAAAACACTCAACCCGAAGGGGAGATAGCGCTGATTCTGGCTCTGGGTTTTGCCGAACGTATTGCTAAACACCGAGGCAAGGGCCGTTATTTATTAGCCTCGGGGGTGGGCGCGAGTCTGCCTGAGGGCAGTCCTTTAACCGGCGAGGAGTGGCTGGTTGCGCCTGAGTTATTGCTACTGGAAGGGCGCAGCGATGCGCGCATCGCCAGTGCCTGCCCGCTGGATATCACGGCGTTAAGGGAAGCGCAGCCAAGGATTTTTGACGAGGCCAATCACAGCGATTGGGACGAACAACAGGGACGCATGCGTATCGAGCGGCAAACGAGGCTGGGACGGATTGTGTTAAGTGGTCAGCCTGCCAGGGCTAATCAGTCAGAACTCCCGACCTTGTGGCAGGAGTTGATTATGAATAAAGGACTGCGTTGGCTACCTCTGGATGAGAGTTTTGACCGCTTACAGGCCCGGGTGGCCTTATACCGACAGACACTGGGCGAGGATATTCAGGATTTCAGTGATGCGGCGCTGTTAACCACTCTGGAAGAGTGGTTGCTGCCGTTTATGGATAAGGTCTTAAGCGCAGGACAGTTGCGGCAGCTCGATTTTACTCAGCTGCTGTGGCAATACTTAAACTGGGACGAGCAGCAAAGGCTCAATCAGGCCTGCCCGGCTCGCTTTACTCTGCCTACCGGTAATACGGCCAGGCTGGACTATCTGGCCGACGGCCAGGTATTGTTGGCGGTAAAGATGCAGCAGATGTACGGTCAGGCCAGTACGCCCAGCGTTTGTCAGGGCAAGGTGCCGGTGACGGTGGAACTTTTATCCCCGGCCGGGCGTCCACTGCAAAAGACACAGGACTTAGCGGGCTTTTGGGGGAGCAGCTACAAAGAGGTGCAAAAAGAGATGAAAGGTCGTTACCCCAAACACTTCTGGCCCGATGATCCGGCCCATGCCAAGCCAACCACCAAAACCAAAAGGGCCATGCAATGAGTCGTAGAAAGCCCGCCAAACCACAAAAGCCGTCCCTGTGGCGCCGTATAAACCCCTTTGCCTGGATCTGGCGGAATAAATGGAAGTTAGGGTTCACTGGCCTGGCTGTGCTGGTGGTTTATGGCCTTTATCTGGATGCGCTGATCCAGGATAAATTCAGCGGCAAGAAGTGGGAGGTCCCGGCTCAGGTTTATGCCCGGGCCATGACGCTGTTCGAAGGCCAGCGCCTGAAAGCTCAGGAAGTAGTGGAAGAGCTGCAATTGCTGGGCTACCGCGAGGTTAAGCAGGCCGATCGCAGCGGTGAGTTCAGTCGCCATGGGCAGCGACTGCGCATCTACCGGCGTGCGTTCGATTTCGCTGATGGCGCCCAGCCGGTGATGCCGGTAGAGCTGGAGTTTGGCAACGATCGGCTGCGCCGTATTCGGGTGATTCATAACCAGGCGCGGCAGGATAGCTTGCGCCTCGAGCCCTGGCTGGTGACACGCCTGACCCCACAGACCAAAGAAGACCGCATGTTGGTGAGTCTGGAAGATGTGCCCGAGCCGCTGATTGATATGCTGCTACTGGTGGAAGACCAGGGTTTTTACGAGCACTTTGGCATATCACCGGTAGGTATAGCCCGGGCGCTGATGGCGAATATTGCCGCCGGGCGCACGGTGCAGGGTGGTAGTACCCTGACTCAGCAGCTGGTGAAAAATTTCTTTTTAACGCGTGAGCGCTCACTGACCCGTAAGGCTAGGGAAGCCATGATGGCTTTGGTGATAGAGCTTCGTTACAGCAAGGATGAAATCCTGCAAGCCTATTTAAACGAGGTGTACTTAGGCCAAAATGGCGCTAATGCCGTGCATGGTTTCGGCCTGGCCAGCTACTTTTACTTTAACCGGCCCCTGCAGGAGCTGACCATACCTCAGCTGGCCACGCTGGTGGGCATGGTCAAAGGTCCGTCCTATTATCATCCGCAGCGCCACCCCGAGCGCGCCATCGAGCGGCGCAATCTGGTACTGAAAATCGCCTTCGATAACCTCAATATCCGTGCCGAACGTTATCAGGACTGGGTTAACCGACCCTTAATGCTCAGTCGCGGCAGTGTGCATGCCGATAAGCAGCATCCGGCTTTTATTGACAGGGTGCGCCGGGAGCTGAATCAGGTGCTGCCGAACCCGGAAAGTCAGACCGCCGGGGTGCGTATCTTTACCACCTTGGACCCACTGGCGCAGCGTCGGGCCGAGCAGGTCATGAGTCGCGGCCTGAATCAGGTGGAACGCCAGCGCGGAAACGGGCCTCTGCAAGGGGCTATGGTGGTGAGCGATATTCGAAGCGGCGAAATCCGCGCGCTGGTGGGCGGCAAAGACGCCGATTTTAACGGCTTTAACCGGGCACTCGATGCGCAGCGCTCTATTGGTTCTGTGGTTAAACCTGCGGTCTATCTCACCGCACTGGAACAGGACCAGCACTATCACTTAGCCTCTATTCTGGAAGACGAACCGGTTAAACTGAGAAGCAGTCAGGGTAAGGTATGGCAGCCACAAAACTACGACAAAACCTTCCGCGGTCCGGTGACCTTGCTCGAGGCGCTGGTGAACTCTCTCAATGTGCCGACCGTCAAGCTGGGTATGGCACTGGGCATTGACAGAGTGGCCGATACCTTGCAGCGGTTGGGCGTTGAGCGGAAGATTCCTCATTATCCGGCGATCACTCTGGGGGCCATTGAGCTGAGTCCCATCGAGGTGAACCAGTTTTATCAGACTATCGCTAACGAGGGCCGTAAGGAGCCGCTGCACAGCATCAACGCGGTGGTGGGGGCGCATAATCAGGTGCTCTACCGACATCAGCAGATGGGTCGGCAACAGGCCTCGCCGCAAGCCACCTACTTACTGAATTACGCCATGCATAAGGTGGCCGAAGAAGGCACGGCCAGCTCGCTGGCGAGCCAGTTCCCGGGGCTGAACCTGGCCGGCAAGACCGGCACCACCGACGATTATCGGGATAGCTGGTACTCGGGTTTTGATCTGAATAATCTGGTGACTGTTTGGATGGGAAGGGATGACAACCAGCCCATCAATATGACCGGCTCCAGCGGCGCCCTTAAGCTGTATACCAATTACCTTAAAGCCACCCATCCCAAGCCATTAAGCCGACGCTTCCCCGATGGCTTGGGCATTGCCCAGTTTAACCCGGATACCGGGTTGCCGGTGATGCAGGGCTGTCCGGACAGTCTCAGCCTGCCAGCGGTACTGGACAGCCTGCCGCCGAGGCAAGCCTGTCATACGGTACATAAAGCTCCACCTAAGGATGAACCGCCTGAAGAGAAAAGCTTCTGGGAACAGTTATTCGGCAGTTGAGTGATGATGAGATCTAAAAAAACCGGCGTAAAAACGCCGGTTTTTTATTATTACCGCAGGAGATTAATCCAGCAATCCCATATTAAACAACGCAAAGCCGTAGATATCGGCGGCTTGTTCGATGCGCTTCGACGTCGGGGTTCCGGCGCCATGACCGGCCTTGGTTTCGATGCGGATCAGTTGTGGCTCGCTACCCGCGTTTTTGGCCTGCAGTTCCGCTGCAAACTTAAACGAATGAGCCGGAACCACGCGGTCATCATGATCGCCTGTGGTGATCATAGTCGCCGGGTAGTCTTCACCTTCCTCGACATTGTGAACCGGAGAGTAGCCCTTTAAGTACTCAAACATCTCCTTACTGTCCTCGGCCGTGCCATAGTCATAGGCCCAGCCCGCACCAGCGGTGAAGGTGTGATAGCGCAGCATATCCAGCACCCCAACCGCAGGCAGGGCGACTTCCATCAGATCCGGTCGCTGAGTCATTACCGCACCCACAAGCAGGCCACCGTTAGAGCCGCCCTGAATGGCGAGGTAGTCTTCATCGGTGTAGTCCTTGGCAATCAGGTATTCTCCGGCGGCGATGAAATCATCAAACACATTCTGTTTGTTCATCTTGGTGCCGGCCTTATGCCAGGCCTTGCCGTATTCACCGCCACCACGCAGATTGGCAACGGCATAAATGCCGCCCATTTCCATCCACACGGCGCGCGATACGCTAAAGCGTGGCGTCAGGCTGATGTTAAAACCGCCATAACCATACAAAATGGTGGGGTTTTTGCCGTTCAGTTCCAGCCCCTTCTTGTGGGTGATGATCATGGGCACCTTGGTGCCGTCTTTAGAGGTGTAGAACACCTGCTTAGACACATAGTTATCCGGGTTAAAGTCGATATCGGGCTTCTTGTAGATAGCCGACTCGCCGCTATCCGGCGCATAGCTGTAGATGGTGGTGGGGGTCTTGTAGTTGGAGAAACTGTAATACAGGGTCTCGTCTTCTTTCTTGCCGTCGAAGCCGCCCACGCTGCCCACGCCCGGCAGGGTTACATCCCGTACCAGCTTGCCGTCGTAGTCGTATTGTTTGACCTTAGAAATGGCATCCACCATATACTCGGCAAACAGGTAGCCTGCGCCCTTGTTGATGGTAAGCACATTGTTGGTCTCAGGGATAAAGTCCTGCCAGTTGTCCGGTTGGGGATTGGCCGCATCCACGGTCACTACCTTTTTGTTGGGCGCATTCAGGTTGGTGACTAAGTACAGCTTGCTGCCGCGGTTATCCAACACAGTGGTGTCGGAGTCGGTGTGATCCAGGATGGTCACCAGCTGCGAGTCAGGCTGGGTCAGATCCTGCATAAACAGTTTGTTACCGGAGGTGGAAACCGCCGCGCTGATAAACAGATAACGGTTATCCTCGGTAACACTGGCGCCCACGTAGCGGTGCTTCTGGGCTTCCGTGCCGCCAAATACCAGCTTATCCTGGCTCTGCTCTGTGCCCAGTTTATGGTAATAAAGCTTATGCTGGTCGGTTTTAGCGGACAGTTCGCTGCCTTCAGGCTTGTCGTAACTGGCGTAATAGAAGCCATCGTTGCCTTTCCAGTTAATACCGCTGAACTTCACGTCAACCAGAGGGGCTTCCAGTCGTTCTTTGGTTTCGGCATCGATAACGATGATCTTGCGCCAGTCGCTGCCCCCTTCGGAAATCGCATAGGCGGCGATGCTGCCATCTTCCGAGAAGGTTAACTGGGCCAGCGAAGTGGTGCCGTCTTCACTGAATTTATTGGGGTCAAGGAACACCTCGGTGTTGCCGTCTTTGTCGGTGCGATAGACTACATACTGGTTTTGCAGACCGTCGTTTTTGTAAAAGTAGGTGTAGTTACCTTCCTTAAACGGGGAGCTGACTTTTTCGTAGTTCCAAAGCTTTTCCAGCTTCTGGCGGATTTGCTCGCGGCCTTTGATCTGATCCAGATAGGAGAAGGTCACTTTGTTTTGTGCCTTCACCCACTCGGCGGTTTCCTCGCTCATGTCGTCTTCCAGCCAGCGGTAAGGATCGGCCACGTCGGTGCCAAAGTAGCTATCCACTACATTGCCCTGACGGGTATCAGGGTAAGTCAGTTGAGTTTGGCCTACTTGTGCGTCAGGTGCCTGAGGCGCTTGGGTCGTGGAGGTGGTACAGGCGACCACCAAAGGCAGCGCCAGATAAAGACTGTGTTTCAGCTTCAGCATGTTATTTCCCTGTTGTTATTCGCCGCATTATCTAACCATAAGGCTGAGCTCATTACATCCCGTGACGCGATAAAGCCCCTGAGCCAGGGGTTCCGTCACCGGAAACAAAAGCGAACACTCACTTATGACCTCATTGGTGTAATTCGCCGATCATCAGAGTTACGATCAGACAGCGCGACAATAATAATAAGGAATCAGGGAATGAATAATGGGTATCAGAAGTACTGGTTAGCGATAGTTCTTACCGTTGCTGTGACACTTCAAGGCTGTGCAGTGGATGTGACCCCAGAGAACTTTATCTATCAGGATAAACGGCAACAGCCACTGGATTTGAAGACGATCCAAAATAATCTGACTGAGACGGCACCACACGCAGAGGCCGAGGTTGTCAGTGTGACTGCGGGTGATGGGGTTAAGCTGTCGGGACTGAAAATGCAGTTGCCGCAGGCCCGGGCTAATGTGCTGCTTTACGGCGGAAATGGCATGACCATCGCCAAGGCTCATAAAGTCCTCAGATACTTTGCCCGTATACCGGTTAACCTGGTCTGGTTTGACTATCGCGGTACCGGCAGCAGCGGTGGCCGTGGCACCTTGAGTATTGACCAATTAAAACGAGACGCACTCATTACCTATGGCGAAGTTGCCGAGCTTCTGCCGTCTCGGTTGCCAACATTTATACACGGCTTGTCGATGGGCTCATTGATTGGCGCATACGTGGCCAATAACAGCGAGGTCTCCGGTCTGGTCCTGGATGGTGCTATTGCTAATGTGCCTGAGCTGGTTGAGCGACTCTCGCCGGCGGTGGTCGAGGTGAATCTTGCGCCTGAGCTGGCCGTCATCGACAACCGCCAACAGCTGCAGCAGTTTGAGCGACCGCTGTTGTTACTGGTCGGAGAGGAAGACACCACCACGCCGCCTGAATACGCGCAAAGCCTTTATGAACGAGCAGCCAGCGAAAGCAAGTTACTGGTGGTGATTCCTGAGGCAAGCCATGGGGCCACCATCAAAAGCGATAAAGCGATTCAGGCCTACCGGCATTTCCTAACAGAGGGGATACCTATACCCTGAATTGGCGAAGTACCTTATCCAGTCCGGTGGACAAGCTCTGTAGCTGCTTAATGCTTTTTTCCACGTCGTTGGATTCGTTGACGCTCTTGTCGGCCATGCTGCGCACGTGATTGGTGTTCCTGGCCACATCCTCAGCAATTTGGGCCTGTTGGGTATTGGCCGCTGCAATACTGTGCATCTGCTGCTGAATGGCCTCTATATCAGTAAGTGCCTGATCCAGCACGCGCTGAATCTGTTGCACCTGCTCCACTCCCTCATCGGCCTCGCGGTTTGAGCTTTGCATCGCCTGGTTGGCCTGTTTGGCTGAGCTTTGCAGTTTCTCAATGATTTCCTGAATGTGACGAGTAGACTCATGGGTACGTCCGGCAAGGGTGCGAACCTCATCGGCCACCACCGCAAAACCACGCCCCTGCTCGCCGGCACGGGCGGCCTCGATGGCGGCGTTCAGTGCCAGTAAATTGGTCTGCTCGGTGATGTTGTTGATCACTTCGAGCACCGAGCCGATGCTCTCGGTCTGGCTTTCCAGCTCGGTAACCAGGGTGGCGCTGTGGTCCATGTTTTTTGACAGCTGCTGAATGCGCGATACTGCCCGGCTGACTTCCTGTGAACCGTCATCCACGCGCTGGCGGGAGTTGTCAGAGACCTGCATGGCCTGTTCGGTACTGGCGGCGACCTCCCGACTGGTTTCTGCCATTTGTTGGCTGGCACTGGCGACGGTCTCGATCTCGGTTTTTTCCTGATTCACCAGAGAGACATTTTTCTGCGTCACCCGTGACACCGTGTCAGTGGTGCGAGTCACCTCTGCGGTGATATCCAGAGTCTGTGTTACCAGTTGTTGGATCTTACCGATAAACTGATTGAAGGCCTCGGCCAACTGGCCAATTTCGTCCTGACGTTTGACGTCGATACGTTTTGTCAGGTCGCCCTCGCCCTGAGCTATCTCAGACATGGCACTGAGCATATGCTTGAGTGGTTGTAACGCAGGCTTGATCACCAAGACCATGGCCGCGGTAATGATGGCTAATATGATCACCAGGTAAAGTACTGTCCAACCCACGGCGCTCCAGACCGGGTCGCTCACCACGGTGGTGGGGACCATAAAGCCCAGCTTCCAGTTCATGGCCGGATAGTCGCTGGCCACAGGCTCGAAAATTACCTGATAAGTCTGCCCCTGCCACTGAACCTCGGTCATGCCGCTATCCTGAGAACCGGTCAGTTGCTTTAACTGCTTGAAACCCGATGTGTCACCGAAGGCCTGGTTGACCTGCGTGATATCGCTGCCTGGTGGGAAGTCCTTATTGAAACCAGGAAAATAGACCAGTACACCCTTATCGGTGACCAGGAAAGCGTTGCCAAGATTCTGATACTTGATCTTGCCCAGCAACTGTTTGCCGATGGTACTGATCAGAATATCCATGCCGCCTATGCCCAGGAAGCGACCGTCGCGATGGACCGGGGTCTTAATGGTCGCTGAAATAGAACCGTCGTTAGCGTCTACCGCCGGGTCGGAGACATACAGGCGTCCCTTGTCCTGGGCTTCGAACCACCAGGGCCGCTTGTTGGTGAAGTAGCTGAGGTCGTTGTAGCGACCATTAAGATCGAAATATTCATAGGTATTGGCGGAGCCGAAAAATACACTCTTGATGGCGTCATCCTGATCGGAGAAAAAGCGAAAATAACGTGTTACTGCCTGATAGTCGGTATTGTCGGCAATATTTCCGCCACGGTCATCGTAGGACTCAAACCAGTCCAGCACCTGAGGATTACTGAACACACTGTGGATCACCTGACCTTTTGCGACAAAAAAGCCACGGATGCGTTCGGCGTTGAGTTTGACCAGAGACTGAATATCGTCATGGACCTTTGACTCGGTGTCGTGCTTGACGTTGACCACCTGAATGACGCCATAGAGAGCGAAAAGCAGGGCGACACAGGCAATACTACTGATGATAATGCGTTGGCTGAGTGAGCGTTGAAATCCCATGGCTGCCATCTCTTTATACTTGGAATTATGGATGCCATCCCATTCTGCGGTGATTGTCATCGAGTTGTAAAGTTAAGACCCTGATAGGCAGTGCCAATATTTGCTGACACTGGATGCACCATTTTGGTTAGTTGAGTCGAGGAAGCTGGAATAGCGGCTAAGAGCTAGGCTTGCCGGGTGGTTAAACAAAGTAGAGAAGCAAAAAAGGGGAGCCTGCGCTCCCCCATAAGATCAGAGTCTGGCCAGCACGCGATCGGCAGCGGCGATGGTCTGGTCAATAATGTCGTCAGTGTGAGCGGCGGACATAAATCCGGCCTCGTATGAGGCAGGGGCCAGATACACGCCCTCATCCAACATGCCGTGATAGAAGCGGTTAAACTGCTCCGTATTGGCGCTGATCACCTGTTGATAGCGAGTGACCTTGGCATCCTTGGTGAAAAACAGTCCGAACATGCTGCCCGCGGTGTTCGTGGTTAAAGGAATCTTGTGTTTATCGGCCGCCGCTTTAATGCCGTCTACCAGTTTGTTGGCTTTGCGGGTGAGCTCATCGTAAAGGCCCGGTTGTTGAATCGCCTTTAAAGATGCCAGTCCCGCAGCCATGGCTACCGGGTTACCTGCCAGAGTACCGGCCTGATACACAGGGCCATTGGGAGAGATATGGTTCATAATGTCTTTATGACCACCAAAGGCACCTACCGGCATACCGCCGCCGACAACCTTGCCCAAACAGGTCAGGTCGGGGGTAATGCCATAGTGAGCCTGAGCGCCGCCCAGGGCCACACGAAAGCCCGTCATCACTTCGTCAAAGATGAGCACCGAACCGTGTTGATCGCAGACGTCTCTCAGGCCTTGTAAGAACCCGTCTACTGGCGGCACACAATTCATATTGCCAGCTACCGGCTCGACGATAATTCCGGCGATTTGATCACCGGCCTGCTCGAACGCCTGCTTGACGCTGTCCAGATTATTGTATTCCACGGTAATGGTATGCTGGGCCAGGTCTGCAGGAACGCCTGGTGAGCTGGGCGTACCAAAGGTCAGCGCGCCGGAGCCAGCCTTAACCAGTAGCGAGTCAGCATGGCCGTGATAACAACCTTCAAACTTTACGATCTTGTCCCGCCCGGTGTAACCGCGAGCCAGACGAATGGCGCTCATGGTGGCTTCCGTGCCGGAGTTGACCATACGCACCATGTCCATGGAGGGCACCAGTTCGCTGATCAAATCCGCCATTTCAACTTCGCTGCTGGTCGGTGCGCCGAAGCTCAGGCCTTTATCCACGGCCTTCAATACGGCGGCGTGAATATCCGGATGGTTATGGCCCATGACCATGGGGCCCCAGGACTGCACATAGTCGATGTAGTCCTTGCCGTCAGCGTCGGTCATATAGGCACCGTCGGCTTTTTCGAAAAACAGGGGAGTACCGCCCACCGCCTTAAAAGCGCGAACGGGGGAATTGACGCCACCGGGAATATGGGCTTGGGCGCGTTTAAACAGTTCAATAGATTTTTGCATAGTTTAGGTGTTCACCTGTTTGTTACTGTACCACTGCACGTCGCAGTCATAGTTTTGCAGAATATTATCGACCCCAAGTGTCAGGGCGAATAGGGCCATGCGGATCAGCACGCCGTTATCCACCTGTCTGAATATGGCCAGATTGGGATTAAGGTTCAGATCATTGTCCAGTTCGTTGGCATCGGCGCGTGAGTCGCGCGGCAACGGATGCATGATGACGGTCTTGGACTGAAAGTGGCGAGTGTAGATATCCTGATTCAGTCGGAATTTGCCGCGATACTTATTCGCGTCATCCTGAGTGGCAAAGCGTTCTTCCTGCACCCGGGTCTGATAGCAGATGTCTGCATCCACACTGCCTTCCAGTTTGTCGGTGATGGTAAATCTGTGCCCGGCATTGCTGATGGTATCCAGCACCGAGTCCGGCATGGCCAGCTCTTTCGGGGAGATCAGGGTAAAGCGAATATTGTCGTACAGACATAGCAGTTTGGACAGACTGTGCACCGTACGGCCGTGTTTGAGATCACCGATCATAGCGATGTGCATACCGTCGATGGTTTCGCCATGGAACTGTAACTCTTTGTTGATGGTGTAGAGATCCAGCAGTGCCTGAGTAGGGTGCTCGTTGGAGCCGTCGCCGCCGTTAATCACCGGTACCCGGCTGCCTTCGGCAAATTCTGCCACCGAGCCTGCCTGGGGATGGCGCATGGCGACGATGTCCGAATAGCTGCTTAACACCCGGGCGGTATCGTACAGGGATTCGCCCTTGGCCAGTGCCGAGGACGTCATACCGGTGGTCTCCCTGACCTCTCCGCCCAGCAAATTGAAGGCGGTGCCGAAGCTGACCCGGGTTCGGGTACTGGCCTCAAAAAACAAATTACCCAGAATGGCTCCGTCTAAAACCTTGTTGCGCTTCTTACGATGAGCATAGGGTTCCATCTTATCCGCCACCGCAAAGATGGTTTCTATGCTGTCCCTGTCAAACTGATTAACCGACAGAATATGGCTGCCGCGAAACTCGTTCATGCTGAATTGCCGATGATGGTGAATATTGGCCCAATTCTAGCAATCCGAGTCGATGAACACTATCTCTGCGCATGACAATGAGTGGGCCATCGGATACCGTAGTGATTCCTTAGGTATTGTAAAATATTCCTAATAGTGGTTTGTCATCCCCGCTTTTATTAGGGCGCAGCGTTAAATTGGTTTAAATTTAACCAGTGTTCAGTAGCAATCTCCGTGATCGGAAGGGGGAATACCATGATCATTCTCGTCGGAGGCGAAAAAGGCGGCAGCGGCAAGAGCTGCCTGGCCCAAAATATTGCCGTTTATCTGCGCCGCGAGCGCAAGGCCAAGGTCCTGATGGTGGATTGTGATCCGCAGCGCACCACTTCAGACTGGATTCATGAGCGTAACAACAATGAGCAGGACTTGCCCACCATTAACTGTGTACAGTTATATGGAAAAATACGCAACGAGCTGTTGAGTATGAAGGAGCTCTACGATTATGTGATCGTCGATTGTGGTGGTCAGGATAATCTGGCGCTGCGTTCCTCCATGGCGGTGGCCGACCATATTCTGATGCCGCTTCGGCCGAAGCGCCGGGATCTGAAGACGGTGCCGCACATGGAAGACATCGTCTCCACCTGTAAAATGGTGAATCCCAGAATGAATGTGGCCTTTGTGGTCACTCAGTGTCCGTCGTTGCCGAATCTCGCGGGACGTATCATTGAAGCCAAAGAGGTATGCCGTTCCTTCGAGTTGCCGGTGCTGAATACGGTGACTTACAGTCGTAATATTTATGACGACAGTGAGGAGCAGGGGCTGTCAGTGATGGAAAATGAGCCCAACGGCAAAGCCGCTCAGGAAATCCGCAGTATCGTTGACGAGCTATTGGCTCGGGGAAAGGGGGAGTCGTCGAATGACCTTCAGCAGTCTGATGCGAAAATCGCCATCGGCCACGCCTAAACCCAGGCTGACGGCGGACGAGTTTATCGACCAGGCCAGCTATTATGCCGCTGGTCAGGCTCATCCCAAGCTAAAGGTGGTTGAGAGCCCGGGGCCAGTAAGTCCGTGTGCGGGCGAACCGATGAAAACCACCTCCGTTCGTCTGACCGATGACGCCAGGGAAACGCTGGATGCGTTGAGCCAGAAGACCGGCATTTCCCGTTCCCGACTGGTGCGTATCTGGCTGGGACAACTGGACCCCGAAGTGGAGGCGCAATCCTTCTTAGCCAGTGTGATTCGCTAGAAGGGTTTCAATACCGCCAGCAGAATAACCGCCAACAATACCAGCACCGGCGTCTCGTTTAAGATGCGATAAAAACGGGCCGAGTGCTGGTTTTTATCCACGGCGAAGCGCTTCATCAGCACAAACAGATATCCGTGATAAACATACAGCGCCAATACCAGCAATAGTTTGGCATGCAACCAGCCTGAGGCCTTTAGCCACGCCATTCCATAAACGCCAATCAGCCAGAGGCCGAATACCAGTGTCAGGACGGCAAAAGGCGTGACAAACCACCACAGACGACGCTCCATCACCTTGAAGGTGTCTTTCACTGCTTGTTCGCTGGCCTCGGCATGATAAACAAACAGTCGCGGTAAATAGAACAGACCCGCAAACCAGGCCACCATAAAAAATACATGAAAGGCTTTTAACCACAACATCTAATATTGCTCCAGCATGATTTCGTTTCTGAGCTGATTCCAGGTCAACACGCCCAGCACGTCGCTTTCGTCCTTGCCGTAGATATACACTGCGCCATCGCGTTTAGCCTGTAGGGCATTATAGGCCTCGGCCAGAGTAGCCTGGCTGGCAATGGCCGGCATGGGGAAGCTGCGGGTGGGGGTTTCTTCATTGGTGGACAGGCTGACATCGTATTGGATATACAGGTATTCCACTTCGTCGTCTTTCTCCCGCCGGTGAATAATGGCGTGATCCGGGTACTTATTCAACTGAGCCAGCAGCTGTTGTTCGTTGGCGTTATGCAGCAACCGAAACGCCGGATTCATCATCGCCAACACACCGGTTTTTTGCAGGTGGGCCTGCACCGAGGAGTTGCGGTAGCTGAGCTTCTGGAATTCCAGCTGCTGAAGGAATATAGATCGGTTTTTAAACAGCTGGGTTGAGGTGACATAGGCCGGTACGATCACCAGCATCGCCGGTAAGATAACCTCGGGCGAGAAGGACAACTCCATCACCGCCGACAGTGCAGCCAGAGGTGCGTGTAATACAGCGGTAAGCAGTCCGGCAATGCCCAGCAGGGCGAAGCTGCTGACGTAATCCTGCGACTGGGGCATCCATAAAGTCAGGGGCACTAAAAGCAGGGTGCCAGCCAGTGCGCCCATACCGAATACGGGGCCGATAACCCCGCCGGGCACACCCAGCCCCAGCGCACCAATGGTGAGCAGAAACTTGGCCGCCAGGATCGCCGATAGCAGCATCAGGTTTTCTGGCTGCTCAATCACAAACTGAATGGCGCTGACCCCGGAGCCCATCGCTTGAGGCAGCATGTAGCCGACGATGGACGTCAGCAAAGCCGCCAACAGTAGTCGCGTCACCATGCTTAAGGGGCGGGTAGCTCGGATCAAAAACATCAACTGGCGGTTAAACAGGGTCGCTAAAGCCCCAAGGCCGATACCGAACAGCACCAGGTACAGATAGTACCACTGAGGCAAACTGACAAAGCGCAAGAAAGCCAGTTCACTGGCCTCGCCGAACACGACGCGGGTCAATACCGAGCCACAGGCCGCGGCCAGCATCACAGGCACAAACAGGTGGATACGGTATTCTCGTAGCACCACCTCCATCACAAAAATCACGGCCGCAAACGGGGTATTAAAAGAGGCTGAGATGCCTGCGGCGATTCCGCAGCCTACCAGAATCCGGGTGCTGTTATAGGGCAGTTTCAGCCAGCGTCCGATAAAGCCTGAGGCGGCAGCCCCCAAATGCACCGAGGGCCCCTCCCGGCCCACCGAGAAACCGCTGGCCAGCGCCAATACGCCACCAAAAAATTGGTTCAGGGTACTGCGCAGCGGAATATAGCCATAGCTGTGCTTTAAACGGTGGATGACATAAGGGATGCCGGTGCGGTAATGTTTAAATCCAGACGCGTAGGCGAACAACAGAATTAACACAACCCCGGCAAAGGGCAGAAACAGCCGCTCGAAGGCGGGCATCGTGGTAAAGTCGTCGACCTGTTGCAGATACAGAAGCTGCAAATGTTCAATGGCTAAGCGAAACAGGATGATCAACAAAGCTGCACTACTGCCGGCAACAATGCCCAGCACACAAAGCTGAACCGAGGTCTTGGGTTGAGCCAGTATAAATCGCAGCCGATCGAGAAACATGAGCACCACAATTGCAGACGGTTGGTTAAAGTCTAACACAAGTGTTTGTAATTAAAGAAAATTGAAAAGAAGAAACCAAAGCGGGTAACAAAATTGAAGATTCAGGATATTAAGGCCCGGCTTGGGGCGATGCGCTTCTACCTGATGAGTTTGGCGCTATTGGCCCTGGTGGCCTATCTGGGTTACGAAGTTGGCCATTATCGCCAGCAGGCGCAGGACAAAACCATTCAAGGTTTGCGCAACAGCCTGACGTCGGTTACGGATAAAAATAATGAGCTGGTGCGCAAACTCAATGTGTTAGGTGTGGAATTGGAGGTGGAGCGCCTCGCCAATCAAAATAACCAGTCACAGTTACATCAGGCCATTCAGGGACAGGCGGCGCTTAAGCAGGAGCTGTCCTTCTATCAGCGAGTAATGGCCCCCGAGCTTCAGGAGCAGGGCGTCGCCATCGATGATTTTACGGTGCAGCCCAGCAGCATTCCCGGCCACTACCATTTTTCTCTGGTAATGATGCAGCAAAGCCAGCGTAATGAGTTTGTCAGGGGGAAGGCGTCGGTGTTGATTTTTGGCAGTCAGCAGGGGAAGGATAAACAGTATGACCTGTTGGAGCTGGACACCAGTGTTAATGGTCCGCTGTCGTTTAACTTTCGCTTCTTCGAAGTGTTGGAAGGCAATTTTACCTTACCCGAAGGCTTTATCCCCGAGCGGGTTGAAGTGCATTTTTCCGCCTCCAAGCCTGAGCGACAGAGCCTTCACCGGGCCTTTGTCTGGCCTTTGGGCGAACAGACGCCATTGGCGGATAATAATTGATGAAATTAGTCAGGTATTAGATAATGGGTAACAGATTGTTGTTACCCCTGAGAGGTTGTCTATGAGCGCAGTGCAAGCCGCGACCCCGATTGAGTTTTCCGATGCCGCCGCCCTGAAAGTTAAGGAGTTGGTGCAGGAAGAGGAAAATCCAAACCTGAAATTACGGGTGTATGTCACCGGCGGGGGGTGCTCTGGATTTCAGTACGGTTTCACCTTCGATGAGAAGGTCAATGAAGGCGACATGGCCATCGAGAAAGACAGTGTCACCTTAGTGGTGGATCCCATGAGCCTGCAGTATCTGGTCGGCGGTGTAGTGGACTATGTGGATGGTCTTGAGGGCAGCCGTTTTCTGGTCAACAATCCCAATGCCACTACCACATGCGGTTGTGGTGCCAGCTTTAGCGTCTGATGTTGCGTGCTCTCCTGCTTTTGGGGTTATTAGTCTGTTCTGGACTGGTAACCGCTGAGCAGGTGATCGAGCTGGATGGCTCCGGCGACGATAAACCCAAATCCAATCACGCACTTTTTGTCGAACAGCTTTTAGATCAAGCCTATGCGCGACTGGGTTATCAGGTTAACTACACCTTTATTCCTCTCAAACGCAGCACGCGTGCAGCCAATGCTGGCATTATCGATGGTCTGCGTGCTCGCGTAGAGCAATTGCCCAACGAGTTTCCCAACCTGATCCGGGTAGATCATCCACTGTTTGATTTTCAGACGGTGTTGGTGGGTGATCGGCGGGTTTGTGGGATTTGCGATTACTCACAGATTCTAAGCCTGGCTATGCCACGAGGCTTCAAAGCCGGACAACAATGGTTAGAGATGCACCCCAGAGAGTCATTGCGGGTGACCAGAGTGTTGTCGGCGGAGGCGGCTCTAAACATGCAGGCCTCGGGGCGGGTGGATGCCGCGCTAATGGCCGATACCATGTTACCGGAGACTGTCCACACCCAGGAGCCTCACCGTATTATCGTGCCTTTAAAAGTGCAGACCGATTACCACTATCTGCATAAGAAACACCGAAAGCTGGCCGACCATCTGGGCAAGCACCTGGCATCGATGGAGAAAGAAGGAACCATCGCATTGCTCCGGAAACAGTACGGTATTAAAGCGCCTCAACTGTCCGCCGGCGGACCGGTTATTCGATCTATTACTGTGGCGACGGCGCCATGGGGAGACTATACCCAGTTTCCTGATGACAGTTACTGGCGCCTGCTAAACGCCATTTTTGGCCCAGAGGGGATTACCGTTAACCCCCGGCTCTCCAACTGGCGACGGGCAAAGATGGAGTTCTCGAACGGGCGTCACGATATATTGCTGGGAGCCTATCGCAATGAGATAAGCGGCAATATGCGCTCGGCCGAGGTACATCTGGAGTATGAGAGCGATGTGGTGGCTATTGCGAAAGACGCCTCAACCCTGTCTCAGGTGTTTGAGCAGCATCAGAACGCTACTGCCTGTGTGGTTATGGGGTATCACTTTGAACAGTGGTTGCCCGAACACGTGAAGCTTTATCAGGTCAGGGATATTAACCAGTGTTTACAGCTACTGGATAACGACAAGCTGCAGATCGTGGTCGATTATCCGTATAACCTGTCCGAACACCGGGAGGCTTACGCCACCCGGGTTATTCACCCCGGTCTGCCGGTATTTGCACTATTCCAGGATTCGGCCAGAGGTGAGCGACTTAAACGATTATTTGACCGGCGAATGCGGGAGTTGGTGCTCGCGGGAGAGGCCAAACAATACTACCCTGATTTGGCTCAATTGTATTTTTCTCCACGCTCACAAGATTAAGAGGATGGCAGCATGTTAACTCTATACGGTTCCACCACATCGCCTTTTGTTCGTCGGCTGCGTATCTGGCTGGCGAATACCGAGCATGAGTTTGTAAACCTGCAAATCTTCGAAGGGCCGGACAGGGCCAAACTGGCCCAGGAAAATCCGACCCTGAAAATCCCCATGATTAAGCAAGACGGTCAGGTCATCTATGATTCGCGGGTCATTTTTCGTTTCCTGAACGAGCAATATCAACGCGAACAGCTGAGCTGGCAACAGGAGAACTTTCTGACCCTGATCGACTCGGCCAATGACTCCTTTGTTGAATTGCTGATGTTGCAACGCTCGGGCATGGACGGCGACAAAGACGCCTTGTTTTTGCGCCTGCAGCGGGAGCGGGTAGATACCATACTGGACCACTTGAATACGCTGGTGGAGCAGGGTGAATTCGACCAGTGGCATTACCCGGCGATTTGCCTGTATTGCCTGATCGATTGGGTAGAATTCAGGCAGCTGCATGACCTTACGGGACTGGACGCATTAAAAGAATTTCGAACCAGGCACCGTGATCGCATCGAAGTGACCAGCACGGATCCCCGGTCTTAAACCTCCGGGTGTGGGACCAGTACGTTTAGCGTGCGGGGACAAACCCGGATAGTGAGTTCGCTGGCACGGCGTTTTTCTCCGTCCAGCACATAATTAATGGACTGGCCTGCCCGGATTACGACCTGTTTAGGGGTAAAATGATGCGTCTTACCGGGAAGGGTTGTCTCGGTCATGCTTTCAAAGGTCAGCTCTAACAAGCTGGCAATGTGGCCGCTGACCCCTTCCTGCGCCGGTATCAGGGTCATATCCAGCAGTCCGTCGTCGAACCGGGGTTCGCCGCCGCCCCGGGCCAGAATGGATGAAAAAGGCGCGGCGTTAGCGATGACCACGCTGGCGGTGTCCTCGCTGAAGGGGGCTTCATCGTCCAGCTGGTATTCCAGCTCCAGCGAGTCATTGGCATTAATGGCTTGCCAAAAGCCTTTCAAATAAGCGATCTGACCCTCGGCGTCCTTAGCCTCACGGTCGGCGTTTTCGATCATAGAGCATTCAAAACCCAGCCCCACCATCAGCAGGGCGGTTTCGTCATTGCAGTTGAGCGTGTCGATGCGTTGTGTGTACTGGCGAGTAATAACATCACAGGCGATATCCATCGGGATCAGGCTGGAGTGCTGGCCTAACAGCACCGAACTTAACGCATTGGCGGTACCCAGTGGCAGAATGCCCAGGGTGGCGTCACTGTCTACCATGGTCGCGGCCACCGCATTGACGGTGCCATCACCGCCGCCTGCAAACAGTCGCGTATGGCCCTGTTTCAAAGCCTGTCGGGCTAACTCAGAGGCACTGTGCTGCTCGGTGGTTTTGTACACCTCCAGTAAATAATACTGACTGAGCTTTTGCATGATCAGCGCCTTATGCCGCTGCCATTTACCGCCCCCGGCTACCGGGTTAATGATTAACGCCGCCGGGTCGCCAAAATGGAGGTGGTTGGTTTTTTTAAGGGCATTCAGCTGGCGCTTTTGAGAGCGGTTGAGCCGGGCAATACGGCGGGTGGCGCTGATATCGCTGAGCAGGCCTTTGACACTTTGTTCCGGGTTACACGCCAGCAAATACGCGGCGCTGACAAACACCGAGCGCCCCCGCCCTAAGGCACAGTGAACAATAACGCTGCGGCCCTGACGAATGTGGTTGTGTAGCCAGTTCAGCGCCCGGTGTAACTCTTTGGCTGGCGGAAAGCGATGGTCCAGTACCGGAATATTCAGATAGTGCAGGTGCTCTTCATCCTCGCTCCAGTCCAGGCCATTAAACTCTGCAGTCACATCCAGTATGGCCACAATGCCTTCCTGTTTGAGCGTTTCAATATCGCTCTGAAACAGGCGGCTGCCCACATAAAGATGATCACTGAGCTGATGAAAGGCAGGGCCTTTATCCCGGTGACGACGCCATCGATTATACAGGCTGGAACCTAAGGTCACGGGCCATAACAGCCAGCGAATGTAGCGGGGAATGCGGCCATTGGCGCGCTTGCGAAACAGGCTGTGAATGCTGAACAGATAGCCGGTAGCGACGATACCCAGTGCCACGGCGGACCAGAACAGCACCAGCTTGATAAACCAATAAGGGGCCAGCAGACCCAGCATCAGGGCCACTAAGGCGCCACTAAAATAGCCTAAGGCAACTCGCATCGACCCCCCTTTAAGGTTAACAATTCAAGTACTTACCATTGAGTATGAGGGGGAAGCGCAGAAAGTAAAGGGACTGAAGGTCAGTCCCTGATGTCGTCGGTGCTAGTCGAGAATGGGGGGATAGGGCAGATAATCCTCGGCCCAAATTTGCTGCATCTTCTGCTGGTCAATATTGCCCCCGGAGAGTATGACCAAAACGGTTTTGGGGCTGGACTGTTCCTGTAGCCAGGCCGCCACCGCCGCCATGCTCATGGCCGAGGTGGGTTCTACATGCACCTTAAGCAGGTGTTGCAGCCACTGGGTCCAGTAGGCAATTTGCGCTTCTTCCACCTGATAAAAGTCATCCAGCTGTTTTAAAAACTCAAAGGTAATATCGCCCACCGCGGGCGTGGCCGCACCGTCGGCCAGGGTTTGTGGCGGCTGTTTTAAGGTGACGATCTTACCCTGAGCCAGCGACTGAGCGGCATCGTTGGCGGCCGTTGGCTCGGCACCGATCACCTCGGCTTTGGGGCTGAGAGCGCGGCTGGCTAAAAGGGTGCCGGACAACAGCCCGCCACCACCACAGGGCGCGCAAACCATATCCACTTCGCCCGTTTGGCTTAAAGCCTCAAGCGTGGCCGTGCCCTGTCCGGCGATAATCTGCGGGTGATTAAAAGGCGGGATCCAAAGTGTATCCGGTTGTCTGGAAGCTTCGGCCACGGCCTTATCCGCCTCCAGGCGAGACTCACAGCGAACCAGCTCGGCGCCGTAATACTCGGTGGCAGCGGCCTTGACCGCCGAAATGCTGTTGGCGGTGTAGATGGTCACCGGAATGCCCAGTTCACCTGCCGCGTAGGCGACCGCCTGAGCATGGTTGCCGGAGCTGTTGGCCACAATTCGCCTGGGCAATTGCTGGCGTTCGGCTAAGTCGGTAAGCACACTCATGGCGCCGCGCAGCTTAAAGGCACCGGTGCGCTGAAAGCACTCGGCCTTGAAGATCACCTTATGGCCCAGCCAACTGTCCAGCAGGCTGGACTGGAGTAATGGGGTCGGGGTGATATAGGGTTTAATGCGTCCGGCGGCGGCCAGGACATGACTGAAATCGGGTAATGAATGCTCTGACATACGTATGGAAACAGCAAAATGATGTGCGGCAATGTATCATGTTTCAATTTGGTCGGGGAGCTTCCCCCGGGAATCCATAACAACGGAGACACCCTATGCAGCGTACCGAACTGGTTAAAGGCGAGCTGAGCTTTTCCCGTATGATCCAGGGCTACTGGCGGCTGACTGACTGGCAGGTAACCACCCAACAGTTGGTGCAGTTTATCGAACAGGGCCTGGAGATGGGCATTACCACCACGGATCACGCCGATGTCTATGGCGCTTTCACCGAGGAAGGCGTGTTTGGCAAGGCACTGAAGGCAGCGCCTCATCTGCGTGAGCAGATCGAGGTGGTTACCAAGTGCGGCATTCTTTTTCCCTGCGACAATCAGCCCAGAGTGCACGAGAAACATTACAACACCAGCACGGACTATATTATCGCCAGTGCCGAACGGTCTTTGAAAGAGCTGTGTATCGACACCATCGATGTGTTGCTGATTCACCGCCCCGACCCCTTGATGGACGCCGACGCGGTAGCCGAAGCCTTTCACCGCCTGCAGAAAGACGGCAAGGTGCGCCACTTTGGGGTGTCCAACTTCACTGTGCCTCAGTTTGAGTTGCTTCAGTCACGGCTGGAGACACCACTGGTGACCAATCAACTGGAAATCAGCGCCGTACACAGCGACTACCTGTTTGACGGCAATCTGGACTTCCTCCAGCAGCAGCGCATCGCGCCGATGGCCTGGTCCTGTCTGGGCGGCGGCGATGTGTTTAGCGCCGATGAGTTTGCGCCCCTGCGTAAGGTCGCCGAGCGAATCGGTGAGCATTACAACGCCAGTTTGGACCAGATACTGCTCGCCTTTGTGCTGGCGTTGCCTTGTCAGGCCATGCCGCTGCTGGGCAGTGGTAATATTGAGCGTATCCGTCGTCAGGTACAGGCGCTGGATATCAAGCTGGACCGCCAGCACTGGTTCGCGTTACTGGAAGCGGCTCGCGGCGTCGAGGTGCCCTAAGGGCGCGGCCCTTTTGAGGCGGCTGCGTGCCCCTACGCAACAGGGGACTCGTACTTAACCCGTCGTCGGGACCCATTGCCAGCATTAGCCTCTGTGCTGAATATTAAACGCGAAACTTAAAGTAATAGTCACCCCTGACTTGATCAGGGGGCCACGTCTAATATTGGCCTCCGTGCCTGATACGACACGTCATCCCTGACGCGCCGGCCCCTTTTGGAAAGACCCAAAAGGGGCGAAAAGGTCTTTAGTCGCTGCTGACTTTCCGGGAACCTTACCGACCCAAGGCTCTGACTGCATCGAACCGGCTCAAGGTAGCGTCCTGCAAGGCTATCGCCTCGCGAAATCGTCCAGGATTTCGCGTTCGATTGAGCCTTGTGTCGGTAAGGAAAAGTCAAAGCGACAAGGAGTAAACCCAACCAGCACCGTCACCCTGAGCTTGTCTCAGGGTCTCCAACATTAGACTGAGAAGCTTCGGTTTTGCACCCTTGGCCCGTTAAAACACCCTGTGGCGGGCAGGCGCCGGAAAAAGTGGGTTAATCATCATGGATGAGGATTAAGCGAAGACGAACAGGGAGTGAGTGTGAGCGACCGACTTTTTGCAAGCCTGACCGGTACGCTTAGGGTGTCCACGGGCCACTAGGTCTTTTTCGCTACTTTTGTGAGCTGACAAAAGTGGCTGGCTCGCCACGGAAGGCGAGTCATATCCAGCAGGGAAAGCCTGTGTTGACCGTCTTATGAAGAAGATAAGTGGACAATCGCGTAAGAGACAACATACTTCGGCTTAGTGTTATGGGATTACGTTGGCCGCGGATTAGGCGGGTATTTTCAATTTGCTTACAAACACTTAGAAAGTTTTGCTATGGTAAGGAAAATAGTTATTAAGGATATTGATGCCTAAGATACCATACTGGCTAACTATAAATTCAGATTTCGAAGAGAAGCTTTCGGACTCAGAATGTTTTTCATACTTTGAAACAAACAGTGTAAGTAATGGCGACTCCCCCTTGGTTGAGCACGGTAAGCGCTTTGTCGAAATGCTTTATAATATGGGTTGTCCTACTCACGATAAAATCTGGATTTTCGTCAAAGAACCTCTAGATAATAAGCTTTCGCATCACGTAGGCACATTGTTCGCCTTACTTAGCAGAGTAAAAAGTGATAACGCTCTCAGTGAGCACGGTACTGTTTCGCTTGACGGTAGCGGTGCTTTTATTGACCGGCAGCCGCCACATCCTGATATAAAAGATAACGTGTACACTGTTCGGCCATTTGTGCCAGGTGAAGCAGATGCAACTTTCCTGTTAGCAAGAAATATCGTAGAGCGCTCATTATTCAACGATTATTTCCATCAATTCAGTTACTTAAAGGAGCTACGTTGTACAGACCCATTCCTTGGATATCTAGGGCTTTGGTCCTTTATAGAAATTGAGTGGGCCGATGACCCAAAGAAAACAGACATGAATAAGTCGCTCAAGTCTTTACTTGAAGGCGCTTTTCATAATCAACCAGAAAACAAAAGGAAGTTCAATAAGAGGCTCAAATACATATCTAGTCAAGTAGGGGAGTCTGTAGGCGAATATTCAATTCGTAACCTTTTAGCACATGGCAAATGTCGCAAAGTATCCTCCGACTGGAATGAGGAAATGAATATTGAGTTTCATGCCATTCATGATGATCTTTTCAAGATCGTTCTTGCAGGCATTGAAAAGAAGATTAGAGATAATATCCGAGATTAGAAGTCCGAACTAATAGTTAATTTGTTGATTGGTGCATTATCGATAAAAGTCTGGGAGTCGCTCACTTTTACTCAAAAACGCAATATGCTTAAGATCTGATATACATAGCCGCTTTCCAAGATTTAAGTTATCTAAGCCGGCTACCGACTAGCAAGTCGTTCATAAAGCTGTCATTTTCACTGCCTACAATGACGCCAATTCTTTTGGGGTCATTGTTGTTATGTCGTTCAATGTCTTTAACCGGGTCAACGGACTGCCCCTGACGATATTTGTTTTACTCTCATCGCTGTTTCTGTTTTTAGGTTGGTATCTGGAAAGTCAGGAGCAGCAGAGTCGCGAGTCTAAGGCCCGGGTGGTGGCGCAGCAGGTGGCGTCCAGCATCGAGGTGTTCGCCGCCGATCGGCGCCGGGCGCTGAAAGACCTGATGATCACCTGGCCCGATTATCATCCGAATCCGGTGGACTGGTTTCAGGCCCATGCCAAGACCTTACAGTATGTACTGCCCGGCTTTGACGACATTATCTGGGCGAATCCTCAGCAGCGTATTGTCTGGAGTATCAACCCTGACTATCGCGACAGCATAAAGCAGATACCCCTGAGTAATTATGGTCTTAACTTCGACGCGACTGAGGCCGGCGAGTTTGCCACCGCACTGAAAAAACGTGAGGACAGCCAGTTTTACGTGTTTATCGCCCGCGCTATCAATCCCTACGAACTGGAGCATGGTTATGTGGCGGCCAGCTTCGATATTCGTTCTACTTTGTTTGTGATGGTGGGCGAGCTAGTGGGCGGGGACTTTAGTCTGGCGGTCAGCGATGGCGGGCAGGTGCTCAAAAGCAACAATCAGTTTGATGTCAGCCAGCCGGTGGTGCATCAACCAGTGAGTTTTGCCGGGCGCGACTGGACGTTGAGTCTGCAGGCCGATCGCCCGGAAATCAGCCCAGGTGCGGTGCTGGCGGTACTGGGGGTGCTCATGTCGTCGCTGATCGCTTTTTTCCTTCATCGTCAGCTTAAGTCGGCGTTCCGGCTGAATCTGTCGCAGGAGCGATACCGCGCAGCCAGTGAGTCGGCGCTGGATGCCATCCTGGTGTTCGCCGAACAATCTCATGGGCAGGATTTTGATCTGGTGGAGGCCAATCAGGTGGCTCGCCAACTGTTCAGTGCTAATCAACTGAATTTCAAGGCATACCCTTTATCTCGGCAACTGGAACGGCTGGAACTGGAATCGTTAATGATGCCTGCCCTGGAGGTGTGCCGTTCGGGCGCAGGTTATGAAAAGACCGTGCAGGTACACAGCAGGTGGGTGCGGGCCGAGTGGATCAAGATTCAGATCGTCAAGGCCGGGCAGGGTATTGCCGTAACGGTCAGAGACATCACCGCAGATTATCATAACCAACAGGCGCTGGAGGCCAGTGAAGCGAAGTTCCGACGTCTGGTGGAAAACCTCAACGGCCACTTTATCTACTCACACGGTCTGGATGGCGAGGTGTCTTTTGTCAGCAACAGCGTGACCGATATTCTGGGCTATTCACCAGACTGGTTCCGGAACAATCACGATCAGTGCATTAAAACTCAGCCTCAGATTATCAAGATGGTGCGTGGGCAGCTGCTTATGGGTGTGCGTCCCGACCCCTATATTGTGGAGTATTACACTGCCGATGGAGAAATCCGGCAGATCGAATACCGTGACTCGCCGGTGTTTGACGACGACCATTGTCTGGTGGCTATTGAAGGCATTGGCCGTGACGTGACGCAGGATTTGGCCTTACAGCGCAAGGTATCCTATCAGGCCAACCACGACCAGCTCACCGGTTTATTTAATCGCTATGCCTTTGATCGCCAGCTTCGCAAGCAGCTGCAAGTGGTGGCGAAGAGCCAACAAGCGTCCACGTTGTGCTATATCGATATGGACAAATTTAAACTGGTCAATGACACCTGTGGTCATCAGGCCGGTGACGAACTACTTCGTCAGGTGTCGGGCTTACTGCAATCGGCTATCAGCGAGCAGGATATTCTGGCGCGGGTGGGCGGTGATGAGTTTTGTCTGGTGTTGCCGGAGCTCGGTGCCGGGCAGGCCGAACCTCGGTTGCAACAGTTACTCAATCTGATTCGGGAGTTTCGCTTCGCCTGGGGCGACAATGTGTTCCATATCGGTGCCAGTATCGGGGTCGTTGAAATGAACGACGAAGGCCGCAGCGCCGGGGAGCTGATTAAAGCCGCCGACCATGCCTGTTATCAGGCCAAAAGTTCGGGCCGTAACCGCTACTGCATCTACGACAGCAACGATAAGCAGATTGGTCATCGTCAGGATGAACTGCGCTGGGTAAACGACATTCAAAAAGCCCTGCATGAGGATCGTTTCGAACTCTTCCATCAGGTGATTGAACCCTTAAGTCAGCCGGTGCGGGGCAAGCATTATGAGATTCTGGTAAGGATGGTGGATGAACAGGGCGACTATGTCAGCCCCGGGATTTTCATCCCCATGGCTGAGCAACACGGCCTGATGACCAAAATTGATGAATGGGTGTTTGAGCATACTCTGACCGCTCTGGAGCAGCATCCCGAACACGTGGAACAACTGGACAAATGTGCCATCAACCTGTCCGGGGTGACTCTGGGGAACGAGGCGTTTCTGGATAAGGTGATAGCGCATTTGCATCACAGCAGCGTTCCGGCCGAGAAGCTGTGTTTTGAAATCACCGAAACGGCGGCGGTGACCAACCTCAGTCTGGCGCGGCACTTTATCGACAGCCTGCGGGCGTTGGGGTGTCAGTTTGCCCTGGATGACTTCGGCGCGGGCATGAGCTCCTTCACCTACCTTAAGAATATGGCGGTGGACTACGTCAAAATCGATGGATCCTTCGTGCGCAATCTGGCGCAGGATAAGAGCAACTATGTGACCGTGAAGGCCATTCACGAAATTGCCTCCAGCATGCATAAACAGACGGTGGCGGAGTTTGTGACCGATGAACAGACCCGTCAGTTACTGATTCAGATGGGGATTGGCTATGGACAGGGCTTTGCCCTGGGCAAGCCTGCGCCGCTGATGCCGATGCTGAAATCCGACAGCCAGCTACAACCCAGGTTAAGGGTGGTTTAGTAAAATTGATATACTGAGCAAAATCAGCAAATCTGAGCATTTAATGGCGCAACAATACGAAGCCCTGATTCTGGGGGCCAGCGGTCTGGTCGGGCAGGCGCTGCTAACACGTCTTTTGGACGACCCGCGCTATCACAGTGTGACCTGTCTGGTACGCCGGCCCATGGCCAGTCACCATCCCAAGCTGCGCCCGATGGTGGTAGATTTCGAACGATTGTCCGAGTATCAGGGGTATTTTCATGTGGATCATGTCTACGTGTGCCTTGGCACGACCATGAAAAAGGCCGGCAGCAAGGCGGCCTTTAAAAAAGTGGACTTTGAGCTGGTGCACATCGCCGCGCAGTTAGCCCGCGCGGCTGAGGTGCGCAGCTTTGTTTGGGTATCGTCGGTGGGGGCCAATTCCAGGAGCCGCAACTTTTACCTGCAGACCAAGGGGCGGCTGGAGCAGGCGATTTTCTCGATGCTGCGTTTCGAAAATGCCGCCGCAGTCAGACCCTCTTTGTTGCTTGGACAGCGCAAGGAATCACGACCGCTGGAGTTATGGGGCATCCGGCTGGCCCGGGTGCTGGCGCCACTGATGATAGGCCCGCTCAAACGCTATCGGCCCGTGGCGGCACACGAGGTTGCCAACAAGATGATTCAGCTACAGCGGTTCTGAGGTTCATGGCCGGATTTCAGTTTAAACAGTTCCATGTGGCTCATGACCGCTGCGCCATGAAGGTGGGGACCGACAGTATTGCACTGGGGAGCTGGGTTCGGGTTGGCAGTGCCCGGCGAATACTGGATGTCGGCTGTGGCAGCGGCCTGTTAGCGCTGATGCTGGCGCAAAAGGCCAGTGCCGGGGCCTTTATTGAGGGTATCGACATCGACCTCCCGGCAATCGCTCAGGCCAGAGACAACGGCGCGGCTTCTCCCTGGTCACAACAAATCGCTTTTTACCAAAGCCCCGTGCAGTCCTGGCGACCCACAAAAAGCTATGATCTGATTGTCACTAACCCGCCTTATTTCCCGGCCGGACAGTCGTTTGAGGCCCGTCGTCAGCAAGCTCGCCATCAAGGCAGTTTGAATCTGTCTGAACTCATGGCTTCTGTGGCGCAGCTATTGGCTCGGGACGGGACGTTCTGGGTGGTACTGCCTCATACTCAGCAGAGTGAGCTCGCTCAGGCTGCCAAGGACTGGCGGCTGTGCTGCTATCAACAACTTCGGCTGCGCGCTCAACCTCATAAACCCGTGAGCCTGGTAGCCAGTGCCTGGGGCTGGCAGGACACGCCCTTTTCCAGCAAAACATTGGTCATACGGGATAACGACAATCAGTACACGGCTGCCTTTCGGCGCCTTTGTCGTCACTACTATCTGAAATTCTAAGCTATAGTTTAAGTGAGAGCGGTGGTTTGTCAGGAGGTGTTATGGCACGGTCCCCCTTACCTGATCCCATTAGCCAGTTACTGACTGGCTTGCAGTTAGTGGAGCTCGAATGGCGGCATCGAACTCTGCAGATCCCCAAATTTTCGGTGTACGCTATTCTCGATACGCCGGTGTTCGATCATTACTTTCGCCGTCGTGGCCGGAAGATGGGGTTAATCTTGCAGGGGCGTTACAGCATTCCCGTTTTAGACCCTTTTTTTGGTGACATCGAACAGCCTCCTGCCCATGTGGTAATCATCAGTCACGTCAGGGGCAACCAGTTTGGCCTGTTTGGCTACCCGGCCGATCGGGTGCGAGACAACCTGCTATTGTCGGCGCGCCATCAGGCGGTGCCGCGAATCGTTCAGGCATTTTGCTAAACTTTAATCCGCCGGGGATTATGCAACAATAGGCCAATACCCTCACCATCATTGGGAGCGCATGGAACATCTATTTGCTGAAGCCTTCGGTGCGGTGGCATTGGTGGTCAACTTTATCGGCTACCGTCAAAATGAGGTGAACCGTTACCGTTTGATCTCGGCGCTAGGACTGATGTGCCTGAGTACCCATTTCTTCCTGTTGGATGCCATGGCCGCCGGAATTGGCTGTGGGCTCGCTTCGATCCGCAACATCATCGCCCTGCGTTTTCGCTACTTATGGCTGGTGTACTTTTTTGTCGCCCTGAATCTGGCCTTTTTTGCCTATGAGTGGTGGTGGCTGGACCACGGTTGGCCCATTTTATTGGCCTACGCGTCTTCCTTGGTGTTTACCTTAGGCTCGATTCTGATCCAGCATACCCACCGTATTCGTCAGTGGTTTATTTTGGCTGAGGGGCTGGGGCTAGCCTATGCGTTAGTGGTTGGCAGTATCTTCGGTAGCATCTTTAATATCAGTAATTTAACCAGCATTAGTATCAAGTTGTGGCAGGATTATCGGCGCGGGTCGATGCCTGAAAAAAATGACTAACGTTGTCATCCACGCCCACAAGAGCCTGTACGAAAGTAGGATGGTTTTACTGTAAAAAAATCCTTACTGCCACTGGATTGCCTTTGTGGTGGGTGGCCTATTTTTTTCTGTTGATTTCCCTAGGGTAAGTATCTGCGTCAATTCATACGCGATTAAATAAACAAAAAATGCGTTGAATTGTCGGTAGGGTGTCAGGCTATCGCCGGAACGACCTCAGAAATTCAATAATAAACAACAAGTCAACAGGGAAAAGCAATGCAAAAATTAACTATGAAGCCGCTGGTGGCGGCAACCCTTATGGCGCTGGGTGCCTCAGGCGCTGCAATCGCCGATGATGACCGCTATATCATCCAGGTGGATGACAGTAAAAAAGGCGTCGTAAAAGCGCTGGCCAAGAAGCTGGGGGGTGACATTAAGGTCGACGCCCAAGGCTTTATTGCCGCTAAGTTTTCCGGCAAAGATTTGGCCGAGGTGAAGGGACTGCTGAACAACCCTCATATTAAACTCATCGAGGAAGATACCCGCCGCTACCCCATGGCAATGTACAGCGATGACGCGGGCGATCCTATGATGGAGCAGGTAACGCCTTACGCGGTTTACCAGTCTCAGGCGGACCAACTGAATTTTGATAACACATCGAATGTTAAGGTTTGTGTGATCGATTCCGGTCTGGATGACTCCAACCCCGACTTCGATTGGTCGGCGGTTACCGGCGACAATGATTCAGGCACGGGCAATTGGTTTGACCATGGTGGTCCACACGGTACTCACGTGGCTGGGACGATAGCCGCAGCTGACAACACCTACGGTGTGGTGGGGATGGCCCCGGGTGTACCACTGCATATCATCAAGGTGTTCAACGAGAGCGGCTGGGGTTATAGCTCGGATTTGGCCCAGGCTGCGCAATTGTGCGCCAATGCTGGTGCTAACGTAATTAATATGAGTCTGGGCGGCGGTGGTGCCAACTCTACCGAAGAAAATGCCTTTAATGACTTTATTAACAATGGTGGCCTGGTATTAGCTGCTGCCGGTAACGACGGCAATGATGTGCGTTCTTACCCGGCGGGTTATGAGTCGGTGATGATGATCGGTGCGAACGACGCCGACAACAATATTGCCAGCTTTTCTCAGTATCCCAGCTGCAGCGAGGGGCGCGGTAAGAAATCCACCAGTAATGAAAACATCTGTGTGGAAGTGACCGCAGGCGGGGTGAATACCTTGTCTACTTATCCAGCTGGTCTGGCGACGCTGTCTAACATGACCGCCGATGGCGTGTCTTACGACTCTTCAGCCATGGAGAATATGGGAACCGCTTCGGCTGAGACATACTACATGGGAATCGGCGACAGCACCGATGCGGGCGCCAATGGTAAGATCTGTTTGATTGACCGTGGCAGCATCTCCTTCCACGACAAGGTGCAAAACTGTGAAAACTCTGGCGGTGCAGGGGCAGTGATCATCAACAATGAGGCCGGCATGTTATACGGCACTCTGGGTGACACGAATGCCACCACCATCCCAGCCGTGGGTGCAGCGCTGGAAGATCGTGACGCCTTGTTGGCCGCTACAAGTGCCACTGTGGCCATCGAAAACGGTGACTATGGTTATATGAGCGGTACGTCCATGGCCACGCCGGCCGTGTCTGGTCTGGCTGCCTTAGTCTGGTCTCACTTCAGCGAGTGTTCTGGTCAGGACATTCGTGCGGCCCTGAAAGCAACCGCCGAAGATGCCGGTGCGGCCGGTAAAGACGTTTATTTCGGACACGGTATTGTCAAAGCTCTGGATGCCTATAACTACCTGACCACCAACGGCTGTTCAGGCGGCTCGGATGGCGGTTCTGGTGGGGATACCGGAAGCTTCGAACTGACGGCCAGCGGTTACAAGGTGAAAGGTAGCCACAGTATCGATCTGGGCTGGTCAGGTGCCACGTCTACCAACGTAGATATCTATCGCAATGGCAGCCTGGTTGCCACTACCAGCAATGATGGTACCTATACCGACAACACCGGTAATAAAGGTGGTGCCAGCTATGACTACCAGGTTTGTGAAGCGGCCAGCAGCACATGCTCGGTGACAGTGACTGTTAGCTTCTAAGCTTTTTCAGTAGCAACGCCAAGCCGACCCGACTCCCAACCCGGGTCGGCTTTTTTATTGTGGTAGTATTGAGCGATACCAATCTGGCACCAGGCATTATGACCCGCCAAAGACACTTTCTTATCATTGAACCTCCCTTGAATGCTCCTCAGCAGCATCGACTGCGGCAGAAGCTGGTCAGCCAGCTAAAACACGACGGGGTCTCTTTTGAACATTGGGTTACTTCAGGCGACAGGGCCTCGGATATTGCGTTGTTGAAAGAGCGTCAGAACGAGGTGACCGACGTCGTCGTGTTAGGAGGTGACGGCAGCTTAAACCTTGTGGCGAATGCCTTTGCCTACACTGAGGTGGCGATTGGCGTTTTGCCCTGCGGCAGCGGTAATGATTTTGCCAGACAGTGGTACCCCAAGAATGCCGACCTTATTGATGTGGTGATGTCATCACGATGTCGACAAATTGATTTAGGGCGGTGCAATGAGCATTACTTTGTCAATATTGCCAGTATTGGGTTGAGTGAAGCGGTGGTTGCCAGTCAGTCAGCCACACGTCTTATGGGCGCTAAACATTACTGGTTGTCGGCCCTGAAACAGGCGCTGATCTATCGTTCCCCAACGGTGCAGATTGATTCACAGGAACAGCAGCACAGTGAGCCCATGCTGATGTGTGCCTTTGCCAATGGGCGTTGTTTTGGCGGTGGCATGCCGATTGCGCCCAACGCCAGCCCAGACGATGGTCTGCTGGATGTCTGTTGGGTTTCGGCCTTGCCGGTATTGCCGCGACTGTATCATCTGGCAAAAATGCTGATAGGGAAGCATCTCAGCTCGGTGGCCGTGGATTATTGGCAGACCCGCTCCGTTAACATTCCCACACCGGGCTTGGAGATCGAGGCGGATGGCGACACCATCGGCTCCACGCCGGTCACCATTAAAATATGCCCCCGGGCCTTGTGGCTGAAGGCCGCTTATTGAGCGTCCAGGGCCTGTCCCAGCAGATAGAAATACCCCAGCCAACTTTGCGCCAGTTGCTGGCGGTGCTCGCCCTGAGGATATAATCCCATTTCCGCCTCCTGACTTTGTTTGGTGCCGCTGACCAGAAAGGCATTCTTGGTTGCGTGATCCTGAATGATGGCCTCAAAGGCCCGGGCACACAGTTCCTGAGGCTGAGCGAAGTAAAAAGTCTGCATCTGCTTGTCGACGGCTACCGCTGTTTTAAGGTAGTCATTGGCTTGCTGGCCGTCTGAGGCCATCATGGTTTGGCTGAAGCAGTCCGCCAGACGTTGGTTGAGCGGGTGTTGTCTTACACTGCGGGATTCCAGCCAGCAGCAGGAGGCAAACTCATTGGGTTGTGCTTCCATAAACAGCCTTTGACAGATGTAGTGATCAAAAGCATGAAACCATTCATGGGCCAGAGAGCCACCGCCCGCATTTTTTGCCAGCGCCAGGGTACGGGTACCGCTGTGATAATGGGCATTGGCATGTTTCTGACCGCCGGTGCCAAACGCCAGTGACAGCGTGCCGTTGAGTGACAATACACGCTCAGGCACACCCAGAATGTCCATCAGATCGCACAGCGCATCGAAAAACAGGTTTGCGGCCCGCTGCTGTTCATCTCTGGTGACCCATTTGCCGACGCTGACGGTGCGAAAGCCGAAGATCCGCACAATATCGGCAAAGCTCATATCCTGCCCTTCGCGGTGATCCAGTCCACGTCGAAAATAAGGCCGGTGCAGGCGGGATGTCATGCTCACTATCCTATGGGAGGTTCAGGTGCCGGCCCCCGTCTACCGGGATGCTGCGACCGGTGATGTAGTCGGAGTCGAGCAGAAAGCAGAGGCTGTTGAATATCTCCTTTTCACCCGGCTCGATTTCCATCAACGATTTTTTCAGGGTCTTCTGGCGGTAGGCCGGACTGTCATCTTCGTTAAAGATGATCAATGCCGGGGCAATGGCATTCACCTTGATCGAAGGAGCCAGCTTACGGGCAAAGGAATAGGTCAGGTTTTCCAGTGCTGCTTTACTGGCGGCATAGGCCATATTCTTGGTGCTGCCAATCTGGGTGACAAAGTCAGTCATATGGATTATGTCTGCCTTATCCCCATTGAGTAGCGGAGCAAGAGCCCGGTTGAGCAGGAAGGGCGCCTTGGCGTGTACGGCCATCATGGCCTCGAATACCTGACCTGGATTGTCGTCGCTGTCGGCATGCCAGTCCGAGGCGTTATGGACCAGAGCCCTGAGGCTTCCGTAGTTAGCCTTTAGGGTATCGGCAAAGGCATTGACGCCGGATTCGCTGCTAAAGTCAGCCTGAATACAGTGGATGCCTTCGGCTTCAAGTTCTTCAATCAATGGACGATGGCGACGGTAGCTGATTACCACAGATTGGCCCTGTTGATTGAGAGCCCGGGCGCAATAGAGCCCAACCCGTTGGGCGGCGCCAGTAATGACAATGGGAGCCGTCATAGTTCATTCCTGAGTTAAAGTCGGTTGGTACGCACCAGCTAACTAACCGGATTAAATGCTTTGCATCTCATCCACCAATTGATTGACCCATTGCTGGATGCGGTCATCGGTTTGCTCAAACTGGTTTTCGTCATCCAGGGACAGACCGACAAAATAGTCGCCGTCCTCGGTCAGTGCTTTCGACTGGGCAAATTCATAACCTTGGTTGGGCCAATAACCAATAAAGTGTACACCCAGTATGGATAATTCGTCATGCAACATGCCTAAGGCATCCTGAAACCAGTCGGTGTAGCCGATTTGATCGCCCAGGCCATAAAGCGCAACGACCTTGCCCTCCAGATTGAGATCGCGAATATCCTCCCAACTGGACTCCCAGTCTTCCTGCAACTCGCCGAAATCCCAGGTGGAGATACCAAAGATCAGAATGTCATAGCCCTCGGCGTCTTTGAGGGGCACATCCTTAATGTTGTGGATATCGACCAGTTCCTCACCCAGTTGGGCCTGTATTTTTTCTGCCGCCATCTCGGTGTAGCAAGTGCTGGAACCGTAAAATAAGCCAATTTGTGCCGTGTCGGTCATAATCGTCAGACTGATTGGTTTGCGCGTATTGTAAGCCGTTGCCGCTGTAGATCCAGCCTTATGCATCCGGTGACCTGGGGGCGGCGAAGCTTTAATTTCACTTAAATCTAACAGTGTCGCCTGACTATTACAGTGTAAGCCCATGTTAATTAAAGGTTTTTGTTTGTTTCGGGCTGTAAGGGTCGCAGTATGGCGACAGTCTGGTCGGTAGAAGCGTTGAGTTGAAAGTTTAACTATTTGATAAATAGTGATTTTTCATGGTTGGCACGGAGGTTGATACAGGGAGTGGGAGAGTCATAGTGGCACATTGGGTGCCGACCCAACCTAAGTATAAAGGAGAAAATCATGAAAAAGTGTATTGCAACAATGATGCTGCTGCCAGCCATGGGTGTTTTGGCTGGGAATATAAACTTTGATCAGTTGGATGCGAATGGTGACGGTTCGCTCAGTCCTCAGGAAGCGGCGGCGTCGAAAGAGTTAGCCAGCAACTTTGCTAAGGTCGATACCGACGGTAATGGCCGCCTTTCCAAAGGGGAAGTTGAAGCTTACCTCAATAGCTAACATTGGGTATAAGCCACGGCCGCTCATCCCCCGTCCGTGGCTTTCTTTTTCCTCGTTTCCCTATCAGTCATAATCAGGAGCGACAGTGAGAAAAGCAGTTTTTTCGATACCGTTCGTCATCAGCGCAGTGGCCATGGCCACGCCGCAAAGCTTTATGTTGTTGGATACCGATAATGACGGCGTCATCAGTTATCAGGAAGCGTCGGCCGATCAGATACTGGCCGGGGATTTCTCGCGCTTTGATATTAACGGCGACGGTGTTCTGTCTCAGGCGGAGTATCGTCGTTATCGCCACTCTTAGGCGTTATCGTTTCCCATCCCGGGAGAGTCAGAAGCGCTGTTTAGCGCAGACTTCTTTGAGGTGCCTCGGCACCTCTTTTTTATGCGTTAAGGGGGGGAAGTTGGTATCCTGAATGTCACCACTGTTTGGGATAACTGATTATCGTGTCCACGTCCGATTCTTCCTTTCCTTCGACCCTATCCCGCTTTCATCGGGAAGCCCTCACCGAGTTTCAGAATTACATCTGGCTGGAGAAAGGCTTAAGTGATAATACGGTACAGGCCTATCGGCGCGATCTGGTGCGTTTGGCTCTGTTTCTGCAAAGCCAGAGCCAGACGTTGGGGAACTTCGACGCTTTGAGCATCAATCAGTACCTGGCCAGCCGCTATGATGCGGGCTTATCGGAGCGCAGCACCGCACGCATGTTATCCAGTGTGCGAACCTTAGTGAAGTATCAGCTGCAGTATCAGGTGCGTGAGGACGACCCTCTCGCTCACCTGACCAACCCAAAGTTGGCTCAGGCTCTGCCTAAGACATTAACTGAACAGCAGGTGGATGCCTTGCTGGAAGCGCCGGATATCGGTGACCCGATACAGCATCGCGACCGTGCCATGTTGGAGGTGCTGTATGCGGCAGGTCTCAGGGTCAGTGAACTGGTGGGCTTACGCTTGTCCATGGTGAGTCTGACACAAGGCATGGTCAGGGTTACCGGCAAAGGGGATAAAGACCGCCTGGTACCGTTGGGTGAATCCGCGGTGGACTGGTTAACGCGCTATTGTCGTGAGGCGCGACCCGTTCTACTCGGGCAGAAGCAGGACGATATTGTGTTTCCCTCCAGTCGAGGTCAGCCCATGACTCGCCAGACCTTTTGGTACCGTATTAAGCGGTATGCCAGAGAGGTGGGGATAGACGACAGTCTGTCGCCGCACACCTTGCGGCACGCTTTCGCGACCCATCTTTTGAATCACGGTGCCGATCTGCGTGTCGTACAGATGTTGCTGGGGCACTCTGATCTTTCTACTACTCAGATATATACGCACATTGCTAATGAGCGTTTACAACAGGTGGTGAGTGACCATCACCCCAGAGGCTAGAGGGATCTGATATAAACAGCACCGAATGGCATGGAAACCGAGACCATGACTCAATACAATGTAACTTTTCCGATGACCAGCGGGTCAAATTAAACAGTTAATCAATTTAGAGAGTTCGAATGAAACATTGGATCGCAAGTTTAACGCTGGCCGCGCTAGTCAGTGCCTTCGCCGTAGAGGCCGAAACCGACACCGAGCAGCAGCTCAAAACGACCCTGAGTGATCAGTTAGGGATGAAGGTAACCAGTTTAGAGCCTGCCCCGGTTGAGGGGTTGTATCAGGCGGTTACCAGTCGGGGCTTGTTCTACGTCAGCACTGACGGAGGTTATCTGATCCATGGTCGGGTCTATAACATCAACAAGGGACTTTTGAACGAGACCGAACAGGCGTTGGCTGAAATCCGTCTGGAAGGTTTGGAACAGTTTCAGGATTCGACGATTGAATTTAAAGCCGACGACGAACGTCATGTAATTACCGTATTTACAGACATTAGCTGTGGCTATTGCCGTAAATTACATAGCCAGATCGACGAGTATAACCGTCGTGGCATTACCGTGCGCTATCTGGCTTTCCCACGAGGTGGTTTGAACACACAGACCTACAAAGACATGGTGTCGGTGTGGTGTTCTGATGAGCCAAAAGCAACGCTGACCGCCGCTAAAGCGGGTGACAATATCCCAGCAAACAGCTGTGAAAATAAGGTGCGTCAGCAGTATGAATTTGGCCAGAAGGTTGGTGTTAACGGCACGCCAGCATTAATTCTGGATGATGGCAGCATGATCCCCGGCTATCAGCCACCGGCGCGTTTGGAACAGGCATTACAGGGTTCGGGTTCGTAATTCGTGTCAGAGCCGCTGAATATCGTGCGCCGGGCGGTGCCCGATTCGTTACCAAATTTGTCGAACCTTTCCAGGCGCTTGCAACAGATCTATGCCAGCCGTGGTGTGACGGACAGTTCTGAACTGGACCACAGTACCAGATCGTTGTTGCACTACGATGGGCTCAATGGTCTGTCGTCGGCGGTGGAGCGCTTGTGTCAGGCACTGGAGTTGAACCACAAGATTATCATTGTCGGTGATTTTGATGCTGACGGTGCCACCAGCACGGCACTGTGTCTTCTGGCGATGAAACAGATGGGCTTTCAGTCACTGGATTATCTGGTGCCCAATCGCTTTGACTTTGGTTATGGCCTGAGCCCGGAAATCGTCGAGGTGGCCCATCAAAATGGTGCCGAGCTGATTATCACAGTGGACAATGGCATTGCCTGTCTGGCCGGAGCTCGCCGGACTCGTGAATTAGGCATGGATCTTATCGTTACCGACCATCACCTGCCGGCGGAAGAACTCCCCGAGGCGGATGCTATCGTTAATCCCAACCAGCCGGGCTGTGAGTTTATGTCGAAACACCTGGCGGGAGTCGGGGTGGCATTTTACCTGATGCTGGCCTTGTGTCGTCATCTGCAGCAGCAGGGCTATTTCGAACAGCAGAAGGCGCCGAATCCGGCGGACTTTTTGGATTTGGTGGCCTTAGGGACCATTGCCGACGTGGTGATGCTGGATCAGAACAATCGCGTATTGGTCCACCAGGGCCTTCAGCGGATTCGTAGTGGACGCTGTCGTCCGGGCATTCAGGCTATGGTAGAGGTGGCGGGCCGCAATCTGGCCGACCTGCAGGCCTCGGATCTGGGCTTTGTCTTAGGTCCCCGGCTGAACGCCGCAGGGCGACTGGACGATATGGTGATGGGGATCGAGTGTCTGCTGGCTGACGACATTGGCCGGGCCCGCCAGATGGCGGTACAGTTGGACAGTCTGAATCAGGAACGCAAAGACATCGAAGCCAGCATGAAGCAAGAAGCGGTGGCCATACTGGATTCGCTGGCATTGCAGGAAGAGACTCTGCCAGATGGTATTGCCCTGTATCAGAGCGACTGGCACCAGGGTGTGATCGGCATTGTTGCCGGGCGTATCAAAGAGCAATACTTTCGCCCCACGGTGGCATTTGCCCATCAGGATGATGACACTCTTAAAGGCTCGGCACGCTCCATTCCGGGGCTGCATATCCGGGACCTGCTGGAAGAGATCAGTCATCGATACCCCGGTGTTATCAGCAAGTTCGGTGGTCACGCCATGGCGGCTGGTCTGAGTCTGCCGGTGTCTCAGTTTGAGGCCTTTAAAACGGTGTTTGCTCAGGTAGCCGGGGAGTGGTTGTCCGGACGCTCACTCGCCGGCGAGATCCTAAGCGACGGTGAGTTAAATGATGAGCAGCTGTCGCTGGAATTTGCCGAGCAGCTAAAGCAGGCCGGCCCCTGGGGGCAAGGCTTTCCTGAACCGCTGTTTGATGGCCTGTTCGAGGTAGTAGAGCAGCGACTGGTCGGCGATAAGCACCTTAAATTGCAGCTTGGTACGGCGTCGGGAAAGGTTATCGATGGCATCGCGTTTAATGTGGATACCCGCATCTGGCCGGACCGTCGTATTCGGCAGGTGCAGCTGGCTTATAAGCTCGATATTAACCGTTACCGGGGGCGGGTAAGCCCTCAGTTGCTGGTGGATGCCATCGCGCCGGCCTGAATTCAGAGTCCGTCTATGAAATATAAACAGACCTTAGGCACCAGACCATGAGTGATCCACAACTGAAAAAACTGCTTGAGCATCCCCAGTTGACCCATAGCGAGAACCGCAGAGTCATCTCCCATGTGCAGCGTGAGGACGGCGACTGGTATCTGCATACCCTGATGCTGGAAGGCGTGGATACGCCTTTTAAGTTTAGGCGTAAAAAGCCCTATCAGTCATTGCAAGGCGCTCGGGTGAATCTGACCTATTACCCGGATACCGAGTCGGTTGCGGGGTTGGATTTTGATATTATGAAGGTCGTGCGGCTAAGGCGCGCCTGACCATGCAAGCATCACTCTGTCAGGGCTTTGTACTCCATCGACGACCGTATCGGGAAACCAGCTTTTTGGTGGATCTGCTTACCGAACAATGGGGCAAGGTTCGGGTCATGGCACGGGGCCAGCGGAACCGGAAGAATGGCGGCAGCCACCTGTTACAGCCCTTTCGATTATTGCAAATGGGGCTGGCGGGACGGGGCGAGCTTAAGCAGCTGAGAACGGTAGAGGCGGCCGAGCTGGCCTATCCGCTGCAAGGGCGGGCACTGTTTTCTGCCCTGTATTTAAATGAATTATTGACCCGATTACTGCAAGCCGAGTTACCGGTGCCCGAGCTGTTTAGCGCCTATCGGCAAAGCTTAGTGACACTGGTGAAGCAGCCTGATGAGCTGGAGCCGATCCTGAGAAATTATGAGCTCCTGCTGCTTAATGAGCTCGGTTATGCGCCTGATTTTCAGCATCATGCTAACGGTGAGATACTGGTCGACGACTACTATCGCTACGATGAGGATGAAGGCTTCACCCCGGTGGCGGCAGGCTCGAACGCCAGAGGGTTGTTTCGTGGCCAGGACTTACTGGCTATTGGTGAGCGGCACTGGCACCCTGATACCCTACGTGCTGCCAAGCGACTGAACCGCCTGGCACTTCAGCCACTATTAGGTAGTAAGCCGCTGAAAAGCCGGGAACTTTTTATGACTTTAGAAGGTTAACTATGCAAGAGATACTGCTTGGGATAAACATTGATCACATTGCCACCTTGCGTAACGCCAGGGGTACCGCCTATCCGGACCCGGTTCATGCGGCCGATATTGCCGAACGGGCTGGCGCGGATGGCATTACCGTGCATTTGCGGGAAGATCGCCGTCACATTATCGACAGAGATGTGGAATTGTTGCGACAAACCATCAATACCCGACTTAACCTGGAAATGGCGGTGACCGAAGAAATGTTGACCATCGCTGAGCGCATCCAACCCGAGTACAGTTGCCTGGTACCGGAAAAGCGCGAGGAGCTGACCACCGAGGGAGGCCTGGACGTGGTGGGTAATTTCGAGCGGGTACAAGCTGCCTGCGAGCGCCTACAAGGACAGGGTATTATCGTCTCGTTGTTTATCGATGCTGATGAGCGGCAGATAGACGCCGCTGCTAAGGCTGGTGCTAAGTTCATCGAGATCCATACCGGTCACTATGCCGAGGCCCGCAATGAGGCGGAAGCGGAGCAGGAATTAGTGCGTATTCGCGAGGGAGTGGCGTTGGCCCAGTCCCGCGGCTTGAAGGTGAATGCTGGTCACGGCCTGCATTACCATAATGTGAAGCCCATCGCTGCCATCGACGGTATTATTGAGCTGAATATTGGGCATGCGGTGATCGCCCGTGCGGCTTTCGACGGTTTGGCTAAGGCGGTGGCCGATATGAAGGCGCTGATGTTACAAGCGCGTCAGGGAGTCTAGCATGGCGATTTTGGGACTAGGTACGGATATCGTCGAAACTGCTCGTATCGAAGCGCAATTGGAGCGCTCCAATAAGCTGTCCGAGCGGATTCTTACCGACACCGAACAGGCCGAACTGGCAAAGCAGAAATACCCAGCCCGTTTCCTGGCGAAGCGTTTTGCGGCTAAGGAAGCTGCAGTTAAGGCCGCAGGGACCGGCATCGGCAACGGGATAAGCTTTCAGCAGATGGAGATCCGCCATCTGCCCTCAGGGCAGCCCATTTTGCATCTGGAAGGCGCTCTGTTGGAGCATTGTCATCAGTTGGGGGTGGTCCAGAGTCATATTTCCATTACTGACGAGCAGCACTATGCAGTGGCAACGGTGATCCTGGAGGGAGAAGATGGTCAAGGTTTTTCGGCCCCCAAAGTCTAAGTCCCGAACCAGGACGCAAAAACGCCTGACGACAGTTGTCGATACACTGGATCACGCCGGAGTCGGGGTCTGTCGCGAGCACAAACCGGTGATCTTTGCCGAAGGCGGTTTGCCCGGTGAGCGTTGTCGCATTGGTATTACCGAACAAAAGCGTCAGTTTTGGCGCGGTCAGGTTCAGGAGGTTATCGAGGCCAGCGCCGAGCGACAAACGCCGTTTTGCCCCCACTTCGACCAGTGCGGCGGCTGCCAGACACAGCATGCAGACCCAGAAGTTATGCTAGCCCATAAACAGGCGGCGGTGGATGAATTGCTAAAACGGGTGGCGGGAGCAGCTGACCTGCCCTGGTATGCTCCGTTAGCGGGGAATCCGAAAGGCTACCGACGCAAGGCACGTATAGCGTTGGACGCGACCGGTAAGACACTGAAGGTGGGCTTTCGTGGTCAGCGCAGTCAGCAGGTGGTGGACATTCAACAATGTGAGGTTCTGACGCCGCCTCTGCAGGCGTTGTTGGTACCGCTCAGAGAAACGCTGACAAAACTCAGAGGGCAGCGGGCATTAGGGCATATTAGTCTGTTCGACGGTAGTGATAAGCAAGGTGCAGTGCAGCTGGTGCTGCGGGTAACCCGGCCGTTGGCCAATCAAGACAAGCAAGCTCTGTGTGACTTAGCCAGACAGCAACACTGTCAGATCCTGCTCGATAGAGGTGATGACCAGATTGATCATCTGGCGGGCCCCGGGCAAGAGGCAGGTTACTGGGTAGAAGGTTGTCAGCTGAATCTCGGACCCAATGACTTTGTGCAGGTCAATGGCGAGGTAAATCTGGCCATGGTGTCTCAGACGCTGGATTGGCTTATGCCCCAGACAGGTGAAACGATCTGGGATCTGTTCGCTGGTATGGGGAACTTTAGCCTGCCGCTGGCCAGGCGGGGAGCTGAAGTGGTGGGGGTGGAAGTCAGTGATGCCATGGTGCGGCGGGCTCGAGCGAACGCCGCTCTGAATAAGCTGGATAACCTGACATTTATAAAGCAGGATCTAACTGAACCCGAATCACTGTTCAAGTCGTTGAGCATGGCTGATAAGGTCGTGCTGGATCCCGCTAGGGCCGGGGCTCAGGCGGTGATGCCGCTGCTGGCCCAAAGCCGTCCCAAGGCGGTTGTGTATGTATCCTGTAACCCCGCAACGTTTGCCCGTGACCTGTCGGTGTTGCTTGAGGCGGGCTGGCAGGTTCATAAAATAGCCCTGATGGATATGTTTCCCTACACCTCCCATACTGAATTGATGGCGTTAGTGAAACCCGGTTAGTTGGAACAAAGTTATGGTCTCGATTCGCAAGGTGCACAAACAAGAAGATGCCTCCTTTCAGGAGTGGCTGGCCTCGTTACCCATTTCGGCCAGGACCCGTCAGAGGCTGACCGAAATAGCCGGGGGACAGGTGGTGTCCGAGCAGGCGCGGGAGATGGTGGAAATCCTGCTGGATCTGCATATGGACACTGAGACACTGCAAGCCGCCATTGTTTTGCCACATTGCGAACAACAACAGCTTGATGACGAAACCATTGTCACCACCTATGGCAGCGGTATTCACCAGTTGATTCAGGGGGTTCGGCGGATGGCGGCCATCCGCACACTGAGACATCACAAGCAATCTGGTGATGAGGCTCAGATCGACAACCTAAGACGCATGCTATTGTCCATGGTGGAAGATGTGCGGGCGGTGGTGATCAAACTGGCCGAGCGTATTTGTGCGCTCAGGGCGGTCAAACAGGCCGATGAAGAAACCCGGGTTTTGTTAGCCCGGGAGTGCGCCACCATCTATGCACCGCTGGCGAACCGGCTTGGCATCGGTCAGCTGAAGTGGGAGCTGGAAGATCTGTCGTTTCGTTATCTGCACCCGGACACCTACATGAAAATTGCCCGTTGGCTGGATGGTAAGCGGGAAGACAGAGAAGCCTATATCGATCACTTTGTGGCCAATCTGCAAGAGCAGTTGGAGCAAGAGCATATCCGGGCTCAGGTGTATGGGCGGCCTAAGCACATTTACAGCATCTGGAAGAAGATGCAGAAAAAACACCTGAGCTTCGAGGAGTTGTTCGACATCCGGGCAGTACGCATTATCGCAGAGCGCCTGCAAGACTGTTATGGCGCCTTGGGGATTGTGCACGCCAACTGGAACCATATCCCGCAGGAATTCGACGACTATATCGCTACCCCCAAGCCAAATGGCTATCAGTCCATTCATACGGTGGTGGTGGGCCCCGAGGGCAAATCGGTGGAAATTCAAATCCGTACCGAGCAAATGCACCAAGATGCTGAGCTTGGCGTGGCGGCACACTGGAAATATAAGGAAGGCAGTGCAGGCAGCACCTCCAGCTTCGACGATAAGATCAACTGGCTGCGTAAGATCCTGCAGTGGCAGGAGGAAATGGCCGAATCTGGCGAGCTGGTGGAAGAGCTGCGCAGTCAGGTGTTTGACGATCGGGTCTACGTGTTCACGCCTCAAGGGGATGTGATCGACCTGCCTCAGGGGGCCACGCCTCTGGACTTCGCCTACTACATTCACAGTAATGTGGGCCATCGCTGTATCGGCGCCAAGGTATTTGGCCGCATCGTGCCTTTCACTTATCAATTGCAGACGGGCGATCAGGTCGAAATTCTGACCGGTAAACAACAAAACCCCAGCCGCGACTGGATGAATCCGGCGTTGGGTTATGTACACTCATCCCGGGCCAGGGCCAAGATTCATACCTTTTTTAAGAAACAGGACAAGAGCAAGAACCGTCAAGCGGGCAAAGAGTCGCTGGAACGAGAATTACAGCGGGTGAATGTGCCGGTTAAAGACGCCGATCAGGCCTGTGAACGCTTTAATGTGCAAACGGTGGATGATCTCTATGCCGCCGTTGGTGCCGGTGATATTCGCCTCAATCAGGTGGTCAATTACCTGCTGCAGCAACACCAGGGTGAACCGGAGCCTGAACTGCCTATCAAGACACGACGCTTTCGGCCGGGCAAGGCCGGTGACAGCGTGGTGGTGGAAGGTGTTGGGAACTTACTGACCCAGTTGGCCAACTGTTGTCAGCCGCTGCCCGGTGACCCTATTCAGGGCTACATTACTCAGGGGCGCGGTGTGAGTGTGCATCGGGAGGATTGTGAGCAGTTGTCTCACTTACTGGATGAACACCCAGAGCGTGCCATTGATGTGCACTGGTCTGGAGACAGTGGTAGTGCCTTTAAGGTGGATGTGGCCATTCGCTGTCTTGACAGAGACGGCATGCTCAGAGACATCACCACCGTGCTGGCCAATGATAAAATTGGGTTATTGAGCGTGAATAGCCAGATGAATACCAAGGACCAGTTGGCTTTGGTGCTGTTAACTATTGAGGTGCCGGATCTCAGCGCCCTGTCGCGGACCCTGCATCGATTACAACAGATCCACGGCGTTGTGGATGTCACTCGAAAGGATCACTGATGTCATCAAGCTCCTATTCTCAACTTGACCGTCTGCTTTGGGTGATGGATTGTCTGCGTGATCCAGACTCTGGTTGCCCCTGGGATCTGAAGCAGGACTTTGCCAGCATAGTGCCACACACCATAGAGGAAGCCTATGAGGTCGCCGATGCCATCGAGCGTCAGGACAAAGCCGATATTCAGGAAGAACTGGGTGATCTCTTGTTTCAGGTGGTATTTTACGCCCGCCTGGGTAAGGAAAAGCAATGGTTTGATTTTGAGGCCATCGCCGGTGCCATGGCCGAGAAGCTCATTCGTCGCCACCCTCATGTATTCGGTGAGCACTCCTTCAGCGAGCAGGAAGTTAAGCAAAACTGGGAGCTGGAGAAGGCTCGGGAGCGGCAGGCCAAGGCAAACGACGAGGCCGTCAGTGCCCTGGATAATATTCCTCTCGCGCTGCCGTCGTTGACCCGTGCTTATAAATTACAGAAACGATGTGCTAATGTTGGTTTTGATTGGCCCGATACAACAGGAGTGCTGGACAAAATCCATGAGGAAATAGAGGAGGTTCAGCAAGAACTGGCGCGTTCAAAACGAAATGAAGAGGCGCTGGAAGAGGAATTGGGTGATTTACTGTTCGCCACCGTGAATCTGGTGCGTCACTTGAAAAAAGACCCGGAAACCGCATTGCGAAGAGCGAACGCTAAGTTTGAACGCCGGTTTCGGCAAGTGGAACAACATGCCGACGAAAAGGCTGATGGGGTCACAGGCCTGTCACTGACAGAGCTCGAACACTTATGGCAGAGCGTCAAGGCTGCAGAAAAATAGCTCGTATATTGCAATAGTAATGACAATAGGCTGGTAAATGGCAAAGGCGAAGATCGGTGAGAGTAATTACATTAAAGACCTGCGGGTGCTGGTGGCTAAGATCCACAATAAGTCCTCGATGCGGGATTCTTTCTACGAGCAGGCTACCGATTATTTCAACGAGCAGCCTTTGGCATTGGAGCGCCTGGAAGACCTGAAGAACAAACAGAAGCAGGCCGAAGCGAATCCGAAAGATGAAAAGACCCTGAAGCGGGCTAAGAAAGCCGTTAAAGACTTTGAGAAGCAGCTTAAAGACGAGCAGGTCACGCGCCACAAGAAAATGGTGGCTTTTGCCGAGCAGATTATCGATATGGTGGAGCACAACGAAGACGAAGAACGTGTTCGTGCCTCCGCTCGCTTGTTAGGGTCGGTCATGCTGATGGGCTCCGATGAGGTACGACATCGGGCCGACCAATGGCATCATCATAGCCAGCATATCTACAAGGCGGTACTGGCCCTGCTGTTACTTGAACAACTGGTGAGGGATGAGCTGTTAACCAATCCCTATTTACTTCGTCATGAACAGGCCAGGGTCCGCAACCCTAAAAATAAAGACGAAGCGCGTGAATGTCCTTATCGCCGGTACGTTAAGGTGCCCTTAGTGATGGCGGCCCTGTTGCAGGATATCGGTTATTACCACCCGGATGCACTGGCTTTGGTGGACAACAAGCCGGAAGACAGCAGAAAGCAGCGTAGCCTGGATAGTGAACAAAAACAGGCACTGCGCAAGATTAACTTTGAGCAAAGCCTGCGGTTTTGTCGTGACGCAGTGGGCATGGATATGTATGTGGGCAACTCTAAGGAGGAGCGGGACCAGTTTGAGCAAAACGAAAAAGAGAAGCACAAATTCTTACTGACTCTGTTGACGGCCGCGGCGGACCCGAAGCAATCCATCGGCAATCTGCTGAAGATTCCTCAGTCCTATGCCTCCATGGTGCTCAATACCCGATATGCCTATACATCAATGCCCAATGTCATCGACGTTCTCACTCAGTTAGGTGAACGGCGAACTTTGAATGAGCGAGCGGTGCAAAGCTTTATTGGTATAGTCGGGCGTTTCCCGGTGGGATTTGGGGTTACCTATATTCCCAAGGACAGTGAAGGTAAGGATCAGGAGAAATATGAGTACGCCATAGTGACCGGTCTTTACCCTGAGCCGCTGGACGAGCCGGTGTGCCGCATGGCCACCAAGAACCTGACCTTTTATCAGTTTGGGACTGATGTGAGAGTGAGTCAGGAAAATAACCTGTTTTTCCCGGAAGCACGGGCTAAGCTGGAACAAATCAGTCGGGACCGGTTGATCGCTATCCTGCGGAAGTTGGTGTCCAACTTTGAGGAGCGTAAAGAGCTCGATCTGATCCCTAAATGCTGGCATCCCCACACCTTTTTCTCTTATGCCCAACATCAGAACCTATGGAATAAAAAGCAGCTTAGCCAGAATTAGGCTAGATTAGAGCAAGGGAATAAACAATCTGACAACTAAGGAGAGCAGGATGTCGGTGCCCGTAAAACCTTTTCCCCATCAACCTGAGGTGGATTACCTCACTGAGTGTCGGCCTCAGTTACGTACTGGTGATATTCTGATGTGCTCCGGCAGTGGTCTGTTTTCCTCCATGATTCAACGGGGCTCGGACAGTGTCTGGAGCCATGTTGGCTTGATTGTCAAGTTGGAGGAATATAATCGTGTCATGCTGCTGGAGAGTGTGGAGCCTGCCGGAGTCAGGGCGGTTCGTCTATCCAAATACTTAGACAACTATGATAACCGGGGCAACCCTTACCCCGGAGGCCTGATCGTGGCCCGTCATCGGCAATTTGAGCATTTGGTGGATGAGACTGGTCGCCAGCAGCTGGTGCAATTTGCCTTGGATCAGTTTGGTTATCCTTATGATAAAGATCAGATTGCTCGTATTTCGGCGCGCATACTGGCCCGGGCAATCAATTTCAGTGACGAAGAATATGACCGCATCAAACCGGATAAAGAGTATCTCTGTTCGGAGTATGTGGATCGCTGCTGGCGCTCGGTGGGCGTCGAAGTGCCTTTGCACGCCGGGGGATTTATTCTGCCATCGGATTTTGCCCGCGATGACAATATTGAACTATTGGCGGTATTACAGGCAAAACATGAGTAAAGGCAACGGCCGTATCAGAGATTGAACGGCCACCGGCCTCTAAACGAACAACGCCCCGATATCGGGGCGTTGTGTTTAAGATTTAAAGCTGCTCGGTATTAAACAGCGATTCCAGATTGAGTCCCTGATGAGCCAGCATGTCCCGAAGGCGGCGCAAGGCTTCAACCTGGATTTGACGCACCCGCTCACGGGTCAGGCCAATTTCAGAGCCCACATCTTCCAGGGTCGAGGGTTCGTAGCCGAGAAGACCAAACCGCCTTGCCAGGACCTCACGTTGTTTGGGGTTCAGCTCGAACAGCCAATCCACAATGCTACTTTTGATGTCTTTATTCTGCAGTTCAGACTCGGGCCCCTGGCCTTTCTCATCGGCGATAATGTCTAGCAATGCCTTATCATTGTCGCTGCCGATGGGGGTGTCTACCGAGCCAATACGCTCATTTAAGCGCAGCATTTTCACCACATCTTCCACGGGGCGCTCTAACGCCAGGGCGATTTCCTCGGCCGTGGGTTCGTGGTCTAGCTTTTGGGCCAGTTCACGAGCCGCACGCAGATAGACATTGAGCTCTTTCACCACGTGAATGGGCAAACGAATGGTGCGGGTTTGGTTCATTATCGCCCGCTCGATGGTCTGTCGGATCCACCAGGTGGCATAGGTGGAAAAGCGAAAACCACGCTCGGGATCGAATTTCTCGACGGCTCGAATCAGTCCCAGGTTACCCTCTTCCACGAGATCTAAAAGTGGCAGGCCACGGTTGTTATAACGTCGGGCGATCTTCACCACCAAGCGCAAATTACTGACGATCATACGTTGTCGGGCTGCATCGTCACCTTTTAAGGCGCGACGAGCAAAATGCACTTCTTCTTCTGCGGTGAGTAGAGGGGAAAATCCGATTTCACCCAGATAGAGTTGGGTGGCATCCAGGTTGCGGTGGATATCATCCTGACTGGCGACGATCTCTTCCATAGGGTCGTTGTCATCAGATTTGGACGTTTCCACCACATCGTCCGGTTTATCATTGGCTTTTTCAGCGACGAGGGTGTTCTTCTTGTGACCCATTACGGCAATCTCCGTGTTGTTCTGGTTAATGGTACATAACGCCTCTTTGTTTTTATTGTTTATTGTTATTATCGCTGCGGAAGATATCGCATCGGGTTTACAGACTTGCCTTTATGGCGCACCTCAAAATGTAATTTAACCCGTGACGTACCACTGTCTCCCATTTCGGCAATGTGCTGTCCGGCCTCGACCCATTGTTGCTCTTTCACCAGTATTTTCCGGTTATGAGCGTAGGCCGTTAAGTAGGCATCGGTATGCTTGATAATGACCAAGTTACCGAATCCCCTTAGGGCGTCGCCGGTGTATACCACCTTGCCTTTGGCGGCAGCCCTAACCGGACTGCCTATGGTATTGGCAATATCAATACCCTTATTACCATCATCTTGTAGTGAGAATGTGGCGATGACCTTACCGTTAGCCGGCCAGGCCCAGCCGTTCACTACCTCAGGGAAAGCTTGTTGTTTACTTTCCTGTGATGATTTATTAACCGCTTTTTTACCACCATACGCCTGCTTTTTGGTTCGATCAACTGATTGATTTGGTTTTAATTTTCTGGTCTGACCAGTATCTGAAGTATTGGTGTCTGTCGTTTTTGGGGAAGGCTTAAGACGCAGCTTTTGTCCCGGATAAATGCGGTAGGGAGGCCGAATATTGTTAAGCCTGGCAAGGTCCCGGTAATCGTTTCCGGAATACCAGGCGATGGAAAACAGGGTATCCCCTTGTTGTACTTTGTAGGTGGATTTTTCCGGTAAATCTCGAAAGCTGCCTGCCTGGCTGACCTCGATCACCGGTGCGGGGGTTGGACGGCCAGAGCACCCTGTCAGCAGAGCGAAGAGAGTCATCATGATAAAAGTTCGTTGTCGTCCCTGGAACCTGAATCTCACGGCCTACCTCAACAGCAAGTAGGCTAGGCTGGCTAATATGACGGTGCTCCAGCCAATGGCATCCACGTAGTCTCTGAGCTTAGTGGCCATGGCAGCGCCCCCCCAGCGCATCAAAGCGGCGACCAGGTAAAACCGCATCCCCCGACCTATGGCCGAAGCCAGCAGGAAAGGGAGAAATGCCATCTGCAACATACCGGCGCTGATGGTAAAGACCTTATAGGGAATTGGTGAGAATCCCGCCAGGAACACCACCCAGATGCCATAGCTTTCAAACCAGTTGACGGCTTGATCCAGCTTATCCTGATACCCCCATTCGATGATTAAAGGCTGTAGGAGGCTGTCATAGGCAAACCACCCCAGTACAAATCCCAGTATGCCTCCCAGCACAGAAGTCAGTGTGGTTAATAAGGCATAAAACCAAGCTTTCTGAGGTTTGGCGAGGGTCATGGGCATTAACATGACATCGGGGGGTATAGGGAAAAATACCGATTCGGCGAAGCTCATGCTACCCAAATAATAGGGGGCATGTCGGTGGGCCGCCCACTTCAGGCTCTGGTCATAGCAAAACTGGAATATCCTCACAGAATATCTCCGGGGACCAGTGGCACAAAGCGCACTGCTTCCACTACTTGCTGTTCGAATTGGTCGCCGTTGCGGCTGATAACATACAGGTGCTGTTGCTGCTCGCCCACGGGGATCACCAGGCGTCCACCATCGGTCAGTTGGTGCAATAGTTGTTCGGGCATATGACTGGCAGCCGCGGTGACCAGAATACCGTCAAACGGCCCTTTACTGCGCCAGCCCTGCCAACCGTCACCGTGTTTCATGGCAATATTATGCAGATCCATGCTGTGCAGGCGTTGCTTGGCTTGATACTGCAACGCCTTAATGCGTTCTACCGAATACACCTGGTCTACCAACTGCGCCAGCACCGCGCTTTGATAACCGCAACCCGTGCCGATCTCGAGCACTTTGCCACAGTGATGGCCGCCATTGAGCAATAACTCGGTCATACGTGCGACAATATAGGGTTGGGAAATAGTCTGTCCCTGCCCAATGGGTAAGGCGGTATTTTCATAGGCCTTGTGTTTAAGGGTGTCGGGCAGAAACCGGTCTCTGGGTACGCAGGCAATGGCGCGAAGCACATTCTGGTTATGAATGCCTTCCTGATACAGGGTTCTTGCCAGGCCTTCGCCCTGGCGAGTGGGATTAAGGTGGTCTTGAATCATAAGAACGTCAGAGTTTTTCTATCCATTGTTGCATGGCGTCCAGGCTTTGATAGGCGGTCATATCCACACTTAATGGGGTGACCGAACAATAACCGTTGGCGATGGCATGAAAATCGGTGCCTTCACCGGCGTCCTGTTCTTGCCCGACCTTGCCATACCAAAAAATTTCCCGGCCAAAGGGGTCTTCGCTGCGCACCATGGCTTCTGCTCTATGGCGGCGACCTTGTCGGGTGACCTGAATGCCTTTGAGTTGTTCATAGGGCACGTCGGGCACATTAATATTCAGAATCTGGTCCGCGGGTAAAGGGTGCTGGCTCAGGTGGCTGACGATGTCGCGGACGATCCGGGCGGCGGTGTCAAAGTGCTTCCCGGGGTGGCCGCACAAGGACACAGCCACAGCCGGTAGACCCATAAAGCGACCTTCCGTGGCAGCAGCTACCGTACCCGAGTAAATCACATCATCGCCCAGGTTGGCACCGTGGTTGATGCCGGACACCACCAGTTCAGGGTCGTCCTGCATAAAGGCGTTGATGCCCAGGTGGACGCAATCCGATGGCGTGCCGTTGACTGCATAGAAGCCGTTTTTCATCTGCTGGATGCGCAGCGGTTGATGTAAAGACAGGGCATTACTGGCTCCACTGCAATTGCGATCCGGCGCAATCACGCAAATATCGTGGTCCTCGCTGAGGCCCTGATACAAAGAGGCCAGACCTTCGGCGTGAACGCCATCGTCGTTGCTTAAAAGTAGTTTCATGCATCCTCCACTGAACGGGTTTGCATTAGCTCACGTACCACCGAGGTGGCAAAAGCACCGGTGGGGAGCCGGAAATCGAGCCTGAGGTGGTTATCTTGCCACTGCCAGTCAAAATGCTGCGGCAGTAACAGCAGTGCTCGACGCTCTTGTTTTAAGTTCTGTCTGGCCAGGGCCGCCGTCACTTGAGGGTAGTGCTGAGCTACCCTTTGTTCCCACTCGGCCGCATCGCCTTGAGTGGCTAACTCTCCTGCGCCCCACAGCGGTGCAGACAACAGAATATCATGGTTAACCAGTCGGGTTTGAATCTCTTCACTGTCCGGCGACTCGGCGCAGAAGAAGCTATTGCTACCACTTAGCACCATAATATCCCCTTGCATGGCCTTTTGGAACTGACCTTGCACCAGCCGCTCACTGACAAACTCATTAAACAGCCAGGAGCGAAGAGCGGAGATGGCCATGGAACGCTTCTGGCGATGGCGAATGCTCTCGCCCTTGATTAAGAGTTCGGCAAATTTAAGGTTGCTGTTATGGCGGCCAAAACGCTGAGGGCCATAGTAATTAGGCACGCCCTGAAGTATCCATGCGAGTCGTTGTTCGACTGATTCAGGCCGGTCGATATCTCTTAACCACAGTTCGAACCGGTTGCACTTGTGGGTACCAGTGCGCAGCTTCTTGTGGTGTCTGAGCACCCGTACAATGCGAACGCCCTCTATCTGACAGCCGGAAAAGTCCGGCGTGGTCTTTCCGGGCAGATGAATGCCAAACCATTGCTCGGTCAGGGCGTGTTTGTCCTTGCGTCCGGAGTAGGATACGGCGCGCGCAGGGACCCCCGCAAAACGAGCCAGTTGTTCGGCGACCCATACGGTGTTCTGGCCTTGCTTTTCCAGCTGAACAAAGACATGTTCGCCTTCGCCGCTGGGGGTAAAGCCAAGCTCCTCTCGAACGACAAAATCCGCCGGCTGCTGTTTTAAGGTGCCGCTGGCTTCGGGTTGTCCAAAGCGGTACTGCCAGTGTTGGGTCTGCATCATTGGGCCACCAGTAACACCACCGCATGGCAGGCGATGCCCTCCTTGCGGCCTGTGAATCCCAGTTTCTCCGTTGTGGTGGCCTTGATGTTAATTTGCTCCGGGGTAGCGTCAAGATCCTCAGCAATGGCGTGAATCATAGTCTCGATATGGGGCGCCATTTTAGGCGTCTGAGCGATGATGGTGAGATCCAGATTGTTTAAACCGTAGCCTTTCTCTTTGGCTAAGGCGTAAACATGCCGCAATAATCCGCGACTATCGGCGCCTTCAAACTGGGCGTCGGTATCCGGGAAGTGCCGGCCAATATCGCCCAGTGCTAACGCGCCCAGAATCGCGTCGCACAGGGCATGCAGGGCGACGTCGCCGTCAGAGTGGGCCAGCAGACCGTGTTCATGCTCGATCTTAACGCCGCCGATGGTAACCGGGCCGGGACCGCCAAAGCGGTGTACATCATAGCCATGGCCGATGCGTATGTTCATTCGGTAATCCTGTGTTGTTGTCGCAGATAAAATTCAGCCAGAGCCAGATCTTCGGCCTGCGTCACCTTGATATTGCTGGCGCAGCCTTGGATTAACTTTACCGGGTAGCCGGTTTGCTCCATAGCTGAAGCTTCATCGGTGATAGGTCCCTGAGCCTCTTGCAGTGCCTGAAGCAGTGCCTGACGAGGAAAAAGCTGAGGCGTGAGGGCGTGCCATAGGTGTTGGCGCTCCTCGGTGTGCAGGATCTGCTGCTGCTCATTCGCCCGCTTCATGGTGTCTCTGACAGGAGTGGCCAGAATGGCGCCTTGCTCGTTTTGCTGAGCGTGAGTCATCAGCTTGTCTAAATCATGACGAGTCAGGCAGGGCCGGGCGGCATCATGCACCAATACCCAGTCCTGGCTGACCAGTTGCAAACCTGCCAGCACGGAATCGGCTCGTTCGGCGCCGCCGGTGGTCGTAACGACTCTGGGGTCGTGCGATTGTGGCAACGTGGCAAAGTCCGCATCCTGTGGGTTCAGAGCCACTACAATCTGAGTGATAGCCGGATGAGCCAGCAGGGCATCCAGAGTGTGCGCCAGGATGCACTGGTCTCCCAAAGACAGGTATTGCTTGGGAATGGATTGACCCATGCGTGAGCCGATGCCTGCAGCCGGCACGATGGCGGAGAAAAGTCTGTTGCTCATTGTTCTGGTGGCAGAATTCGATAAAAGGTTTCGCCTTCCCGGATCAGTCCCAGTTCGTTACGCGCTCGCTCTTCAATGGCTTCAAGGCCTGTTTTGAGGTCCCTGATATCGGCCTGAAGCAGTTGGTTGCGCTGTCTGAGGTTGGCATTCTGGCGTTGTTGCTGCTGGACTTCCTGTTTGAGCTGCCAGTAGTCGGGAATGCTGTGTTTACCAAACCACAGGCGGTGCTGGAGCAGGCCCAGCAACACTAACAAGACCAGGGTGATCCATCTCATGGTTTGTCGCCTGTGATATGAGTCATGGCACTATTATGCAAGCTCTTGAAAATGCCGCAATGACTTTATGGCGCCACCTGCTGCACAATGCTGTAGCCCAGGTAGCTGTTATAACCGATATAGGCCAGTAACAAACCCGAGGCTTCGACTCGGTTAATGCGGCCCTGACGGCCAAAACCAATACCCATAACCAGCAGGGCCAGGCTGAGTACGGCCATAACGACCCAGTCGCGCTGCAGGACTTCCGGCGCCACTGCCAGAGGGTCGATACTGGCGGCGATACCCACCACTGCCAGGGTATTAAACAGATTGGAGCCCAGCACATTACCCAGCGCCAGGTCATGCTCGCCCTTGCGCGCGGCGGCGATGCCTGAGGCTAACTCAGGCAGGGAGGTGCCGATGGCAACAATGGTCAGGCCAATGATCAGGTCGCTGACGCCAAAAGCCTGGGCGATGGATACTGCGCCCCAGACCAACATGCGTGAGCTGATGACCAGCAGTACCAACCCGGCAAAAAGCCAGAGCAAGGCTTTTTTCAGCGGCATGGGGTGAGCTGCGAGCTCTTCGTCCACATTATCCATATAGCTGTCTTTGACGGTGCCGCGGTTACGCATGGCTTGTATCACCGACCAGCCCATGATGGCAAACAGCATGCCCAGTAAGACGACGGCATCCAGCCGGGACAAAAAGCCATCGTACAGCTGCCAGCCTGCCAACAGGGTCACCAGTAACAATAGTGGCATCTCTTTACGAAGAATTTGTGAGCGCACCGCGATAGGGGCAATTAACGCGGTGGTGCCGATGATAAGGGCGATATTGGTAATGTTAGACCCGTACGCGTTGCCTAATGCCAGTCCTGGGTTGCCGTCTGCCGCGGCCAATGCCGAAACCACCATCTCCGGTGCCGAGGTTCCAAAGCCGATGACCACAATGCCGATAATCAATGTGGGCATGCCGGCGTGTTTGGCTGTGGCGGCCGCCCCTTCGATAAAGCGATCGGCACTCCAGACCAGAATGACCAGACCGACAACAATGGCTGCGATGGCTTCGATAGACATAGTGTTTTATGACTCCTGAGGTAATAAGAGACGCTTTGTACGTGGATTTTAGAATAAGGTCAACGGCGAAAGAGGCCTTTCGCCGTCGTCGTGGGACCAGGCTAATGAGCGCCGCCGAACAGCTTATTCTTCAGCTTATCAGTCAGCTTGTCTTTTTCTTTATCCAGTGCGCCCTTTAGCTTAGCCTCCAGCATTGTCTCGATACTATCACCCTGACCCTGGGCCAGGTCTTGCCAGCCCTGCCACTGGGACTGACCTCCGGTCAGCTTATCCAGAGGACCAGCGGCTTTGGCTTGCAGGCGCTGTTGCAGTTCCGTCAGTTTACCCTGAGCCTCTTCTCCGAGCGAAGCCATTAAGGCATCCTTAAGCTGATTATCCAGACTGGAGCTCAGGTTCAGTTTCGGTGAGCGCCAGTGACCACTGATCCCGGTGTCGATATTGAGTGCCGACAGAGAACTGAGTGCGCTGGCAATGGTACGGGTGAGTTTATTTTCGCCACTGGCCTGAATAGCCAATTGCGCCAGGTTAACCACTCCGTCGCCGTCCATCTGATCCTTGTTGACGGACAGCTTACCGGTGGCGCTGAGCAGACCGGACTCCAGCAAGCTGGTAAGATTGTCCGACTCCAGTAGTCGGGTTGCACCCAACTTCAGTCCTGCCAGATCCCAGCTTTGCTGAGCGAATAAACCCTCGGCGAGGAACTGAAACTGACCGTCGAGCTTAAGTACGGACCATAGTGGGCTGTCCGGGGCGTCCACCATAAATTCGGTAGCCTGGCCGAGTTTCTGGTGGTTATCAGTGATATTCAGCCAACGACTGTCGATGGCGTAATCCTGCCACTGAACAGACACATCGGCCTGCTTGATCAAGATATCAGGCAGGTGCTCAAACTCCTCAAAAACCATCAAAGGTTCACTGGGGGCCGTTTGAGCGGATTCGCCTTTGGATTGCAGCATTGGGGCGACAAGGTCATAGGCGGCCAGCAACTGATCGCTCCACTGGCGCATTTGTGGACCGAATAAGGCTTCAGTGAGATCGCCAATGGCGGCCGCATCTCCCGCCAGTACACCTTTAAGCTGCTGGTAATCTTGCTGTGGTGCGTCTTTGAGCGAGGCCAGCTTGGGGCCGAGATCATCCCTGGCTTGCCGCACCGAGCTTAAAAATTGGCTGACTTTTTGTTGTTCCTGTTTGAGTTGCTCTTTTAACCGGTCAAATTTTTCCTTGGCTGTAACAAGCTCGGCTGGATTGGAGTAATCGGTATCCTGCAGTTCTTGGAGTTGCTGCTTATAGTCAGCCAGGGCTTGTTTATCTGGTAAGGCCTGATATTGCTGCTGCAACTGGTCCTGATGCTGCTGATAGGCACTTTGTGCCTGCTCTATTGCTTGTGTGGTTTTCAGAGTGTTGTTGTTCAGCACTTCGTCTACTGAAGGCATGTTGACAGGTTGGTTAAAGAGGTTGTCGAAGGGACTGGGCGAACCGTCGGGCTGCCGGTAGACGTCACCGGGCTCAGCGCGTTTCTGATCAAACTTGACCCCCAGGATTTGCACCTGGTCAACGATCACCTTATTCATCAGAAGTGGCTTTAATTGCACCTCTGCTTTGATGGTGTCGGCGGTGACTTTGTTGTACTCGGGACGAGCTGCATCGGTCATCTGCAGACCGGAGAGTGTTACGCTAAAAGGGGAGAAAGTGTGGCTGACCTCAGCCACATTGACTTCGGCCCCCGTGGCTTGCGCCCCAGCCTCTTCTACTGCCAGTTTAATCCAGGTATCAAGGAACAAGAAGACTGCCGCTAACACGGCAACAATTAGTCCCAGTACAATCCATAGCCCTTTTTTCAACCAAGCCATAACCACCTCTTGTGAGTATTTAGATATCAGACACAGTGTCACCGAGTACGAGCTCGTCCACGGCGATATAAGATCCAAGTAGTGTCAGTATGGTGCCACTGATACGGTCTTGCCAATACTGAAACGATGGGTGACCGGCCAGCCAGCGTCCCAGGCGTGCCGACATGGCTGCCACAAAGATATCGCTGGCCAGAGCGATCAGGGTATAGGTCAGTCCCAGCAAGGCCAGTTGGGTACTGACGGAACCGGATTCGGGCCGAACAAACTGGGGCAAAAATGCCAGGAAAAAAAGCGCCGTTTTAGGGTTGGTCAACTCCACTATCAGGCTTTGACGTACAACCTGTAAAGCGCCGCGACGCCCCACTCGAGGAGGTTCTGAAACGGTAGTGGCGTTGCGAAAATAGCTCAGTCCCAGATAAATCAGATACGCGGCACCAACCAGTTTAATAGCCAGGTAGGCAGTGGGTGAATATTTAAAGATCGCTGCCAGACCCAGTACCGAGGCCAGCACATACAGCAGTGAGCCTATGGCCAGTCCACCCGCTGCCGCAGCGCCACTGGTGAAGCCCTGTGACAGACTGCGAGCCATAATATAGAGGTTGGAGGGGCCCGGCGATAAGCTAAGCACCACGCAGGCCAGAGAAAATGTTAGTAAAACATCCATCGACACCATTCGGGCTCCTTAGCCTGATTATTTGTTTTTACTAAGAATAACCATGACTGGGCGGCAAGTAAAAAGGGCCACCGATGGTGGCCCTTAATCGCAGAGTGCGAGTGGTTAATCGCCCAGACTGAGGAGGGTGGCATTGCCGCCGATGGCGGTAACGTTATTACTGCGCGCCTTCTCGGTGATAAAGCGATGCAGGTAGTGAGGCCCTCCCGCCTTGGGACCGGTGCCGGATAGTCCCTGTCCGCCAAATGGTTGAACGCCGACGACAGCACCGATCTGGTTGCGGTTAATATACACATTGCCTACATTGACCATATCGGCGATATAAGCAGCTTTGGACTCGTTACGACTGTGTATGCCCAGTGTCAGTCCATAGCCGGTGGAGTTAATGTCGTTGATCACCTGATTCAGCTCGGACGCTTTGTATTTGACGACATGCAAAATCGGGCCGAAATGTTCTTCTTTCAGATCATGGATGCTGTCGATCATCACTGCCGTGGGGCGAACGAAGCTGCCGGTTGCAGCATCATCGGACATCGGCGCCTGGCTTATCAGGGTACCCGTTTCGGTGATCTCGGCGATGTGGTCATCCAGCTTTTTCTTGGCCTTATCGTCGATCACCGGCCCCACATCCGTGCGTCGCTCAATGGGGTCGCCCACGTGCAATTCCTGCATCATGCCTTCCAGCAACTCCAACATACGCTCGGCTACATCTTCCTGGACGTAAAGCACTCTCAGAGCTGAGCAGCGTTGACCGGCACTGGTAAAGGCAGAATGCACCACATCGGTCATTACCTGCTCTGGCAAAGCGGTACTGTCGATGATCATGGCATTCTGGCCGCCGGTTTCGGCGATCAAGGTCGCGATGGCTCCATCACGTTCTGCCAGCGAGCGGTTGATGTTTTTTGCCGTCACTGTGCTGCCGGTAAAACAGACCCCGCTGATACGATCATCACTGGACAGGACGCCACCCACCACGGCGCCTTTACCGGGCAGAAACTGCAACACATCTTTGGGAATGCCCGCTTCATGCATCAGTTGTACGGCACGATAGGCCAGTAAACTGGTTTGCTCGGCTGGCTTGGCTATCACTGTATTGCCGGTGGCCAGTGCAGCGGCAATCTGACCGGTAAAGATGGCCAGCGGGAAGTTCCACGGGCTAATGCAGGCAAATACCCCTTTGCCTTGTACAAACAGCTCGTTCATCTCGCCAGTGGGGCCTAACAGCGGACCATCGTAGGAAAACAGCTTTCGGGCTTCGATAGCGTAATAGCGGCAGAAGTCCACCGCTTCACGTACCTCATCGATACCGTCTTGCAGGCTTTTACCTGCCTCGAGAGTACAGATAGCGATGAGCTCATGTTTGTGTTCTTCCAGTAAGTTGGCGTAGTCCTCCAGCGCCTGAGCTCGCATTTCCACGGCAGTTCGGCTCCAGTTTGGGAACGCACCGTGGGCGATATCAATAGCTTTGCGAGTGGTCTCTTCATCGGCATAATAAATCTGCCCCACCTCGTGCTCACGGTTTTGTGGTGAGGTGACGGTGACTTTTTCACCACTTTCGATGGACTCGCCGTTAACGATAGGCGAGCCGGACCACTGTTGATCTTTGTACTGGCATACGGCATCGATAAAGGGCCGGTAGTGGGACTCCACCAGCAGATTACAGCCGTCTGAGTTGGGACGGTGGATATAAATCTGCTTTGGCAGCGGAATCTTGTCATTCGCCAGAGAAGGTTGGTTTTTTAGCGCATCCAGCGGATGGTTAACCAGTGATTCCACCGGAGTATCCGGATCGACCAGCTTGTGAACAAACGAGCTGTTAGCCCCATTTTCCAACAAACGACGCACCAGATAGGGCAGCAGTTCTTTGTGTGCTCCCACCGGCGCATAGATGCGTACGCTGATATTATTGTCTTCTTTTAGCAGGGTGTCATACAACTCTTCGCCCATGCCGTGCAAACGCTGGAACTCAAAGGCTCGTCCTGCCGCCATGCGCTCAATGGCGGCCACTGTATGGGCGTTATGGGTCGCGAATTGAGGGTAGATGTAATCCTGTGTGTGCTCACTGACAAGGAAGCGAGCGCAGGCCAGGTAGCTCACATCGGTGGCCGCCTTGCGGGTAAATACCGGGTAGCTTTCAAGGCCCATTTGCTGACACCATTTGATTTCCGAATCCCAGTAGGCGCCTTTGACCAGACGAATGGGGATGCGATCGCCCTGTTCCTTCGCCAACTGGGTGACCCACATCAGTACGGGTAAAGCGCGCTTGGTGTAAGCCTGTACCACGAGACCTAAGTTGCCCCATCCTTTGGCTGCCTCACTGCGGTAAACCTTTTCGAATACCTTGAGGGATATTTCCAGACGATCGGCCTCTTCGGCATCGATACTGATACCGACATCCTTGCTGCGGGCCAACTTAACCAAACTGGCGAGCGAGTCTGTCAGTTCGCTCATCACCCGCTCTTCCTGAGCGGCTTCGTACCGAGGGTGCAAGGCCGAGAGCTTAATGGAAACGGTCGGTGGTGCTGGATACTGAGTGCTGAAGTCTTCTTCACCGACACGCTCAATGGCATTCGCGTAAGAGTCGTAGAAAGCCTTAGCATCTTTGGCGGTTACCGCCGCCTCACCAAGCATGTCGTAGGAGTGAGTGTACCCGTATTTTCGGGCCTTGCGACTGGCTTTGAGGGCCTCGTCGATATCGCGACCCAATACAAACTGTTTGCCCATAATCCGCATTGCCGTGTACATGGCCTTGCGCACTACCGGCTCACCGAGGCGACCAATGAGTCTATCCAGCACGTGTTCGCTGTTAGCGTCGCCACGGTTATCCAAATGGAAAAGCTTACCGGTGAGCATTAAGCCCCAGGTTGACGCGTTCACTAGTAAAGAGTCACTGTGCTTTAAATGGCTGCGCCAATCCGCTCCGGACAACTTGTCTTTAATCAGGGCGTCGGCGGTTTGGGAATCAGGGATGCGCAGTAAGGCTTCGGCCAGGCACATCAGGATGACACCCTCGTGGGTATCCAGGCTGTATTCCTGCAGGAAGGCATCGATGCTGTCGCTATTTTGCGCTTCTTTACGTACATCCTTAACCAGCTCGGTGGCTTGTTTTTCGATGGCCTCCAGAGAGTCTTTATCCTGTGGAATGAGTTTGATCAATTCCTTAACATATTGTTCTTCGTCAACAATATAAGTGTCTGCGATCAGTGCAGGGAGCTCATCCAGAGATGGCAGTTGGTAGTCACTATTAAAAATTTCACTGGCTTTAAATGTCATAAAACATCCACTCCAATAACAGGAAAAACAGGGCTAGCGCTTTTCGATAGTCTTCAGTAAAAAAAGCCTTAAACCCACCCGCTTTTTGTGTCAGATAGTCTGCACCGGCACTCGGCCATAGTGTTTGGCTCTGTGCCCGTTTTAAACGGCGCGGAGTATAGGTGCAAACCCCCAAGCTGTATAGCAATTTGAAACTCATCGAATATCCATTCAGATCAGTCGTCTCGCGCCCGATTTTTTGATTCTTTCAGGGCCTTGGTATCACAGCATAGCCCCTAATACCAATCACACTAAACAAATGCTCTCCCGGAGCGGTCCTTGTTTAGCACGACTGATATACAGCCTTGGGGCAAGAAACTGGAATAAAAGGGGCCGGTAAGTCGCCCAGCCCGGAGTGTTGAGACAGGGTGTCTCGATAGGTTGACAGTGGTGTTAGTTCTGGTGGCTTACATCCATTGATCACGGCGTTGGCGTTTACGCGGCAACAGCATGATGATGACACCCACTAAAAGCCCGACAAAGGCGATTACACCGCCGCGGGTCATCCAGGCAATCTGGACCTGATTGTCGATGTCCTCTAGCTGACTGAGCGCCTCTTCCAGCTTTTCCTGGCTCTGCTCAAGACTGGCTTCCAGCTCGGCGTTGTAGCGCTGAAGTTCGCCCCGACGTTGCAACAGATCCTGATTCTCCTGTCTGAGACTGGCCAGAGCCTGTTTAGCAATATCTAATTCTTCCTGCACGGCAGGCAGCTTTTGCTTGAGCGATGGTTCACGGGAAATGAAGCTGCTCTTCACCCAACCGGTGCGCTCTTTGTCTGCATCATGGACCTTGCTATAGCCTTCGCTTTCATTAATCTCTAGCAGAGTTACCGGGGTGCCTGCGGTCACAGAACCCAGAATCCGGTAGTTACGACCTGGGCCAGCGTGCACAAAGGTGTAGAGTTCGTCACTGACATAAACGGTTTCGCCGTCCTGAGCCAGAGTCACAGGGGCGGTCAACAACAGAGCGAGGACAAGGTAAACAGAAAACAATTTAGGCATGGTTTATCGGACTAAAATAGCTTGAATGGCGTAGATGGTATGGGGTGAGCATCACCTTGGCAAGTGTCCTGATTTAGCGACAAGCCGGACCGCGATTGACAAAGGGCGACATTAACCCTTTATACGGATTGGTATTACAGGTAATGTTGCGCTTAGATTCAAACTTGCAGAGACATTGTGTCTAGCCGAATGGACCAGGAAATCGAGTTTAAGTTATTGGTGGCCCCGGATGTGGATCCTGTGACCATCATCGAACAGCAATTGCAGCCGCAATGGGACAAAGCCTGTCACCAGGGTGCAGCGGATTTATTTAATGTCTATTACGATACGCCCGATAAGCAACTGCGCCAGTGGGGCATAGGTCTCCGGGTCCGGGGACGTGATGGCGTGTTCGAACAGACCATAAAGACCGACGGCAACAGTGAAGGCGGTTTGCACCAGCGGCCGGAATATAATGTCGCCATTGAGCAACAGCAACCGGACCTGGCCTTGTTCGAGTCGGGAATATTCCCGCCTGAAGCCGATGTGGATGCCTTGCAGGCTCAGTTACAGCCGCTCTTTACCACTCATTTCCATCGTCAGGAATATCAGTTGTTGCCGAGTGCCAACACGGAAGTGGAATTGGTGGTAGATAAAGGTAACGTGAAAGCCAACGACCATCAGCAGCCCATTAACGAAATCGAAATCGAGTTAAAACAAGGTCAGGTGGCGCCCCTGTTTGAATTAGCCTGTCAACTGGCCGGGCATATGCCGCTTCGAATCGGTGTTCTGAGTAAGGCGGCTCGTGGCTATATGCTGGCAGAAGGGAAGGAGCTCAAAGCCCAGCCGTTACCGAACTTCTTGCCCCTGTCGCAGGGCGATGCACTGGAGCAGGCTTTTATCAGAGCCCTGCAACTGGGAATCGGTCATTGGCTGCATCATGAACAATGCTATCAGGATACCGGTTCGGTCAAAGCGCTAAGAGGCATCTGGACTGGCATTAACCTGACTCAGCAGGCGCTGACCCTGTTCTTACCCGCTCTGCAGTGCGAGCCTTTATTACAGCTTCACCGACAGCTTCAGTCGCTCGCTGAGAGTTGGCGTTGGGTGGACGCTCTGACAGCTATTAAGGCACTGAAATCCAGCAAGGGACCTTTTCGTAAAAGCATTCGTAAGAGTGTGTCTATGCAAAGCTATTTGAGGGGGCGTCTGGAAGGGCTATTGCGCACCTACCAACCCGAAACACTGATTGCGGATAGTGATAAGGTTCACTTGCAGATCAGGCTCAGTGAACTGGCCTATTCCAGGCCCTGGCGTGACAATGACACTGCCTGGCAGAACGAGGTTCAGACACATGCTCGTGGCTGGCTGGCGCAGGCTTGGGCCAATGCAACAGACGCCATTGCCAGTAATGACAGTTTTAATACCGACAGCTATATGGCCTGCGAGCCGGCATTGCGGCAGATGCTGTACCATGGCCTGTTCCTGGGTGACCTGTTTTCCCCCGAGGCACGTAAGCAATTTCGCGCCCCCTGGCTGGACATCCTCGACGGCATCGAAGAGTTGAAAGTCTTTGTGTTGTTACAGGAAGAGTTGCAGGTGGCCGAGGTAGAAGAAAAAGACGAACTTCTGGACTCGGCTCAGCATAAGCAAGCCCACCTGCTGGCCGTGATGGAACAAAGCCGTCAGGAAGTGCTCAAATCCGAACCTTACTGGGATGAATAGCTCTGAGCAGGTCAGAATCACTAAGTTTTGGCCAGATAGGCGATTTTTTTGTTTTCGAGTCTAGGGCGGTTTTGTTAAGTCATTGTTTTGTAATTGTTTTCAAGTCTGGTTCAAGACTTGCTTAATAGGGTGGCTTTTCATTAATTTGGATACGTAACGATGGACGTAAAATTAGAAGACAGACCCATTGAGCAGGTCAGAGAGGAAGTCATTGACCAGCTAATTTATAATTACAGCCATGGCGTGATTTCGGCGGAAGCCTTTGAGCGACGTCTGGATGACGCTATCAATAGTGAACAACATCAGTCGCTTAAAAGTCTGGTGGCCGACCTGGAGCTCAGGGCCGACAGTCACTATGTTCAGAGAAAAGAAACTCAGTTCACCCCTAACTACGCCACCGATCGTCATCAACAGAAGAACCAGAGATTGCTCAGTATTCTGGGGAGTGATGAACGAAGCGGTCAGTGGCGGGTGCCAAAGGAAGTCAAATTAGTCAGTATTCTGGGCAGTATCAAACTGGATTTTACCGATGCTGTGTTTGAGCACCAGCATGTCACCGTGAACATCAATTGTGTACTTGGTAGCGAAACCATCTACGTACCTGAGAGTGTGAATGTGGTTTGCAGTATGTTTAACGTTATCGGGTCGGTAGAGAATAAGGTGCCTTCCATGGCCGGACGACAGGCACCAACGATCTATATCGAGGGCTACTCGGTATTGGGCTCGGTAGAAATTAAGGTTAAGCGCACCATGAAAGAGAAGTTTGTCAGCTTTGCCAACAGCCTTAAGCAAGCTTTTTACGATGATGGCAGCGGTGGCTACAAAGCCTGAACGAGCCTATTTCAGTCCGCCTTCGATCAACCTGGCCACCAGCTGACGGGTCAGGGGGGCAAACAGCATCACCAGTGGGAAGGCACACAGGTGAGCCAGAACATAGGCCTTCAACCACAGCCATAAAAAGTCCGGCACTGGGCCTAAATTGATCAGGGTCAGTATCCCCGACATACAAAACGCCATAAACCCGGACATTAAAAACGCGAATAGCCCGGGCGCGCATTTAGGCGAGAGTTTTCTCATGCAAACGCTTCTTCCAGCAAACCCCGGGTAAAGGTTTTTTTCAGATAAAAACCTCGTGGGCGAGTCTGAATAAACTGGCCATCTCTTCCGATGGCGTCGGTCAGGGCATTGCCGTCGGCTGCCTTGGGGCGCAGCTGCATTACCTGGCCGTGGCGAGCTGTGATGGATTCCACCTGACCTAAGGCGATAAGCTCCATAATCTCCTCCCAGTCGGCCCTCAGAGCGGCTTCCTGTTCTGGTGTCGGGGTCCACAAAAAAGCTGAGGCCACCCGGCGCTCGGCGGGAGGGATCTGGCGGTTGGCCTCAATCGGCACCCAGCACACCTGATGCAGTTTGTTGCGTACGTTGGAATTTTCCCAGGTCAGCCCGGCGATACCGGTAAGATGGGCATAGCACACATAGGTGGTTTCCATCGGGCGGCCGGCTTCGTCGATGGGCAGAGTTTTTAATTCGACTCCTAACTCGGGGAAATCCTGCTCCGGCTTGGAGCCGGCGCTGGCTCCCAGCCAAAGCTCTAATAGCTGACCGCTGAAGCCTTTATGTCGACGCAGATCTTCCGGTGTTTCGAGCTGCGCCAACTGGGCCAGTTCACCCAGCGTCAGGCCCGCTAGTTGCTGAGCCCGTTCCATCAATTGCGCAACGGACGTCGGAGCAGTGCTGGGGAGGGTCAGAGTCATAAGGGACTGGCTGCGAATGAAATTGCTTTGAAAGGGGGCTAGTTTATGGAAGAATGCATTGATAGAAAAGAATTAAATGCCCGGGAGTCTAAGTGATTGATGCCGAAGGATTCCGCGCGAATGTCGGCATAGTGATTTGCAACAGGATAGGGCAAGTATTTTGGGCAAGACGCTATGGCCAGCATTCCTGGCAGTTTCCACAAGGCGGAATCGACGAAGGTGAAACTGCCGAACAGGCGATGTATCGAGAACTTCATGAGGAAGTGGGATTAAACCCCCAAGACGTTGAGATTATGGGTAGTACCCGTAATTGGGTCAGATACAAATTGCCAAAGCGCCTGATCCGGCAAGGAACGGATCCGGTGTGTATCGGACAAAAGCAGAAATGGTTTCTGCTGAGACTGAGATGCAAGGAGGAAGACGTGAACCTGCTGCACTCGGGCCATCCGGAGTTTGATGATTGGCGCTGGGTCAGCTATTGGTACCCGGTTCGTAATGTGGTGTCCTTCAAACGGGATGTGTACCGGCGGGTCATGAAGGAATTTGTACCCATTGCCATGCCAAGCCAAAGTCATTCCCGTCAAGGCAACCAGCGCCATCGGCGACGTCGTCGGGGGTAGATAAGATGCTGACGCAGCTAAAACGTCTGGTTCAGGAAGTAAACCAGATTCCCGTTCTGGATGAGGCCTTGACGGTGCTCACTACCCGTCTTAAGGAAGTGATGGGCGTGGATTGCTGCTCCATTTATCTAGCCGACTACGATAATCATGTGTTTGTGCTCAAAGCCACCGAAGGCCTCGCTAAAGAGGCCATCGGCACGGTGACCATTGGTTTTTCCGAGGGACTTATCGGCCTGATTGGTCAGCGGGAAGAGCCGATCAATATTCAGGACGCCCAATCTCACCCGAGGTTTAAGCACTACCCTGAAGTCAAAGAAGAGAAATACCACGCCTTTTTGGGGACGCCCATTATTCATCAGCGCAAGGTGCTGGGAGTACTAACCTTGCAGCAGAAGCGCAAGCGTCGCTTTTCTGAAGAAGAAGAAGCTTTCCTGGTTACCCTGACCGCCCAGTTGGCGCTGGAAGTCGCTCACGCCGAAGCGCGGGGAGCGCTGAATTTCAGCGAACAAAACAACGGCCAGAAGCCGCAACAAAAATCCTTACATGGGGTGCCCGGGTCGGCCGGTTTGGCGATGGGCTTGGGGTATGTGCCCTATATTAAGGCGAGCTTGCAACAGCATGTGATGAGGCGCCACAGCGAGCATGATGCCCAGTTACAGCGTTATCGTCAGGCGGTCAAACAGACCCGTGAGGAAGTGGCCGAGCTGTCCCGTCGGATTGAGGATACAGTACCGAAAGATGTGCTGGCGATCTTCCAGATGTATGACCAACTGTTGGACTCTCACTCCCTTGGTGACGAGGTGGAAGATCAGATCCGCAATGGCTGGGACGCACCCTCAGCATTGAAAAAAGTGGTGGAACATTATCTGCTGCGCTTCCGGCGCATGGACGACCCCTATATGCAGGAGAGGGCGGTAGATATTGAGGATCTGGGCAACCGTATATTAGCTCACTTGCTGTCGGTGCGAGATCAGCACCAGGAAGTTCCTGAACAGGCCATCTTGGTGGCCGAGGAGGTTTCGGCCTCCATGCTGGCCGAGTTTTCTGCCAATCAGTTGCAGGGCATTATCTCCATGCAGGGGTCGAATAACTCCCATGCTGCGATTTTGGCACGAGCGATGGGTTACCCGGCGGTGATGGGCCTGACCGATGTACCCCTGTCATTACTGAGAGGTAAAGATCTGCTGCTGGACGGATATTCCGGTGAAGTGGTGGTGTCGCCCAGCAATGCCATTCGGGAAGAGTTTGCTGCCTTGATTGACGAGGAGCGAGAGCTCTATGGTCAGGTGCAGAAAGATGCCGAACTGCCCGCCGAAACTCAGGATGGCAAGTCGTTAGAGCTGCTCATCAACGCCGGTTTGTCGGCGGAGGTGGAAGGTTCCTTCGGAGGCCTAGGTGAAGGGGTTGGGCTGTATCGTACTGAAGTGCCCTTTATGATGCGAGAGCGCTTCCCCACCGAAAAAGAGCAGTGTCAGTTGTATCGCTCTATTCTGGAACTGTGCCCCGACAAACCGGTGACCATGCGGACGCTGGATGTAGGGGGTGATAAGCCCCTGCCGTATTTTCCAGTAAAAGAGGAAAACCCGTTTCTTGGCTGGCGCGGCATTCGCATGACGTTGGATCACCCTGAGATCTTCTTGGTGCAGGTCAGAGCCATGCTCCGGGCGAGTCTGGGGCTGGATAATTTAAAGATCATGTTGCCGATGATCACCAATATCACCGAGGTGGCCGAGGCAAAGCGGCTAATTCGCCAGGCTTACCGCGAGGTGGCCGAGGAAGCCAAAACCGATGGTCAGAAATTGGCTAAGCCTCAGGTGGGCGTGATGCTGGAAGTGCCAGCAGTAATCTATCAGCTGCCTCAGCTAGCCAGGATGGTGGATTTTTTCTCCATCGGTTCGAATGATCTGACCCAGTACTTGCTGGCTGTGGATCGCAATAACTCCCGTGTGTCGGCATTGTATGACTATTACCACCCGGCCGTACTGGCGGCGCTTTGGGATATTATCCGCCAGAGCAACAACGCTGGTGTGCCCGTAACCCTTTGTGGCGAGATGGCCGGGGAACCGGGCGGCGCCATCTTGTTGGTTGCCATGGGCTATCGCAGACTCAGCATGAGCAGCTTTAATCTGGCTAAAATCAAATGGGTACTGCGCAGCGTAACTCTGACTCAGGCGGAAGCCATCCTCGATGACGTTATCAAGTTGCACCACCCAAGACAGGTGCGCGAGTGCATGAGTGAGCACTTGGAAAGACTGGGTCTTGGCGGTCTGATCCGGGCAGGGAAATAAGCCATGCTGAGTTTTGTACTGGCCACGTTAGTGCTTGGTCTGGTTGCCGGTTATTTGGCCGGTCTGTTGGGGATCGGTGGAGGTCTGGTGATCGTGCCCAGCCTACTGTATTTGATGCAGGCCCTACTGAATCTGCCCTTCGAACAGGCCATGCCGATGGCCATCGCCACGTCTTTGGGTACCATTATTTTTACCGGTTTATCTTCCACCCGCACACATTGGAAATTGGGACAGGTCTCCTGGCCACTGTTCTGGCCCATAGGTTCGGGTATTGCCCTGGGAGCCGTGCTCGGTGCCTGGTTGGCTGCCTCAGTTCCAGCCACTTACCTGAAGTGGTTCTTTGCCATCGTACTGTTGTTGTTAGCGGCCAGAATGGCGTTGGCCACAGTGCCAGAAGGTCAGGCAAAACCTCACCGCGGTCTCCTGGGGATATCTGGTGGCATCATCGGTACCATCTCTGCCATTATGGGCATCGGCGGCGGGGCCCTTGTGGTGCCGACATTGGTGTATTTTAAGGTATCGGTAAAACAGGCCATCGGCTGTGCGGCAGCCTGTGGTATAGTCATCGCCGTCTTTGGTAGTGTCAGTTTTATGCTGGCTGGATGGCAGCGAGCTGACTTGCCGACCTGGAGCCTGGGGTATGTTTATCTGCCAGCCTTACTGGGCATCGTCAGTACCTCCATGCTGACTGCTCGCTTTGGGGCCAGAATGAGCCATCGTTTGCCCACCAAGATCCTTAAACGGGTATTTGCGGTGTGTCTGGTGGTGGTCAGTTGTCGAATGATGTTGGGTTAGTAAAAGAATGAATGAACATTGGGTGTTTCCACAGATCGATCCTGTGATTTTCGGTGTCGGGCCGGTCAGCTTACGCTGGTACGGACTGATGTACCTGATTGGCTTTGTGGCGGCCTGGTTTTTGGCGCGCCACCGACTGCCCCGCACCAACTGGAGTAAAGAGCAGCTTTCCGATTTATTGTTTTACGGCTTCTTAGGCGTGATCATCGGTGGCCGTCTGGGGTATGTGCTGTTCTATCAGTTTGACTATTTCCTGCAAGACCCGCTTTATCTGGTTAAGATATGGACCGGTGGCATGTCGTTCCATGGTGGCCTCTTGGGGGTATTGGCTGCTTTTTGGTGGTTTGCCCGTAAAACCAACAGTCGTTTCCTGGAGGTGGGCGATTTTATTGCGCCCATTGTGCCTATCGGATTGGGAGCTGGCCGCATCGGTAATTTTATCAATGCCGAACTGTGGGGCCGCACTACCGATGTGCCCTGGGGAATTATTTTTCCCGGCGCCGGACCGGATCCTCGTCATCCTTCCCAGCTGTATGAGTTTTTTCTGGAAGGTGTGGTGCTCTTTGCGGTGCTGTGGTGGGTATCTCGTAAGCCACGGCCCACAGGCTTAATCTCAGGGTTATTCCTGCTGGGTTACGGGGGCTTCCGTTTTATCGTAGAATTTTTCCGTGAACCGGACGCTCACTTAGGTCTTTATGCTGAATGGTTGTCACAAGGGCAGCTGCTTTCGTTGCCGATGATGATCATCGGCTTACTGTTGAGCCTAAGAGCGTTGATAAAATCCAACAGGGTTAAGGCCTGATCCATGCAGCAATATCTCCATTTGATGCGCCATGTCCTTGAACATGGCACCCGTAAAGAAGATCGCACCGGTACTGGCACGCTGAGTATTTTTGGCCATCAGATGCGCTTCGACCTGAGCCAGGGTTTTCCGTTAGTAACCACCAAAAAGTGTCATTTGCGCTCCATTATTCACGAATTACTGTGGTTCTTAAGTGGTGAAACCAATATTGGTTACCTGAAGGATAACGGCGTTAAGATCTGGGACGAATGGGCCACCGACGAGGGTGAGCTAGGGCCGGTTTATGGTCAACAGTGGCGTAGTTGGCAAGGGCCAAGCGGTGAAGTGGTGGATCAGATTGCCGATGTGGTGCAGCAGATCAAGACGAACCCGGACTCGCGCCGGTTACTGGTGAGTGCCTGGAATCCGGCCCTGCTACCGGATACTCAGTATTCGCCTAAGGAGAACGCCGCTATGGGTAAGCAGGCGTTGCCACCGTGTCATACTTTGTTCCAGTTTTATGTGCTGGAAGGAAAGTTGTCCTGCCAGCTTTATCAGCGCAGTGGCGATATCTTTTTGGGAGTGCCGTTCAATATCGCCAGCTATGCGTTGCTAACCATGATGATGGCTCAGGTTTGTGATCTGGAGCCGGGAGATTTTGTCCACACCTTCGGTGATGCCCATTTGTATTTGAACCATCTGGAGCAAGCTCAGACTCAGTTACAGCGAGAACCCTATCCTCTGCCCAGCATGCAGATAAATCCGGACGTTAAAGACATTTTTGGCTTTCGCTTCGACGACTTTGAACTGATGAATTATCAGGCCCATCCGCATATTAAGGCGCCTGTCGCGATCTAAGCATTATGAGCACATCGGTACTTATCTGCGATGACTCCAAATTTGCTCGCCAGCAAATGGCCCGGGCGATTCCTCAGGGCTGGGATGTCAGCCTGTCCTTTGCGGAAAATGGTCAGCAAGCCCTGGAGGCGATTAAGGCAGGCAAAGCCGATGTAACTTTCCTGGATCTGAATATGCCGGTGATGGATGGGTATGAAACCATGCAGCAGATACGCCAGCAGGATTTACCCACCATGGTGCTGGTAGTGTCAGGTGATGTACAACCCGAGGCCCGCAAACGTATGCGGGAGTTGGGGGCGCTGGACTTTATCGCTAAGCCGGTAGACAGCGGTAAGTTAAATGCCTTGCTCAGGGACTACGGGCTTTATGACGGCCTGGGCAAGACTCGTTCGGTGAGTACCAATACCCAAGCCACCAGTGATAGCGAAAAGCTGGATATTTACCGGGAAATGGCAAATGTAGCCATGGGTCAGGCGGGGGATAAACTGGCCCGACTGCTGGGAGAGTTTATTCATCTTCCAGTGCCTAATGTAAATGTGATTGCCGCCAGTGAACTGCGCATGGCCGTGGCCGAGATACAGGATAGGGCTTATGTGTCAGCCACTTCACAAGGCTTTGTCAGTGAAGGGGTGGGTGGTGAGGCCCTGGTGATTTTCGACGATGCCGATTTTAGCCGCATTCTTAAACTGTTGCGTTATCCTGAAAATGACGAGTCAGAGGGCCTCGAGCTGGAGGCTTTGATGGACGTTTCTAATATTCTTATCGGCGCCTGTGTGAATGCGTTATCGGAGCAGCTCGGGATCGTCTTTAGTCGCAACCACCCGAGTTTGCTGGGGCGTCACTGTAATCTGGATCAGTTGCTAACCCGCAATGTGTCCCGCTGGAACGAGATAGTCGCCATTGAGATCGGCTACACCATTCAAAGTCAGAATATTCACTTCGATCTGTTGTTGTTATTCCCCCGCCATGCCATTGACGGCATGGTCAGTTACCTCACCGGAGATCGCCAATGAACGACTCTCTCTCCTCTCTGGCTTTAGACAGCGCCCTGCTGAGTAAACTGGAAGTAGGCGTGGTGGTACTCGACTTGGATTATCGGGTACTGGTGTGGAATGATTTTATGATGCATCACAGCGGGGTTCAGGCACAGAGTATTATCGGGCAGAGTCTGTTTGAGCGGTTTGACGAAATCGACCCTGACTGGTTTCGTCGTAAGACCGAGCCGGTTTTCCGGCTGAAGACCCCCACCTATGTGATCGCCGAGCAGCGTCCCTATCTGTTTAAATTTAACAGCTACCGTCCGGTGACGGGGGCCAGTGTCACCATGTTTCAGAATATTACCCTGTTTCCGCTAACGGATGACAAGGGTAAGGTAACCCAGGTTGGCGTATTGGTGTACGACGTGACCGAAGAAGTGACCAGTCGTCAGCAACTGGCTCAGGCTAACGAGCGACTGGAGTCCATCAGTCGCATCGATGGCTTAACCGGCTTGTATAACCGCCGTTATTGGGAAGAGTGTTGCGAACTGGAGTTTAAGCGCCAACAGCGTTATGGGGGAGACACCTCGTTGGTGATGTTGGATATCGATCACTTTAAGCAAATAAACGATACCTATGGTCACCCGGCCGGGGATCAGGTGATTAAGGCGCTGGCGAAGATCATCCAGACTCATTGCCGGGAAACCGACATGGCTGGACGTTATGGGGGTGAGGAGTTCGTGCTTTTGTTGCCGGACACACCGGCCGCCTGTGCTCAAACAGTGGCAGAGCGAATTCGCTTAGAAGCGGAGCAAATGGTGGTTCAGTATGATGGGCAAGGGCTTCGGTTTACCAGCAGCTTTGGGGTTAGCGGACTGGGTCATGAAGTACAAAGCTTTATGCAGTGGGTGGAACAGGCCGATAAGGCTCTCTATCTGGCGAAGGAGCAAGGTCGTAACCGGGTTTGTATGGCGTAACTCAGGGACGTATGCCTATACAGTCCAGCGGGCATTCGCCTTCGCCTTCCAGGTAAGTCATACAGGTCTCCAGTTCACTGCGTAGATAAACATCGTTGCGCAGCTTCTGCTCTGGCCAGAAATGCATTTGGTGCAATAAGTGCCAGAATACGCGCTCTCGCTGACTGCAAGGCTCGGTGGTACTGTTAGTCACCTGCGTCCACTCTTCCAGGACATCCCAGAAATACAGTTCAATTTCCTGATGAGGGATCCGCCCGGCCCAAAAGGCTCTCAGGTAATAGCTTAGCTGTTTGGACTTATTGCCGATAAACTGCTGAACGGTCACGTCGCTTTGCCGGGTTAGTGAACATGGCTAGAGTATAGCCCGATTTGTGTCATTTAGCCGTCACATTGTATCCTGGGAACTGAGCGATTGACCGAAAAATCACCAACCCATGCTGCTCAGCCATCCATAGATCTCTTTGCTCATATAGGCGTACTGTTCATCGGACAGAGACTGGCCTACCAGCTGTCGCTGACGGTAATCGGGTTGAAAGGCTTTACGAGCGGCCTGGCGGCGCTGGTGAACGCTCATGCTGGCCCAGTGATTATCCCAACGGGTGTAGATATCCAACAGCGGCAGTCGGTTGCGACTAATCAAGTCGGGCACCCGACGGTTCATTTCTGAGTCGGGCAAGTAAGGGCCTAATATCACAATACCGTCAGCAGGCGGTAACTGGGCCTGGTTATACATTTCAATGATCCAGGCAGCACTGGTACCTTTAGCGATAACTAAGTGGTAACCGCGATAACTTTGTCGTTCCTGCTGCACAGCCTGCATATAGTTGGCGAAGACCGTTTTATGTTGCTCGATGGCCTGCTCGGTCATGGGAGACGTCGTTTGATAAGGACGTATCGGGTTAGCCTCTGGTTCTTTCGACGTTGGGCTACTGCTTGTGCTCTGGGTGTCTGTATCGTTGCGCTCACCAACAGCGAACAGTTCGGTTTGCGGCGGGCTGAGTAACAGCGTATCCCAGCCTAACCCATTGAGGTAGGGAACAAGAGGAGCCAGGGCGCTTTGCTCTAGCGGAGCTTCTGATATGTCATTTACCAGCACCGCTACCCCCCGGCTCGACGGGGAACTATGGGTGTTCACCAGTACAGGAAATTCTGCATTTTCATCCAGGGTTAACATCTGGTAACGATGCGCTGGCAGTTGCCGTTTTAAATCTTCATTGAGCAGCCGTTGTGGATCGAGCTCCTGAGCCCAGAGTAACGGGCTTATTAAGAGCAGAGCAAAAAACAGAGTCTGACGCACGGGCACAGCGGGGATTAATACCATGATGGCTTTGTATCGGTCGCTGTTTGGAAAAGCTTTAGACAAACTCGCAAGGGGCCTCAAATTGACACCACTGACCAGACTCTGGGTGAGTGAAACCAAGCTGAAAGGCATGCAGCTGCAGACGCTCAGCCATTGAGAGTGCTTCAGGGTGGGCGTACAACCGATCTCCTAATATGGGATGGCCGAGGTGCTGCATATGGACCCTGAGTTGGTGTGAGCGGCCGGTAACCGGGGTCAGCTCCATCAGCGTGTCGTTTTCCCGTTTTTCTAAGACCCGCCAATGAGTGAGTGAAGGCTTACCGCGGTTAAAGTCCACCATTTGTTTGGGGCGGTTTGGCCAATCACAAATCAGCGGTAGCTCGATACTGCCGTGACTGGCTCTCGGCTGGCCGTAGATGCGGGTCAGATAGCGCTTTTGGGTCTGTCTTTCCTGAAACTGGCGGGCCAGGTGACGCTGGGCCTCGCGGTTTAAGGGCAAGACCATCAGGCCAGAAGTCGCCATATCCAGTCTGTGTACTATGGTCGCTGTGGGCCACACCCGCTGACAGCGAAGTTGCAGTGAGTCTTTCTGATCTTCTGCCTTGCCCGGCACGGAAAGGAGGCCGCTCGGCTTATTCATCACCAGCAGATGGTCGTCCCGGTAAATGATATCGAGATAGGGATCGAGTGGGGGATGATAGTACAACAGTGCCATTAGTGAGTGTTCACCACCAGTCTGATGGCCTCCAGTTGTACTTCTGCGCTTTCAATGGCGTTGCCCAATTCGGTTTTTTGTCGTCTCAGCGCCTGAATCTCACTATCGCGAATGCTGGGGTTTAGTTTCTGCAGATGCACCAAACGCTGTAGCTCGTCATCTAAACTGCGTTCCATCGTTGTCAGGCTTTGCGTCACCAAATCCTGTTTGCGTTGCTCAGCCTCCCGCATACCGCGTTGCAGCCCTAGCTCAATAGAGTCACTCAAGGCTTTGACTAACTGCAGGCCAGTATCTTTCGGTACGGCTTTGATATCGGTAAATTCGGGTGTACCCAGCTTGCCGTTGGCGTCCAGGACAACCTCAACGGGCGTGGGTGGTAAGAAGCGTCCCAGCTGTAAGCCGGGTTCGGCACGGCCATCCACTGTATAGAGCAGCTGCAGATAGTAACTGCCATTGGGCAGTTCTGGGTTACGCATCAGGCCAATGGCACTGTTGCCTTGTGGTTCGCTGGCCAGCCAGTCGGTAACATGGTGCACTAAGGGATGATCCCAACTGATAAACTGCACATCCTCCCTTGCCAGAGCGGTGGCGCGGTCATAGGTGACTCTGAGTCCGTCCTCGGTCAATCCCGGCACTACAGTGTTCATGGCTTCGGTAGGACGGAGCAGGTAGATGGTATCGCTGAGCTCCTCCTGCGCCACGCCGATGGCATCGAGCAGTCTGAGCATAAACCGCTCCAGTCTGGGGCTATTATCCAGGTCTTGCAGCGCTTCGAGCAAGGGTTCCACTTGCCCTAACCCAGAGGCGTTAAGTTCCAGCAGGCGATCCCGTCCTTGCTCTAACTGGAGTTTGAGCTGGTCGTTGGCTATACGGGTCTGGGTTAGGAGCTGCTCGAAGGCCGCTTCATCAGCGCAAGATGGCAACAGCTGGTAAAGCCCATCGGCAAACTGCTCAAAGATGGCAGTACCTGTCGCACAGGTGTGCTCGAAGGCATTCAGTCCCTGGTGATACCAGTTAAGCAGCCGCTGCTGAGCCGTATCCTTAAAGTAAGGGACGTGGATATGAATATCGCCCTGCTGACCAATGCGATCCAGTCGTCCAATACGCTGCTCCAGTACGTCGGGTACCAGCGGTAGATCAAACAACACCAGGTGTTGGGCAAACTGAAAGTTACGGCCTTCACTGCCGATTTCGCTGCATATCAGGACATCGGTGCCCTGCTCAGGATCGGCAAAGTAATTGGCGATGCGATCGCGCTCCACAATACTTTGCCCCTGATGGAACACGCCGGCATGCGTGCCTGCCTTGTGGCGCAGAGCCTCGGCCAGCGCCAAAGCCGTGGTGTTATTGGCGCAAAGGGTCAGTACCTTTTGTCCCTTGCGCTGCTTAAGCTGTTCGATAAGCCACGGGATACGAGGGTCGAATTCAGTCCAGCTGGCTTTAATTCCTTCATAGGTTTCCGGTAACAGCTGCTGTTCCAATGCCGTGGTGGGCTGCCAGATCCCGACGTATTCATCCGGAGAGCCCAGAGGGTGAGGGTGCAGGCAGCGCTTGGGAAAACCGGGCACGCTATGACGGGTATTACGAAACACTAATCGTCCGGTGCCATGACGGTCAATCAGTTGCTCTATTAACGCCTGGCGACGGCTCTGGTTCGATTGGGTCAGGCTTTGGATCTCCGCTTCAAGGTCGGGCGCATAGTCGATAAGGGTTTGCTCTTGTTGTTCATCCAGCGTTCCGTTGGCCAACAAAGGTCGGATGGCCTGAGCCAGAGCTTGATAACCTTGTTCTTCGGCTAAAAACTGTTGGTAGTCGTAGAAGCGATCTGGGTCAAGCAATCTTAACCTTGCGAAGTGACTGGCATGACCGAGCTGATCGGGGGTGGCGGTGAGCAGCAATACGCCCGGCGTTTGCCGGGTAAAATGTTCAATAACTTGATATTCAGCCGATGGCGCTTCGGGCTGCCAGGTAAGGTGGTGGGCTTCATCGACGACCAGCAGATCCCAGTGACACTCGGCGGCTTGCTGAGCGTAATCTGGGTTCTGAGTGAGAAAATCCAGGCTGCACAACACGCATTGTTCGGTGTCGAACGGGTTATTGGCCTCTTCGGCAAGCGCCTGACAGCGGCTCTGATCGAAAATGGCAAACTGCACATTGATGCGCCGCAGCATTTCCACCAGCCATTGATGTAACAGGGCTTCTGGCACCACGATCAAGACGCGCTGAGCACGGCCGGTGAGCAGCTGGCGATGGATGATCATAGCCGCTTCTATGGTCTTACCCAGGCCCACTTCATCGCTGAGGAGCACCCGGGGGGCATGTCGGTCAGCCACCGTGCGGGCAATATGGAGCTGGTGGGGAATCAAATCGACCCGGGCACCGGTCAGGCCCAACAAGGCACTGCTGTGGTGTGTTGCCATCTCGGCACGGCCCTGACGGCGCAGTTCAAACCAGCGCGGTTCATCAAACTGTCCGGAGAGCAATCTCTGCTGTGGGCTGGCGAGGGTGAAACGGTGATCCAGCATGGGCTCTTTGAGCTGCTCCGGCTGGCCGCTATCCAGGCGATGTCCTATGTAAGTGAGACAGCCTTGTTGCTCGTGTACCTGTTCGACCTCAAGCTGCCAGCCTTGGTGACTGGAAACGGTATCGCCAATGTCAAAGCGGACTCGGATCAGAGGCGCGTTATCGGCCGTGTAGGTGCGGGTTTCACCGGTAGCGGGAAACAGGACACTGACCCGGCGGCCTTGAGTCTCCACGATGGTGCCCAGGCCTAATTCTGACTCGGCCTGACTGGCCCAGCGTTGTCCCAAACTAAATGTCATACCTGATTCGCTCTTGTGTTACCGGCTCACTAATACCGCAATCCCGCATAAGGCGCGAGATAATAGGGCAGTTTGATGCACTGAGCAAGGTAGCAGCCCTTGTTGGCTCTTCACCTCGCCGGCGGATTGAAATCTTCACAGGGGTAATCCTCCAACCTCTATTACAGTTTAATAAAAGTAGGTGAAACCGTGGTGAAAAGGGGGTAAGGTGAAACTGAGCCTGTTAGTTTTCGCTGTATAACAGGTTGGAGGTGGCAAGCCCGGCTCACCATCCGGGCGACGCATAACAACAAGGTCAGCCGGAGATGCCAATGGCAAAACAGCAAGCTGCACAAACCAAGATCTTTGTACTCGACACCAATATTCTGCTGCACGAACCCCTTTCATTCCTCTCCTTTAAAGAACACGATGTGGTCGTTCCCATGACCGTGCTGGAAGAGCTGGACTACATCAAAGACAGTAAGAAAGATGTGGCCCGGGATGCACGGGTCTCCATCCGGGCAATGGAAGACATCCTCCATGACGCCACGCCGGAGGAGCTGGTGGACGGAGTGTCGCTGAAAGGACGTGCCTCGGGCGAGGTGGCACCAGAGGGGAAACTGTCGATCTTTTCCGATCATGGCATGCCCCAGGCGCAGCAGGTTTTTACCAGTAACGAGAACGATAACCGCATTATTAACGCCGCGCTGTTTCTGCAAAAAAGCAGTGCACCAAGACAGGTGGTGCTGGTCACTAAAGACATTAATATGCGCTTAAAGGCCAAGGGCGCCGGTCTTGAACATGTGGAGGATTATCGCACCGACCAGCTAATCAGCGACATTAAGTATCTCAGCCGGGGCTACCATGTGTTTGAGGGCACCTTCTGGGATAAGGTCAAGTCGGTAGACAGTCGAACTGAGGGCCGCGAAACGGTGCATATTGTGGAGCGTTCGGTGTTTCCCGATGCCTATGTGAACGAGTTCCTGCTCGACGAGAACCATGAGTTTGCGGGCATGGTAGAAGCGGTGACCAGGGATAGCCTGGAGATCCTGGACCTCGGCTATGAACGGGTCATGAACCGCAAGGCCTGGGGCATTCAGCCTAAGAACATCGGTCAGGGACTGGCCTTGCATGCCTTGCTCGACCCGCATATCGATTTGGTGATCATGACTGGTCCGGCGGGCTGTGGTAAGACACTGCTAGCACTGGCAGCGGCATTGGAGATGGTGGTCGAGCGCAATATGTACGATAAGATTATCGTGACTCGCAACACGCCTGAGATTGCCGAGTCCATCGGTTTCTTGCCGGGCACCGAAGAAGAGAAGATGGCTCCCTGGCTATCGGCCATCACCGACTCCCTAGAGGTGCTGCACAAGAACGATGAGAGCGTCAGCGGCTCTATGAGCTATATCATGGAGAAGGCCAACATTCAGTTTAAGTCGGTGAACTTTATGCGGGGGCGCAGCATTCAGAATTCCATCGTAATTCTGGATGAATGTCAGAACCTGACCGCCTCTCAGCTAAAAACCATTATTACCCGTTGTGGACAGGGCACTAAGCTGATTTGTGGCGGTAACCTGGCGCAGATCGACTCCAACTACTTAAGTGCGGTGACTTCGGGCCTGACGTATCTGGTGGAGAAGTTTAAGAACTTCCCCGGCAGCGCCACCATTAATTTAGAAGGGGTGGTGCGCAGTCGTCTGGCCGAATTTGCCGAGGAGCATTTATAGAATCAGGTTTTGGCCGGGCCGCCGCCCGGCCCAAGACTAGAATCGTTCGAAGTGGTACATGCCGGTGTCGATGGCCCGCTCGCTGTCTGGGCCAATTTCGCCGATGGGGAGTAATGCAGGGCCAGTGGGCTCGGCGAGTACGTAGGTTTCCCCGTCCAGCTTTAGGGTTTTTTCACCTGCTAACGGGGCGATCTTCAGTCCGAGCAAGGCATGATTGGGCAGGTAAATAATCACTGTACTCATCTTGGGTAGCATGGTCGCCAATAGACTGCCGGCCAGGGTTGTTTTGCTGTCACAATCGCCCACATTATTCAGAATCACCGCTGGTGGAGACAAATAACCGGAACCATTACTCTCCAACCGGTTATCCAGGGGGTTATAGGGAATACTCTGCAGCCAACCGAGCAACAGGCGAATATAGGGACGCCGCTCTTTGGTGTTCAGAGACTGATATAAAGCCTGAGACACCGGTAAGAGAGGGGGCTGACTCTCATTTGCGAAACGCATGTGGTCGGGCTTAATGCCCTCCTGACCCAGAAATGACTCGAAACGGTGGTAATAGTTCTCCCATAGATACTGGTCCATGGTGCTCTGGCGCACCTCCATGAGCTGTCGCTGGATGTCTTGCTTGGCGCTGGCCTTAGTTGTCCGGATGGACCAGCTCAGATCGCGGCCACGCCTCTGTATCCTGACGCTGGCAAGCCTGGGGTCCAGCTCGCTACTGTGTTTCATTAAGGCCATATAGATGCGGCGCTGCGCGGCTTTGGGGTGATACGCCTTAGGCTGCAGTAGCTCGGTTGGAAATTTATCGTGTGGCAGGGTAAAAGCGAGGCTAAGCTGTCGTTTATCGGCATCGCGCCACCGGTACTCAAACTCGTAGCCTGCCTGAGTACGTGTTTTCTCGAACAACAGCTGCTGAGCCTCAATGGGCAGACTCAGAAAAAGTAACAGTACCAGATAACGGCGCATTGCCCAGAACCACCAAAACTGCAAAATATACTTTATTATCGCCTCATGTCAGCGCTAATTAAAGCGTCTGTATTGTCTGGCGGCTGTGCCGTTCTGGATAGAACCAATTTAGCTTTGAGTGCAGGTCGACCACGCTGCCGACAACGATGAGTGCGGGTGGTTGAATGTGGCTGGCTTTGGACTCGATATCTGCCAGTGTGCCGGTGACCACTTGCTGCCGCGCTGTGGTGGCTTGCTCAATAACGGCGATAGGAGTGTTGGCAACCATGCCGTGGGCAATTAACTCCCGGCAGATTACCGGCAGGCCGGTCAGGCCCATATAAAACACCAGGGTCTGATTCTTTTGGACTAACGCTGGCCAATCGAGGTTAATGCTGTCGTCTTTCAGATGTCCGGTGGCAAAGACGACCGACTGGGCGTGATCCCGATGAGTCAGAGGAATACCCGCATAGCAGGAAGCACCGCTGGCGGCAGTAACGCCAGGCACAACCTCAAAACCGATGTGATGTTCGATCAGGGTTTGAAGTTCTTCACCGCCGCGGCCGAAAATAAAGGGATCGCCGCCTTTTAGTCGTACCACCCGCTTACCGGCTTTGGCCTCACTTACCAGCAGTTGATTAATGTCTTGCTGTGGCAGGGTATGGTTGCTGGCGGCCTTGCCCACATAGATTTTTTCCGCATCCCGGCGAACCAGTTCCATAATGTCTTCGGACACCAGGCGGTCGTAGACCACCACATCGGCTTTTTGCATTAATCTGAGCGCTCGGAAGGTCAGTAGCTCAGGATCGCCGGGGCCGGCTCCGATCAGATACACCTCACCCTGTTCCTCGGCTTTGGCCTCACTCAACTGGCGCTCCATCATGACATCGGCGGAAGCATCGTCACCTTGCAGCACTTTCTCGGCGATGTCGCCGTCAAAGATCTGTTCCCAGAAGTTGCGTCTTTGATTAACGGTGTCGAACCGGGCTTTGACCTTATCACGGAAGCGCTCGGCAAACTGGCCCAGGCGGCTGAGTCGGCGCGGTAATATGGCCTCCAGTTTCTGGCGCAGATAGCGCAAGAGTACCGGAGCCACACCGCCGCTGACCATGGCGATAACGATGGGGGAGCGGTCGATAATCGATGGCGTAATAAACCGGCAAAGTGGCTGGTTGTCCACCACATTGGCAAGGATATTCTGTGCCTTGGCTTGCTCGCAGATCTCGGCATTTAAGGCTTCATCATTGGTGGCGATAAAGGCCAGTTGCTGACCGGCCAAATCCTCTGGGGTATATTCACGGCTGTGTAGTACGATTTGGCCTTGTTCCGCCATGGCTAGCACAGTGTTGCAGGCCCAGGGCGCCACAACGGTGATACTGGCCTGAGTTTTGAGTAACAGCTCGATCTTACGGGCGGCGACTTCACCGGCACCCACCACCAGTGCGTTCAGGTTGTTTGTATCAACAAAGAGAGGAAAGTATTGCATAGCCACAGTTCGAAATAAGTACGGTGGCTATGCTAACAGTTTTTAATAACCGTTAAATATCGAATGGTATTTTCTTATTCTATTTCTCTTCGCTTCCACTCAGGTGTTGCCGCACAAACCCGATAACCTGCTGCATGTATTGTTTTTGGTTATTGGGGTCATAAAACCCGTGCCCTTCGGTGTCTACGGTGTAGAGCTGGTAATGTTTTCCGGCTCGTTCTAATGCACTGGTAAGACGCTCTGCTTGCTCAATCGGCGCCCTCTGATCTTGCCCACCATGCGCAAGAAAAAGTGGTACGTTCAGTTTATCGGCATGGTAAACCGGCGACATGGCTTTCAGGCTGACTTCATCCTCGCCGAGGGTCTTACGCAAATAGGCTTCACCGTAAGGGAGGTTGGGTATATCGCCTTCCTCAAAAAGCAGGGGGAGGTCGTACACACCGGCGTTAGCGATAACACAATCATACATGCCGGGGTAACGAATGCTGCTTTGCACGGCGGAGTAAGCCCCGAAACTAGCCCCCATAATACAGATTTTGTCATTTATCATGTCCGCATCCATGGCCCAGTTTACCGCGTCAGCAATGTCGTCCTGGATCAGGGTGCCCCAATGACCATATCCGGCCTCTTTGAATGAACGCCCATAACCGGTAGAGCCTCGAAAGTTTACCTGTAATACGTTAAAGCCGTTCAGTGCAAGATACTGCGCTTGTGGGTCAAATTGCCAGTAATCGCGACTGTGAGGTCCCCCGTGCACGAGCACGACAGTAGGCAGGGGCTGTTCCCCAGCGCCTTCGCCTTCCAGAAAATAACCGGCAATGGTTTGTCCATCTCTTGCTTTAGCGCTGAAAGGTGTCATCGGGATAAGTTGCTGAGCAGAGAGGTTGGGGTAGTAAGAAAAAATCGGGTTCAGGCTGCCGGAGGTATTATCGAACAGATAAAATTGCCCGGCTTCGCGGTCCGAAGATATCTTAACGATAAACTGTTGGTTATCGGAGGTACGGCTGGTGATCGACACTTTATGGCCGGGAAAGGTCGCTAACAATTGTTTGAATAGCTTTGCCTCGGGATGGCCTGAATCCAGTATCAGGTATGTCGGGTAGCCATTGTCGACTCTTAGGGCGTAGGCGTGCTGGTCGTCGTTACTGACTATGGCATGAGTAATATCGATACCTGGCTCTGAATATACCGGACTGAACGTTAAATGTTCGGTATCCAGGCTGAAGAGTCCGGTTTCGTCCTGTTTCTGATCGTCGAGCACCAGAAAGCCGTGTTTGCTTCCTGCTACAGGACGCAAGGCCTGCCCGTGACCACTCGATTCTAAGGGCTGCCACTCATTGTCGAGGTAGACAAAAGCTCGGGTGATATCATTGTCATCCTTACCAACCGCCAGCAGCTCGCCGTCATCATTGATGATTATTCTGGGATGGGGGATAGGGGCGCGAAACGGTTGGCCTTGAGTGATACCTCGATAGATGTCCAGCTTTTGTATCAGCGGTTTGTTGTTGCTGTTTCGGCGGGCGGACTGAGAGGTGATCAAAATGTGTCTGGGATCCTCTGGTAGTGTTGAAACAATCCGGGCCCAGCCAAAATCAGAGGTTTTTGTTTTGATGGCTGTCGCGCTGCTTTCACCGGAGCGATAGCCATAAATAGGCTCACCGTCCTCGCCATTGAGGTTAACGGCATAAAGCTCGCCAAAATACAGCGGACGGTCAGACCAGGCTGGGCGGCGATGCAGCTTGATAACGACGCGTTCATTGTTGGCCCAGAAATAATCACCCACCTCATCGTTGCCGGAAAACTTCAGGTAACCGGTCATGGCTTGCCTGGCTCGGTTAATAAATATCAGGCCGCGTTTGCCATCCATCAGTGAGCGCACTGCGAGGTGTCGCCCGTCTGGTGAAATTTTGACACCAGAATACTCAGAGAAATCGAACAGTTGCTCGGGTTTAAAGGTGTTTGCTTGTAGCTGAAGGGGCAGGGTTAAAGAGAAGCAAAGAAATAATAATACGCGCATACGGTCCTTGTCCTGTATAAAGTGCATCGTCCTTGATGCAGGAATATATCAAAGTTTGCCGGGGACACAAGGGCGAGGCCTTGCCTGGCTATTTAGCCTTAGAGCGAGAGCGAGGTGGCCGTTTGCCTTTGTCCTTGCCTTTCACGTTATGCTTGGGTGGTTTGTCAGTCCATTCACGGATGGCCAGCTTCTGACCGGCAACCCGGGCCTTGCTGAGTATGGCCTTCACCTCCGGCGGCATACCTGCAGGTAGGTCCACGGTGGAATAGGTGTCGTTGATCTGGATGGCGCCGATGTACTGGCTGTCGATGTCTGCTTCATTGGCGATGGCACCGACGATGTTACCCGGCTTGGCGCCATGACTGTGGCCCACTTCGATGCGGTAACGTTGCATGCCTTCTTCTGGTGGAGCCGCATTACGGCGCTTGGGCTTTCTGTCCCCTTGATCACGGGCACCAGCTCGGCCTTCCCGGTCAGAAGAGCGATCATTGATATCGGCCACATCTTTTTCCGACAGTACCAACGGCTCCTTACCGGCGGCCATTTGCGCCAGAGCGGCCATAAGGACCTCAGGCTCGGCTTCGGTTTCTTCTTTAAGCGCCTCGATAACGGGCAGTATGGCTTCCAGACGGTCATCTTCCAGCGTTGCCAACACCTTGTCTTTAAAGCGCTTGACCCGCTGTTCATTGAGTTCGGTGACCGAAGGCAGAGTCATAGGCTCAATCGCCTGCTTGGTGGCCTTTTCGATGGCTCGCAGAAGACGTTTCTCGCGGTGGGACATCAGCAGGATGGCGTCACCTTCACGGCCAGCCCGACCGGTACGTCCGATACGATGCACATAGGATTCGGTATCATAAGGAATGTCGAAGTTGATCACATGGCTGATGCGCTCCACATCCAGGCCTCTGGCGACTACATCGGTGGCCACAAGAATATCTACCTGACCTTTCTTCAGGCGATCCACCACCCGCTCACGAGCATTCTGGGGGATATCGCCATTCAGGGCTTCGGCATCATAGCCCCGGGCCGCTAGCTTTTCTGCCAGCTCGACGGTTGCGGTCTTAGTGCGCACAAAGATAATGACACCGTCAAAATCCTCTACCTCTAAAATTCGGGTCAGGGCTTCCATCTTATGACGCGGTGCCACCTGACAGAAACGTTGACGGATAGTGGTAGCGGTACTGACCTTGGCGGCGATCTTAACCGTCTTGGGCTCTTTCAGATAACGGTGAATGATTCGGCGGATCTGCTCAGGCATGGTGGCAGAGAACAGCGCGGTCTGGCGCTCCTCAGGCGCATGGCTGAGAATCCACTCTACATCGTCGATAAAGCCCATACGCAGCATTTCGTCGGCTTCATCAAGCACCAGGCTGGAGACCTGATTTAATTTAAGGGTGCCCCGCTTGATATGGTCAATAACCCGTCCCGGTGTGCCTACTACTACCTGAACGCCTTTTTTCAGCGTCTTGATTTGGTGAGAATAGGATTGACCACCATAAATGGGCAGTACCCGAATACCTTTATCGAAGGCGGCGTAGGTGTGACAGGCTTCAGCCACCTGAATCGCCAGTTCACGGGTAGGCGCCAGGATCAAGAGTTGAACATGGTTAGCCTTAGGGTCGATCTTCGACAAAAATGGCAAGGCAAAGGCGGCAGTCTTGCCGGTACCGGTTTGCGCCTGTCCCAGGAGATCATGACCATCCAGTAGTAGGGGAATACTTTCTGCCTGAATAGGAGATGGTGTTTCGTAGCCGACTTTTTCTAAGGCCTGAAGTAAGGCTGCGGGCAGGTTTAAGTCCTGAAAACTGAGGGTGTTGCTGGTCATTAAGTGTCCTGAATAAGGGAGGCGGGCGTGACGAGTAAGACGTTGACACGGTGAAGCCTGAAGTAAAACGGCGGGTATTATACTTGATGTAAAAATTGAGCACCAAGGAATTCTGCCAAATTGTTGAAATTAACCTCACTTTTATTGGCAGCGATGCCGTGTTTGGGCATACTGCCCGCTTATTTAGCGGCCAGGCAGATTTTTGTTTTTATGGAACAGTTTTTACTGATTTTCACCTCGCTTTTTACCATGATCAACCCTATCGCCGCCGTGCCTCTTTACATTAGCCTGACCCAGCCAATGAGTCGTCAGACCCGGTATCGGGTGATTATCACTGCCACAGTCACCGCCTTTGTCGCGATGGCTATTTTTGCCTGGGCCGGCGAGGCTATTTTTAAATTTTTTCATATCAATGTGAATGGGTTACGGGTGGTTGGTGGTGTCATGTTCTTTATCATGGGGTTCGAGATGTTGCGAGGCCGAACGGTTCCCAAGAAGCTTGATGGTGAGACCCACGAGTCCTTCGGAAAGGATATTGCCGTGACGCCTTTGGCGATTCCAATGATCTGTGGGCCAGGGGCCATCACCATGGTGTTGCTGTTCATGCAAGAGGCAAGTTCACAGCTGGAAGTCGCTACGTTATTTGGAGCAATGCTGGCGGTATGTTTGGCTACAGCGCTAATCTTTGCCCTCGGTGAACAATTACTTCAGCTGTTGGGGCAGGTTGGCGCCAGTGTGATGATGCGCCTGATGGGCTTGATAATGATGTTGATCGCCGTGGAGTTTTTCTTCGCGGGCATCGGTTATTATGTCAACGAGCTGGGTCAACAATTGCAGTGATGTACGAGATCTCGTACAACGATTGAAGACATTGCCCTCTGGTTCCCTGAGGTAATCCAAACTAAACTTTTGCTCGTCGAGAAACCAACAATAAAAAACATTATGGACGAGAAGCAGCCAAGCTTGGCGAGCATCAGACAACAACTCGAACAGCTTCATCAACTGCAACGCGAACAGAGTGCCCAACTGGAACAGTGGCGCTCTTTAAAACAGACGCTGGAGCAGACACTTCAACATTGGCCCTATCAGCCTGAACAGTGCGCCAACCTACAGAAAAGATAGTCAGCCGCGTTTTTTCGGTTCCCCACCGGATACTTTTGCAAAAGTTATCCGTCGTTATGAATACGTATGCAGCTGATTCATTGTTGTTAACAACTGTGTAACTCTTTTGCAGCAATTACTGATTGCTGACCCACTGATTAGTGGGTTTCTGAATAACCAGAAAACATTAGGGATACACATTATGACGCCACTCAAATTGTCGAGGGTTGCAACTGCCCTGGCTGCGTCGGGGATGCTTCTTTCAACGTCAGTGTTGGCTCAAGAAGAGCCACCGCAGGAAAAAGAACCCGAACACTCGCTGGAGGTGATAGAGGTCAAAGGTTTTAGCACCAGTTTGATCCAATCACTTAACCAAAAGCGCTTTGGTGATACGGTCTCGGAACAAATTTCCGCCGATGATTTGGGGGGGCTGCCAGATGTATCCATGGCCGATGCTCTGACGCGACTTCCCGGTATATCGGCAGTTCGGACCGGTGGTCAGGCGGCCGAAATCAACATTCGTGGTTTATCCGGAGACTTTGTCTTTTCCACCTTAAATGGCCGGGAACAAGTGTCCACCAGTGGTGATCGGAGTATCGAGTTTGATCAGTACCCGTCGGAGCTGATCAATTCGGCCGCGGTCTACAAATCACCGAAGGCCTCGTTGATTGAAGGTGGCGTGGCGGGCACGGTTGAGCTTAAAACCGCCAGCGCACTGAACAACGAAGAGCAGCACACTTTCAATATGAATGCCCGAGGGATGTTTAATGACCGGGCCGAGGACGTGCCTGACGCCGAAGAGTACGGCCACAGACTGAGCTTTTCCTATCAGGGCAAGTTTATGGACGATACTCTGGGTGTGTCCCTGGGATATGCTCGCCTTTACCAGCCCAGCTCTTCCACTCAATTTATTGGCCTTGCCTACAATGGCCGCGTCGATGTGGATGGCGTTGAAGGTGATACCGATGGACCGGCGGATTGTCCTCGCTGTGAGTACATCAGCGAAGGCTTTGAGATGCAGCACAAAGGTGGGGAAGAAACCCGTAACGGCTATATGGCGGCACTGGAATGGGCCCCAACGGATAGTTTCACCCTGAAAGCGGACGCTTTTGTGTCTAAGTTTGACTCTGAGGAGTTTGCCCGTGGTTTTCGGGTCAAGCTCGGGGGGACTTCTACAGCCATTGCCAATCCGGTGATTCAGGACAATGTGGTGATGGGAGGGACTTTCAATCGCAGTAAGGACTCCTTTACCCGCGTCGAGTTGGTGAATGACGATAACCAGGATTTCGACCAGGTAGGTAGCTACGGTCTGAACGCCAACTGGCAAATTAACGATAACTGGACGGCGCGTTTCGATATTTCCCACTCTCGTGCCGAGAGTGATTTCCGCAATGGGCTTTTGTGGTCATTGGTAGCCGAAGATGCTACTGCCGTTAGTCCGGAGCTGGATGAAAATATTTCCATCAACTATCTGCTGAACGGCCTGGACTTGCCGGACATTGGCCTTAATCAAACCGGCGCATTTACTGATATTGACCGGGTCATGGTGTCTAAATATGGCATTTATCCTTATGAGAATAAGGACCAATTGGATGCCTATCGAGTGGATTTCGAATATATGCTACCTGCCAATGACTGGCTGAGGTCAGTGGAATTTGGTGCCCGTTACTCAACTCGAGAATATAATAATGACCGCAGCGTATTTGAGTTTGGCAGCGACAGTAGCTTTCGCACCGACGAGCCGCCGCTGCGACTGACCGAGGAAATGGTGGAGCAGGTGGATTGGCAGGGCGAGTTCGCCTATTTCCCCAGTTATCTGTCTATTGATCTGGATAAGGCGCTCAACGCCTGGTTCCCATCCGGTATTCCACAACCCATACAGACCTGGGGGCCAGGTCATGTGGGGGTCATTAATGGGCCGGGCGAGGGCTCGGACTATGCCTGGACCATGTTTGAAAGTGGCTCTGTGTATGAGGATGTCACCGCCGCCTACGTGCAGTTCAACATCGATACCTATATCGGCGATCTGCCGGTCACCGGTAATTTTGGCGTCAGAGCGGTGGACACCAAGCAGTCTTCCACCGTCTATCAGCCTGCCACCAAAGAGGTGCTGGTATTTAATCCCGACATTGGTAAATACGGTGACTATGAAACCGTGACAGTGGGCGACCCGGCTCAGGGCGCGCAATACATCACCGATGAAGTGGGGCTGATCAGTGATCGCTACCGCTTTACTCGTTTGACGGATGAATACACCGATTATCTGCCCTCACTCAATCTGAACTTCCAGATTAACGATACCGATCAGATCCGGTTCGCGGCGGCCAAAGTCATGGGGCGGGCCCCCATTAACCGCCTGTTTGCTAATGCCAATGTGCGGGTGGACGAGGTCTTTGCGGTGCAGGATCCGGAAACCGGTGATATCGAGCTTTCGGCTCCAACCGCCAAGATATCCGGCAACAGCACCAATAGCCCATACCTGAGACCCTTCTATGCTACTCAGTATGACCTGTCCTTCGAGCGCTATTTCGATGAGACCGAAGGGGCCTTTATTGCGGCGCTGTTCTATAAGGACATTGAGTCCTTTATTGATGAATTTACCACCGACCCTTTCGATTTTGCGGGCAACGGCTTTAACGTGCCAACCGAGGTTGAGGCACTGGTGACGGACCCGGATGGTGAACCGGTGTTTGGCTCCGATGGTGAGCAGTTGACGGTGACCGTACCGACCGAAAACGCCGGTTATACCACCGCAGTGAACAACGACGAAGGTGGTTATATTCAGGGCATTGAGCTGGCGTATACCCAGATTTTCGATTTCCTGCCCGACATGTGGTCCGGCCTGGGTGTGAGTGCCAGCTATTCCTACACCGAATCTGAGATTCAGAAGCAGACCAGCCTGGGCGGAGCGACGGTCGAGCAGGGCTTGCCTGGGTTGTCTGAGAATGTGGCTACGGTGACCCTGTTCTGGGAATACGAAGGCTTTGAAACGCGTCTAAGCACCCGTTATCGGGATGCCTTTGTGTCCAAGCAGGTGGCGGTCAATGAGCAGGTCGTGAACTTCGACTCCGAGACAGTGGTGGATTATCAGGCCTCATACAACGTCAACGATAATCTGGGCGTGCTGTTCCAGATCAATAACCTCACGGATGAGCCAACCAAAAGCTACTTCGGTCAGGAAGCGCTGACCGGCACCATCCAGTACTTTGGTACCCAATATTACCTGGGGGTGACTTACCAGCTGTAAGCACCGTTAAGTCATGCCCTCAGGGGCTCAACGATAATTTATGTTGGAGCAATAATTATGTTTTTTCGACAATCAATGCTTAAGCTGTTTGCCTTAGCATTCTTGACGCTGGGATTGGCCGCATGCGGCGGGTCCGATATTGAAAGTGGTGAGCAGCTGCTCACCTGTGATGTGCCTAATGTGCCCAATGCGGCTGGCACTGAATGTGTCGCGCCGCCACCCATCGAATGTCCGGCGCCCACGGTACCCAATGAGACTAACGATGCCTGTGTGGTCGGGGCTGACCCCAGCCTTCCTGAACCCACCGTTTTCCCCGGCGATAATGAGGCAGTTCTGTATTACAACCGCCCTCAGGATGCGTCCAATGAGTCGGATGATCCGGTCTATGAGGGCTACCGTCTGCATACCTGGAATAATGATGAGTGTGATGCCTATCAGGCTGAGTCTATCGCACCCAGCTGGGATAACGGCCTTGAGTATGATGGTATTGACCCGAATTATGGGGCCTACTGGATTCTGAAGCTGAAAGACGGCGTGGCGGGTAGTGAAGGCGCCTGCGGTAACTTCATTATTCATATTGGCACCGATGACGCCGGCAAGGAGATGGGCGGTGGCGATAAGAAGATGCCGCTTGCACAGGATGATCCTGACTTTACCCGAATGAACTGGGCGTTGTCAGGCGAGCCCGATGTGTTTGAGTTCCCAATCCTTTCATTGGGTGAGCGCCCGGTGGCCATTGAGGATATGGCCGCTCATTGGCTGGACCCCGACACTCTGGTGTGGGATGTGGATACCAACGAAATTGCCAGCGTGAAGCTCCATTACTCAATGGATGCCAGTCTGAGTGTCGACCCAGAGTCCGAGACCATTGCCGGTGAGTCGGTTGAGTTTACTCTGGATGGGTTGACTGACGCGCAGGCGGCAGCGAATCCTGAAGTCAGCAGCTGGCCGGCGTTCTCGGCTTTGGTTGAGCCAGAGCAGGCAAAGTCCATGTTAAAGAGTCAGTTGGTGGCCGCCGGATATGACGGTGATGGTGAGCTTGTTCAGGCTACCTATGTGCAAATCCCGGCCATTCTGGACTATCTGTACACCGCTGGTGAGGCGGACGCCGATGAAGCGCAGTTAGGTCTGAACTACAACGGGAGTGACGTCACCGCCTCTGTCTGGGCGCCAACCGCTCAGAGCGTCAATCTGAAGGTTTATGATGCGGCTAAATCGGAAGTGGCAAGTCACAGCATGACCGAGGATCCGGCTACCGGTATCTGGACGTACACCGGCAGTGATCTGGATCGCCAGTTCTATCGCTATGAGGTGACCGTGTACCATCCGGCCTCAGAGGCGCTGGAAACGCTGGAAACCACCGACCCTTACTCGGTGAGCCTGGCGACCAATGGTCGTTACTCGCAGTTCGTGAACCTCAGCGACGCCGATCTGAAGCCGGACAACTGGGATAGCCATGCCATCCCCGCCATTACCAACCCGGAAGACGCGGTGATTTATGAAGGGCACATCCGGGACTTCAGTATTCTGGATGAGAGCACACCGGAAGCCATGCGTGGTAAATACCTGGCCTTCACTGCGCAAGACACGGCACCGGTCAATCACTTAAAAGCCTTGCAGGAGGCGGGACTGACGCACTTTCATATGTTACCGGCCAATGATATTGCCACGGTCAACGAAAACTTTGAGCGCCAGTTAAACCTGACCAGTCCGTTATCGGAGCTTTGCTTACAGGATCGTCAACTGGATGTGTGTCATGACGGAGCGGTGAATCAGGACGGAACTATACTAGAAGCCCTGGAAACCTATCCGGCAGACAGTCCCGAGCAGCAGGTAGTGGTTAATGCCATTCGGGATATTGACGGCTTTAACTGGGGGTATGACCCGCACCATTTCAATGCCCCCGAAGGCAGCTATGCCACTGACCCCGATGGGGTTGCCCGCATTAAAGAAATGCGCGCCATGATCCAGGCACTGCATGACATGGGCCTGCGGGTGGTCACCGATGTGGTATACAACCATACCAACGCTTCTGCGCTGTATCAGAACTCTGTATTCGATAAGGTGGTGCCCGGTTATTATCACCGCCTTGATCTGGTCTCTGGTGCGGTCAATCGTGTGACCTGCTGTGATGATACGGCCAGCGAACACACCATGATGGGTAAGTTTGTGAAAGACTCAGTGGCCATGTGGGCTGAGCAGTACAAGCTCGACGGTTTCCGCTGGGATTTGATGGCACACATTCCAAAGGATGTGCTGTTGGCGACCCGTGACGCCGTGCATCAGATTGACCCGGACAACTACTTCTACGGCGAAGGCTGGAATATTCCTGACTACGGCTTCGAGCAGTCGAACCAAACCAATCTGGCCGGGACCGAAATCGGCACTTTTAATGACCGCTATCGTGACATTATTCGTGACGGCGTGCTGTTTAATCCGGACGGGTCTTTGCAGGAGCAGGATATTATCCGCTTGGGTCTGGCGGGCACTCTGGCGGACTTTGCACTGTTGAGCTCGTCGGGCAGCGTGGGCTCAGGTAAAAACTTCTTCAAGTCGTCTTATGCCCAAGATCCCGCCGACGTTATCAACTATGTGTCCAAACATGACAACGAGACGCTGTGGGATAAACTCCAGTACGCGTTCTTCAATATGGAGAACGACGACGGTGAGTTCTTCACACTGCAAGAGAAGGTCCGTGCACAGCATATCGCCAGCACCATTCCCATGTTCAGTCAGGGCGTGCCCTTCCTGCAAATGGGCGGCGACCTGATCCGTTCCAAATCCATGGATCGCAACTCCTACGATTCCGGCGACTGGTTTAACCGGCTCGATTTCACCATGCAGAGTAATAACTTTGGCGTGGGTTTGCCGCTGGAGCAGGACAATGGCGGCAACTGGGAGACCATTGGTGAAATCCTGGGCGACTCCAACGCGCAGGTCAGCAGCAGTGACATTATGTTTGCGTCGGATTTGTTCAAAGAAACGCTGCAGATCCGTTCAGGCAGTCCGTTGTTCCGACTGACCACCGCACAGGATGTGTTTGATCGTGTGGGCTTTCACAATATCGGCACCAATCAAAAACAGGGCCTGATTGTGATGAGCATCGATGATGGGTCTGGTCTGACCGACCTGGATCCGAATCATGACGCCATTGTAGTGGTATTTAACGGCAGCCGTCAGGAACAGTCTCATACCATCGCCACGGCGACCGGCTTTGAGCTGCACCCCATGCAGCAAATGTCGGTAGACAGCATGGTGGCCGGAGCCAGCTTCGCAGAGGGCGAGGGTGAAGGTACCTTTACCGTACCGGCGCTCACCACCGCGGTATTTGTTAAACCGCAAAGTGGCGCTCAGGGCGAAGGTCTGTCGGCAACGGCGACACAGGGTGCGCCTGATGTGGTGCCTTATGCTGATACCACCGCCTATATCCGCGGTGATATGAACGGCTGGAGTACTGATGATGCCATGACCTATGAAGGTAATGGGGTTTACGAAGTGACCTTGTCTCTGACCGGTGGCACCACCTATAACTTCAAGTTTGCCAGCGAAGACTGGTCCACCATTAACTATGGTGACACCAATGGTGAGGGTACCGTCGTAGAAGAAGACCCCTATGCCATGAGCTATAACACCGGCAACCTGATGTTTACCCCTGAGGTCGACGGTGATTATGTGTTCTCGGTAAACGCCAGCGATGCGGAGAATCCGGTACTAACGGTGCGTAACGATGAACCTTATGTTGGTACAACCGTGTACCTGCGCGGCGATATGAATGGCTGGAGCACCGATGATGCCTTTAGCTTTATCGGAGATGGTCAGTACGAGATCGCTGTGACTCTGGATGCCGGCACGTATGGCTTCAAAGTGGCCTCGGAAGACTGGGCTACCGTGAACTATGGTGAGGGTGAGGTAATGGTAGGTGATACCGACCTGTCTACGGTTTATAACGGCGGTAACTTCAGCATCACTATCGAGGATGCCGGTGATTATCGGTTTGTCTTTGATGCCTCCGATAAGCAGGCACCAACATTGAGTGTGGGCCCTTCTGAGTTGTTCGGGGAAAATACGGTGTTAATCCGGGGCAGTCTCAATGGCTGGGGTGAAGATGATCCTCTTAACTGGGTGTCACCCGGCACATATGCCGTCACCATGACACTGGCAGCAGGCGACTATGAATTTAAGTTTGCTACTGCTGACTGGTCAACGGTTAACATTGGTGCACTTAGCGAGGCAGACAGTGATGTGACAGTGAATATAGGTCAGGCTTTGCCATTGAATCATGCGGCAAATCCACCTAACTTAAAGCTATCCATCGTGGAAGGGGGCGATTATCGCTTCAGTCTCAGCGGTTTTAACTGGCAGACGCCGGAACTGACGGTCAATAGGATGAACTAAGCTAAGTGTTAGCCTAATAGACTAAGTAGCGCTGCCTCGGCAGCGCTTTGTTTATGAGTAGAGGGAAAACCATGCATTACTTTGCGTATGGGTCGAACCTGTCTTTAAAACGTATTCAGGCTCGTTTGGATAGAGTCAAGCGCTTGGGAACTTACATGGCCTGGGATCATCAACTGCGTTTTCATAAGTTGGGGCAAGACAACTCGGCCAAATGCGATATTTATTACACCGGAGACCCTGACCACTATGTCTATGGGGCGTTGTACTGGGTTGACCATGACGATAAGGCTATTTTGGATCGCATAGAAGGCCTGGATCATGGTTACCAGCAAAAACAGATTGAGGTTGAGAATACCGAGGGGCATCGGCTGCAGGCCTTTACCTATTATGCCACCGATATCCAGACGGACGATAAGCCGTTTAGTTGGTATCACTACCACGTGCTGACCGGAGCTAAGGAGAATGGCTTTCCTCAGGACTATATTCAAGCCTATATTGAAGCTGTGCCCGCGGTTCCGGATCCCGAATTGGAACGTCATCGGCGGGAGCTGGCAATCTATCAAAATTATTAAGGATAAGCCTGATGGCCGATAATCTGATTCAAGTGACGATCTTCTTGTTACTTACCGCTGCGGTCGGCGCGGTAACTTATGTGAAGTGTCGGGGGCACAAACGGGACGCCAATGACAGTCGGGAATACTTCTTGGCCGGAGGCAACCTGCCCTGGACCTATGTGGCCGGCTCCATTCTGCTGACGAACATCAGTGCCGAGCAGATTGTCGGTATGAACGGGGCTCAGTCGCTACTGGTGGCATGGTGGGAAATCGGCGCCGCTTTTGGGTTACTAATCCTGGCCTGGGTACTCATTCCGCTGTATTACAAATATAAATGCACCACTACTACGGAGCTGTTAGAGCACCGTTATCAAAATGCCGGTATTCGTACTCTGGTATCGGCTCTGTTTTTATTTGGCTACATGTTTATCCTGTTGCCAGTGGTGCTCTATACCGGCTCGTTGTTTATGCAATCGATGTTCGGTCTGAGTTTGTCTGTACCGACCATTGCGACCCTGTTTGCTATTGTCGGAGCGGTTTATGCCATCTTCGGTGGCCTGCGTGCTATCGCTATCTCGGATACCTTTAATGGATTGGGGTTATTGGCCATGGGGACGGCGGTGACGGTGTTTGGACTCTATGCCATCGATTTTGATTTTAGTGGCGTGCCCCTAGAGCGCCTGACTCTGATGGGAGACAGTGACTCGGATATTCCCTGGCATACGCTGCTGACCGGCATGGTATTTATTCATATCTTTTACTGGGGTACCAACATGGTGATCACCCAGCGAGCGCTGGCTGCTGAGTCGGTCAGGGAAGCGCGCAAAGGGATTTATGCTGCGGTGGCGTTTAAACTCGTCATTCCCTTTATTGTCGTGTTACCAGGAATTGTGGCCTTTAAACTCTATGGGGAAGTAGGGGATGTGGCCTATGGCAAGCTGGTAGGGGATGTATTGCCACCCTGGTTGTCGGGCGCTTTTGCCGCTGTGATCGCCGGGGCCGTGCTATCCAGCTTCAACTCCTGCTTAAATTCAGCGTCGGCCCTGTATACCTGTGACATTCACCAGAAGTATTTTAATCCTCATACTGAGGTGCGAAAGGTAGGACAGCGGGTGGCCTTGCTATTTGCTGTGGTGGCGGTTGCCCTAGTGCCGCTCTATCAAAATGCCAAGAGCATTGTGGCGCTGCTGCAACAGCTCAACGGTTTGTACAGTATGCCGGTGCTGGCAGCCTTTATTGTGGCTATCTTCTTTAAAGGGATTCATGGCAAGTCCATACAGGTTGGGCTGATATTTGGTGCTTTGCTCTATGGTTTCTTCACTTTTGTTTGGACGCCACTGCATTATATCCACCTGATGTTTATTACGCTGTGTTCGACCATTATCTTAACCCTGTTGCTAAGCTGGGTTTGGAATGGCCATAAAGCAGCGTCTGATGCGCTTTAATTTCAAGGCCCTAAGGATGTGCAAGTGCACCGTGATGGCTCACAGGCAGAGAATCAGGCGTGAAAAGATTGTAAATAGATTACATTTTTCGCTGGTTTTTCGTGCTAATTAGAGATCTTTTGCTCTTAACATCCTGTTTATCTTGTAATTAATTAACAGCTCGGGTTCGACCTTAACGTTTAGGTGCTCATTAGCAAGTACTTGTTCAGTATGATTTTTTATGTTTTTCGTCGGCAAACTCTGCGGCTTCGCGAGATGTTGATGATTTGTGTTGAATGTTATCAGTTTGTTGCTATAAACAGATGAATACGTATGCAACAACTTGTGCAGTGAAAAAGGCTGGCGTTACTATCGGTTGCAACAAAATAGAAACATTTTCGTTATACAACGAAGCTGTTTTTGCCCCATTTCAGGGCAAATGGTTGTTCACACACCCTAACTCAGGACACAGGCATGAAAACATTCAAACCCAATATGATTACCTCGGCACTGGTTGCCAGTGGTATCGCTTTTGCGGCTCTTCCCGCAATGGCTCAGGATAATCAAGAGCAAACAGCAGAAGACGCCGTTGAAGTCATTAAAGTTTCCGGCATCCGTGCCAGCCTGCAAAAGTCTCAGGCTATCAAAATGTCGGAAACTTCCATTGTTGAAGCCATCACGGCGGAAGATATTGGTAAGCTGCCCGATTCCAGTATTGCAGAATCCATTGCCCGGCTTCCGGGGCTGGCAGCACAGCGTCTAAATGGTCGTTCCAGCTCAATCGCCATTCGTGGCCTGGGACCGGACTTTAGTACTGCCACTTTCAATGGGCGCGAGCAGGTAACCTTAGGTGACAACCGCGGTGTTGAATTCGATGTGTATCCATCGGAAATCATGAGCGAAGTCATCGTTTATAAAACCCCCGAAGCGACTCTGATGACTCAAGGCATCGGCGGTACCATCGACATGCGTACAGTTAAACCACTGGCCCATGGTGAGAAAACCATGGCGGTGACCTTGCGTGGTGAACAAAATGACATTGGCGCCCTGAACCCCGATGGTGAAGACACCGGTTGGCGCGGTAGCTTCTCGTACATCGATCAATTTAAGGATGACACTCTGGGTGTTGCCTTCGCCTACACCCACATGGACTCCCCCAACAATGAAGAGCGGTTTGAAACATGGGGCTGGCCTGATGGTGTGATCGGCGGGATGAAGCCATTTGTACGTTCAGCCGAGTTAACACGTGATACGTTGATGGGCGTTATCGAATACTCGCCTCGCGATGACTTGCGCATCAATGTGGATGCCTTGTACATCGACTTTGAAGACAATCAGACGCTGCGTGGTATCGAAATTCCAGCCGCCTGGGGCGACGCGGGTATTACCGTTGATGAAACCCAGAATGGCTATAGCCATACCGGCACAATCGGTGGCCCGGGGTCGCCTGTAGGTGGCGTGGTTCGTAATGACCGCACCATCCGTGAAGCGGAGCTGAATGCGTTCGGCCTGAATATTGAGCACGACCTGAGCCCGAACTGGGTATTGGAGTTTGATGCAGCATATTCTCAGGTTGATCGCCGCACCTGGGCACTTGAAGCTTATGCTGGTTCTGGTCGTGGTTTCGATGACCGTCTGCCCGAGCAAATTGGGTTTGAGTTTGCCGACGATAATCAGAGTGTCGACTTAGATCCTCAACTGGACTATGGCAGCCACGATGTGATTCAGCTTGGTAACCCGCAATCCTGGGGTTGGGGTAACCTGACGGACCTGGAAAGCAGTGATGACCAGGATGGCTTTATCAACACGCCGGAAATCGATGATGAGCTGACCACGATCAAGCTGGCTGCTGAGCGCATTTTTGATTATGGCATGGTAAGCAGCGTTGAATTTGGCGCTTACTTCAGTGATCGCACCAAGTCTAAGATCGACAATGGTCTGTTCCTGACATTGCCAGGTGCATTGGACGAAAACAACAATGTCATCCCAGGTTATCAAATGCCGGTGCCAGAGCAATATCGCGTACCCAATACCTCCCTGGGCTTTATTGGTATTGACGACATGATTGCGTTCGACTCTTTCCGCTTCTGGCAAGACGGCAACTATGTAGAGTTTGACTCTCGCCTCAGTGACCCCGCCCGTTGGCAGAATACCTGGTCGGTCAGTGAGGAAGTGACCATTGGTTTTGTTAAGGCCAATATTGATACGATGATTGGCGATATTCCGGTGCGTGGTAACGCCGGTGTTCAGGTCGTACATACGGATCAAAGCTCCGATGGTTTCGCCAGTCGCCGCATTGAAGGACGCCGCCTGGATGTCCAGGAAACGTCCGGTGGTGATTCATACACCGAGGTCTTACCGAGCTTGAACCTGATTGCTGAAATTGCGGACGAGCAGAGCGTAAGGTTCGGTATCTCCAAAACCATGACGCGTTCCAGAATGGACCGTATGAATGCCAGCTCCGGCGAGTTGTCGTTTAATGAACAAGTTGGAATTTGGTCTGGTAGTACCGCCAATCCAAGTCTGAAGCCCATCCAGGCAAATCAGCTGGATCTGACCTATGAAAACTATTTCCATTCTGAAGGTTACTTTGCTGCCGCCTTGTTCTACAAAGACATCAAAGACTGGCAGTTGCAGGTTCCTGAGATCGTTGATACGTCCGAACTGGAAACTCCAGAAGGCTTCGACCCGTCTCCCGTTGGCGTATTGTCATCATGGAAAAACGTAGGTGATGGCAAGGTAAATGGCTTGGAGCTGACCCTGTCACTTCCTGGTGTAATGCTATCCGATGCATTAGAAGGCTTTGGTGGTATCTTCTCAGCAACCTTCCTTGACAGTGAACTGGATTTCCAACTGGAAGTGCCCACTGACACGCAAGGTGGTACTGAGTTGCAAGAGTTTAATGTCACTGTTCCCGGCTTGTCTGAGGAAGTGTACAACGCCACCGTTTACTATGAGCGTGCAGGGTTTGAGGTTCGTGCCAGCTGGCGCAGCCGTTCTGACTTCCTGGGCGAAGTTGCGGGCCTGAGCCTGAACCGCGTTCCGGTTAACGTATTTGGCAGCGACTTGCTGGATGCGCAAATCAGCTACGACTTCTCTGAGTCGGGCATTGAAGAGCTGGAAGGCCTGACGGTTACTCTGCAGGGGCAGAACCTGACTGATGAAGAGTTTGTCACCGCTCACAGCATCGATGGCGATGGCCTGGATGTGCGTGATGCGCAGCGCTTCGGTCGTAACTTCCTGTTTGGTGTGAACTATAAGTTCTAAATTATCCAAACAATAGCAAATACCCTTGTCGGCCGTGTGCGGACAAGGGTATTTTTGTATCTGAAACCAGAAAATAGTGACAGGCAGGCAGCATATGAAAGTGGTGATTGTGGGCGGTGGGTCATCGGGTTGGATGGCAGCGAGTATCCTGACGCGACTAATGAATCAGCAGCTGGATATCACTCTGGTGGAATCTGAACAGGTTGGCACTGTTGGTGTCGGCGAAGCCACTATTCCTCCTATTACCCACTTTAACCGTGTGTTGGGTATCTCGGAAGCTGAGTTTTTAAAGCAGACGCAAGGCAGCATAAAGCTCGGGATCGAATTTAGCGACTGGTATCAGCCGGGACAGAGTTATATGCACGCCTTCGGCCAGATTGGAAAGAACATGGGACTGGCCGGCTTTCATCACAACTGGCTGAAGGCCAAATCAGAAGGGCAAGGCGGGGACTTCTGGGATTATTCCCTGAATTACCAGGCGGCCAAGGCCAATAAATTCACCCACCTCAATACCATACCGAATACCCAGCTTCAGGGATTGGTGCAGGCCTATCATCTGGACGCCGGCCTGTATGCCGCATATCTGCGTCAATTGAGTGAGAAGCAGGGCGTAAAACGTGTGGAAGGTTTTGTTGAGTCTGTGACATTAGTACCAGAAACCGGTTTTATTGACTCATTGGTACTACAGTCGGGTCAGAAAATTCAGGGAGATCTCTTTATTGATTGTTCAGGCTTTCGAGGACTTCTCATCGAAGGTGCGTTGAAAACAGGTTATGAAGACTGGCGTCACTGGCTTCCCTGTGATCGGGCTCTGGCTATCCCCTCTGAAAAATTGGATCCATTGCCACCTTATACACGCTCGATTGCTCATAATGCCGGTTGGCAGTGGCAGATTCCTTTGCAACACCGTACCGGTAATGGTTTGGTGTATTGTAGTGATTACCTGTCCGATGAGCAGGCTCAGGAGCTGTTACTGAAAAACCTTAGTAGCGACCCGTTGGCGGAGCCAAAGCCCATTCGCTTTACGACGGGCCGTCGGGTCAAGCAGTGGCATAAGAACTGTGTAGCCCTGGGTTTATCGAGTGGCTTCCTCGAGCCACTGGAGTCCACCAGTTTACATATGGTTCAGTCTGGCTTAGTGCGGCTGATCAAGTTGTTCCCTCAGAATGGGATTAGTCCGGTGGATGTGGAGGAATATAACCGTCAGTCGAAAGTTGAGTTTGAGCGCATTCGGGACTTTATTATCCTGCATTATGTATTAAATAACCGTCCTGAGGCGTTCTGGCAGCGTTGTCGGACCATGCCGATTCCTGACTCACTGGCACATAAAATCGAGTTATTCCGGGAGGGAGGGAAGGTATTCCGCGAGCAGGATGAGTTGTTCACCGAGGTGGCCTGGTATCAGGTAATGATAGGTCAGGGCCTGCTGCCCCAAAAATATCATCCCCTGGCAGACTCGCTGACCACTGAGCAACAAGCCGATCTATTAACGGGTCTGAAAACTCTGATTGACCGGACTGTTCAGCAGCTTCCGACTCACCAGAGCTTTTTAGACAAGATAATGGCGTGAAGGTATGTTCGCCGGGAATCACATAATTCCCGGCCACTTTTATTCAGTTAAGGGATAACCACTGACCATTAATAACAGCGGATGTCACGTTGCCGTCATGGGTTAATAGAAATAACCCATCTTGCTGTCGCTGGGGACGCGCTTCGGGTACGCGGCTTGGGTTAATTACGACCGGCCACTGACTTTGGTTGTCGAGCCGTTCGGCGTCCCCTTCGAAGTGAGTATAACCTTGCCCGAGCAGCTCTCTGTAACGCTGCTCAGTCAGCACTAACGTTTCCTCTAACTTAAAGGCTTTGCCGGCCTGATACTGATAGTCACTGGCATCGATCTCGTTAAAAGCCGGGAAGACGGACAAATCACCCACTTCATTGACATAAGCGCCTTGCTTGCCGATATTGATGCCAATGTCTAGCCGGTACTCATGCTCTCCGTCCTCGACGGTCAGGTTGCGTACAATGAGATCCTTAAAGCTATTGGAGTTATTCATCGGAATGGCGTTGTAAGGGTCCAGCGTCTGTTGCTGGTAATCGCCGCTGGCAATGCTGTTTAAGCCTCGGATCAGCATTGCGACATTCACTTCTCTGGCTACCTGGCGATTCGGATCCCCCTTGTAGGCGCCGGACTCGATCAAAATGGTACTTATGCCCATACTGGCCAGAGTGTCACCAAATGCTCGGTGGGCGTATGTGTCATCGTAACGGCCCATATGGCCGGGGATCATTTTGTCGCCCACCTCTTTTAACACGCCAATAAGCTGCATGGCGCGGCGGCGTTTATCGTTGATGTCCTTGGCCACATTGAAAGCGGGGGCCAGTAAGGAAATGGTCGCGGTTTTGCCTGTATGCCCCACTTCGTAATACCGGCTCTGATCGTGGAGATTAAAGCCAATATCCGGCTCGATGGTCTTGGCTTGTTCCATCAGGGTGCGCCCTTCCGGGGTTTGTAACACCTTGGCATCCCGGTTGACGTCAATGCCCTGAGCGTTAAAACGCTGGGCCATTTCGGCGCCATCGGGATTCAACATGGGGATCATGTGCAAACTGATTTTATCTGCCCAGCTTCGGTGCCAGTCGGGATGTTGTTCAATATGACTGATTAGGTCGAACAGTGCGGGAGTGGCGGTCGGCTCATCGCCGTGCATCTGGCTCCACATCATTACCTTCACCGGGCCTGTACCGGTGCTGATGCGATAAATAGGCGTGCCCAGATAAGAGGTTCCCACCTGAATGGTCGTAAAGCGGTCGGACTGTTTGACGCGCTCCAGGTGAGGCTCAATATCGCTAAACCGAATCTGAGCTTTATCCAAGCCCGAAACAGGCTGTTGTGCGAGACCTGGGCCAGTAAATACCAGTCCCGCTACCATTAAGCTGAACAAATACCTTTTCATTATTTATTGCTCTTTTATGTTTGATTGTAAATAAATTATTATTAAAGTGTTCAGAGTAGCCTGCCCCACCTCAAGGGGTCAATGGCAATCACCGTAAAATAACAACAGGAGAACTTCATGGATCGCCGTGCCTTTATCAAAGCCTCCGCTGCCGGACTGGTGGCCTCACAACTTGTCGGAGGAACCGCATTCGCAGCTCGCAGTCCAGCGTCGACTCTGCCTAAACGTCTGAAACAGGGGGATACCGTCCGCATGGTGGCTCCTGCCAGTGCCAGCTTCAAACATGATGATGTCTACATCGCCAAGGAGGCGTTTGAGGCAATGGGGCTGAAAGTGGAGCTGGGGCAGCATGTGTTTGATCGTCACGGTTATCTGGCCGGAAAGGACGAAGATCGCGCCGCCGATATTAATCGTGCCTTCGCCGACGAAAGCGTCGATGGGGTCATTTGCATTCGCGGTGGCTGGGGCTGCAACCGGCTTTTACCTTACCTCGATTTTGATAGCATCAAGCAAAATCCTAAGGTACTGATGGGCTACAGTGACATTACCTCGTTGATGAATGCGGTCTATGCCAAGACCGGCATGGTGTCTTTTCATGGCCCTAACGGCTTCGCCTACTGGGGCGCGTTCCAGGAAGAGCAGGCCAGAAAGGTGCTGTTTGATGGTGAAGCCACGACTATTCGTAATTACAAGAAGAACGACGATACACTGGTGATGCTTAGCAATCGCATCAACACCATCACTGGCGGTGTGGCCGAGGGAGTAACTGTCGGTGGCAACCTGACCGTACTGGCGAGCCTGGTCGGTACTCCGTACCTACCGGACATGACCGATAAAATCCTGATCCTGGAAGACGTTGGCGAGTCCATTTATCGTATCGACCGCTTCTTATCCACCTTGCACCTGGCAGGACATCTGGACAAGTTAGCTGGCGTGGTCTTTGGCCATTGTACTGACTGTGACCCGCAAAAAGGCTATGGCGGCTTTACTCTGGCTGAGGTGTTTGAGCATTACTTTAAGCCGCTCAATGTACCGACATACACAGGTGCTCAGTTTGGCCATATTCGTGATAACCATATCATCCCTGTGGGGGCACCTGTTCGAGTGGATGCCGACGAGGGTACCGTTACACTCCTGAAGCCTGCTGTGGTTTAGTGAGAAATACAAGGCTTGCGCCTCTGTGACGCAAGCCTTCACTCATGCTATCCGGCCTTGCCCAGCGTCCAGCGATGATCCCAATCTCGTAACAAGTATAGTGTGAGACAGGCGGCCCACATGGGCCAGGCCGCAAAAAACAGCAAATTGTTAAAGGCATCCAGGTATTGTGCGTAAGACGATAGTGTGGACGCACCATGAAGCACGAACATGAGTCCATAGGTGAAACGCTTTTTCAGACCCAACACAAAGGCAATTACCAATACCAACTGCAGGCCCCCCAGAATGTTGATCAGTGACTGGCTGATCTCAAGACCGTAGAAGTGTTCGAATACTCTGCCACCGTGGGCCGGATTAACAAACTTATCCAGGCTCCATACCAGCATGACCATAAAAACGCCCAGTCTGAGCGCTAGCAGAGACCAACTGAGCCGAAGTATTAATTGATGAGATGAAGACGTTTGCATCTTGTTTCCTTGTATTGCGAAATGTTTATCCTAGACCCGACAGTCAGTAGGCTTCTTTCAGTCCGACAATCAATTACGCGAGCTGTGTCGAGATCGATTAAGCTGAAGCCAAGGCTCATAAACCGATTTTCTGATGAGAAATTTAAAAGGGGCGTTTAGCGCTTGAAAGTGAAAGTTAAATCTCGACATCCTCTGCGGCGTTTCGACTGTGCTGATACCAGATCCGTGTGCGCGATGATGGATGAGATTGAGCGCATCATTCTGATGACAGAACTGTGCCGGGAAGTCCGCAACGCCTGTCAGAACAGCTTATTGTCCCGTCTGAGAATGGACTGCAGACGCGATGGACTCTGCTGCCATGGGGGCTAGAGTGGCACCATTGTTACACGCTCTGCCGGTGTTGCTGGTCGCTCTGTCCTTTTTCAGTCATAACCTGACCCGTTTACTGTGGATCAATGCGGCGCTTTGCGCCTCCATGGCATGGTTATTCTTATATCAGTCAGCCTGGGCGGGGATGGCGATGATGCTGGTCGCCTCAGGCAGCAGCCTCTATCGCCTGGCAACCCAGCGAGCAGTCACACCGGGTCAGTCTGTCATGCTGATTCTGATACTGACCGGAGGAATTTTTTTGCTGAGTTACCAGAGTGGTAGCAGTTGGCTGACTCTGATACCGGCTATTACGTTTGCACTGTATCGCTATGGTGAGCTGTCCTGTAACGAAAGAGGGCTGAGAACCTGTATTGTGTCGGGTTCATCGCTGTTTTTAGTCTACTGCTGGTATACCCAGACCTGGGGAGCTTTGATGACTGAAGCCCTGTTTATTCTCTCCAACAGCTACTACCTTTATCGTTTAACAAAAACGGCAACAGATAACGCAGACCTGCGTTAAAACGGCCACAATTTTCGATAAGTTACAGTGAGTTAACCTGGCTGTTGCAATCTTGTAATGAATACGTATGCAGGTTGCTGCCTGCAGGCTGCGCAATCGCTAGTATGACTTACCTTACCCAGAAGATGGACGCATTATGTCAGCATTACCAAAGTGGTCTCTCGGCTTCCTTATTTGCCTGATGGCGCAACCAGCATGGGCGGAGAGACTCGAGTTACGCTCGCCCGATGACCGTATCGTCTTTACGCTAAGCGATGAGCCGCAACTCTCTTATTCTGTGACGTATGCCGGTGAGAAGGTGATGACATCATCCCGCCTGGGACTGCATTTCGGGGAGATTGGCGATCTTGGTCCCGAGCTGCACATTCAAACGGTCGACCGGGCGTCAAGGGACCATTACTGGCAACAGCCGTGGGGCCAGAACCGTCAGGTACGCGACCATCACAACGAGGCACTGGTAAGTCTGCAAGGAGACTACAGGCTTAACTTGAGAGTCCGCGTATTTAACGATGGTGTCGGCTTTCGATATGAAATACCGAAACAGGACGGGCTCGGCACACTCACTGTGTTGGATGAGCTGACCGAATTTAACCTGACTGATGCGAGCCACACTCAGGCCTGGTGGATTCCGGCACAGGGCTGGAATCGTTACGAGCATCTGTATCAACAAACCAGGGTTACCGACTTCGACCGAGTGCAGACACCAGTCACTTTTCGCCGCCAAAACGGAACTCACTTTGCCATCCATGAAGCGGCTTTGGTGGACTATGCCTCGATGACGCTGGATCGCCGCCGCGGGGGGCTGCTAAAAGCCGAGCTGATTCCCAACTTTGACGGTACTAAGGTCAAAACTCAGGCGGGCTTCCATACTCCCTGGCGCACTATCCAAATAGCCGGTAACGCCACCGGTTTGCTTAATTCTAACCTGGTACTGAATCTCAATGAGCCAAACAAGCTCGGCGATGTAAGCTGGGTTAAGCCGGGCAAGTACATGGGTATATGGTGGGGGATGCATCTGGGAATGTATTCGTGGGGCAGCGGTGAAAAGCATGGCGCCACAACCGCTAATGCGAAACGCTACATGGATTTTGCCGCTGAGCATGGCTTTGATGGCGTGCTGGTGGAAGGCTGGAACCTGGGCTGGGATGGAGAGTGGTTTAACAATGGCGCGGTGTTTAACTTCACTCAACCCTATCCAGACTTCGACCTGGAGGCCGTGGCCGATTATGGCAGACAGCTTGGCGTTAAGCTTATCGGTCATCATGAAACCTCCGGTCATGTAACTAACTATGTTGAGCAGATGCCAGATGCTTATGCCTTATATGAAAAACTGGGTGTGGAGCAGATTAAGACCGGTTACGTGGCTAATGGTGGAGAGGTGACCCGTACGGATGAACAGGGCATCGACCGCCATGAATGGCATGACAGCCAGGTCATGGTGAATCACTATCTGGACTCCGTGAAACTGGCGGCCAGGCATAAAATCAGTATTAACACTCACGAGCCCATCAAGGCTACGGGTCTGCGACGCACCTATCCTAACTGGCTCAGTCGTGAAGGCGCCCGGGGACAGGAATTTAATGCCTGGGGCTCGCCGCCGAATCCACCGGAACATACCGTGAATTTAATTTATACCCGGCTACTTGGGGGCCCCATGGATTTCACCCCGGGCATTTTCAATCTGGCCTTTAACGGCCTGGAGGCCGAAAACCGGGTTCAGACCACGCTGGCTAAACAGCTTGCCCTCTATGTGGCTCTTTACAGTCCTATTCAGATGGCCGCGGATTTACCCGAGCATTATCAGGCAAGACCTGACGCCTTTCGGTTCATCAAAGATGTGCCGACCGACTGGGAGCAAAGCCGGGCCATTGCCGGTGAGGTGGGGGAGTATGTGGTCTATGTCAGGCAGGAAAGAGGTGGAAAAGACTGGTATCTGGGAGCCATAACCGACGAACAGGCCAGAAAGCTGGATATCTCTTTGGACTTCTTGCCGGAAGGTCAATCCTTTCAGGCGCAGATCTACGCCGACGGACCTGATGCCGACTGGCAAACGGCGCCTTATGCAATGACCATCAGCTCAAGGCCAGTGCAACACGGCGACAGGCTCAGGCTTAAGCTTGCCAGCAGTGGCGGCACCGCGATTCGATTTAAAGCACTCTGAGGAATCATCATGACACTGATTAAAAACCTAACCCTGGCCGGGGTAATGCTGTCAGCTCCTGCTTCTGCCTATGACATCCAGCACCTGGAGCCACTTTCTTGGTGGGTGGGCATGCAAAACCCCGAATTACAGCTCATGATTCACGGCGATGACATCGGTCAGCTAACGCCGGTGATCGACTATCCCGGAGTGACACTGGATGCCATTCATCGGGTAGAAAACGACAACTATCTGTTTGTGGATTTAACCATTGATGAGCAAACTCAGCCAGGCAGTCTGACCATCGATTTTAATCGCGACGGTCAGACTGAGCTCAGTTACGACTACCCACTCAATAGTCGTCGCGATGGCTCGGCACAGCGAGAGGGCTTTGGCCCGGAAGATGTGATTTATCTGATTACCCCGGATCGCTTTGCCAATGGCAATACGGACAATGACTCTGTCGAGGCCATGAAAGAGCCGATAAATCGTGAGTACAAAGGGGGCCGTCATGGCGGTGATCTTGAAGGCATTATCCAGCATCTGGATTATCTAGAGAGTCTGGGTGTAACCCAAATGTGGCTGAACCCGGTGCTGGAAAACGATATGGACCGCTATTCGTATCACGGCTATTCCACCACCGATTATTATCGTATTGATCCTCGCTATGGTAGTAACGAAGATTACCGCCGCTTATCCAGACAGGCGCAGAAGCACGGCGTTGGTTTGGTCAAAGATATCATCCTTAACCATATTGGTTCCGAGCATTACTGGATGGAGGACATGCCAACACCGGATTGGATCAACCATGGCGGCGAGTTTGTCGAGACAACTCATCGTCGTGAAGCGCTGCATGATCCGCACGCCGTTGAGTCGGATGTGAAGGCTTTTACCGATGGCTGGTTTGTTAAGACCATGCCGGATCTCAATCAGCGCAATCCGTTTTTGGCCAACTATCTGATCCAGAACTCCATCTGGTGGGTGGAATACGCCGATCTCACCGGCATTCGTCTGGATACCTATTCCTACCCGGATAAGGGCTTTTTAAGTGACTACACCCGTCGAGTAATGGCCGAGTACCCGGATCTGGGACTGGTTGGCGAAGAATGGTCTCACAACCCAGCTATCGTGGCCTACTGGCAAAAGGGCACCGAGCGTCATGATGACTATCAGTCCTATATTCCCAGTATGTTTGATTTTCCGCTGCAAAATGCGTTGGTGAATGCCCTGAACAATGAGGAAACATGGGGTACTGGCCTACGGGAGTTGTACCAGTCCATCGCCAATGACTTTCTCTATGGCAACCCCTATCAGTTGGGCATCTTCGCCGACAACCACGATATGACTCGCATTTATACCGCCTTAAACGAGGACTATGCGCTGTATAAGATGGCGATGAAGTACATCCTTACGACACGTGGCATCCCTCAGCTGTTTTATGGTACCGAGATTCTAATGAGCCACCCGGGCACGGACGATCACACCATTATCCGCAGTGACTTCCCCGGTGGCTGGCAAGACGATAAAAGCAATGCCTTTACTGGCGATGGCCTGACCGAGCAACAGCTGAATGCTCAGTCTCTGGTTACCGACATTCTTAACTGGCGCCAGACGGCCAGTGCCATCCACAATGGCAAGCTGACCCACTATGCGCCGACCGATGGCACCTACACCTATTTCCGTCATAACGACGAACAAACGGTGATGGTGATCCTGAATAAAAACGACGAGTCTGTAACGGTGGATACCGGCCGCTTCCATGAAGTGATCGGCGATAAGACCACCGCCAGACCTGTGCTCGGGGGCGAGCCTGTTGCTCTGGATCAGGGCATTGTTATCCAGGCCAAATCGGCCCGAATTTTTGAAGTGGAATAAGGATCTATGGTGAATATTCGAGCATCTCTACGACCTGTGGCCGCACTCTCGGCCCTATTTCTATGCGGCGCGACACTTGCGGCCGATTACCAGAATCACAGTGCCACAGAATCGGCGCTGACCATCAGGAGCGATGAAGGGCTGGTACGTATTACCGCTGTTGGCGACAGTGCTTTTGAGGTGTTCTATCAGCCCGAGGGCGTAAAGCAACTGCCGTCCTATGCCATTGATAAAGACGCCCGTCCGGTGGCGTTGAATTTAGAGGTCAGTGAAGACGCGCTGACATTGCACAACGGTGACCTAACCGCCAGGGTGCAAAAGTCACCGCTCCGTATTCGCTATTTCCGTCACGGCGAACCACTGTTCGAAGAAGAACAGGGCCTGTTTGTTCATGACACCCTGCGCGGCTTTCGGTTTAAGATCGACGATAATGAGAAGCTGATGGGGGGCGGCCAGAGAGTATTGGGAATGGACAGACGTGGTCACCGGATGCCGCTTTATAACCGTGCTCACTATGGCTATACCACCGAGTCCAACCAGATGTATTACGGCCTGTCGGCGGTGATGTCATCGGACAAATATGTGCTGGCTTTCGATAATTCAGCAACGGGCCATCTGGATTTGGGCCATACCGAAAAAGACATTCTGCAGTTTGAGGCTGTGGGAGGAAGAACCTCTTATCTGGTGATGGCAGGCGATAGCTATCCCGAATTGATCGAGCATTTTACTGCCGTCACTGGTCATCAGCCCATGCCGCCGCGTTGGGCGCTGGGTAATTACGCTTCGCGTTTTGGCTACCATACCGAGCAGGAAGCCCGCTCGGTGGTGCAAAAATTCCGTGAGGATGAGATTCCGCTGGATGCCATTGTGCTGGATCTATTCTGGTTCGGTAAGGACGTCAAAGGCATGATGGGCAATCTGGACTGGGATCGTCAGGCGTTTCCCACGCCAGAGGAGATGATCGCCGATCTGGACAATGATGGCGTTAAAACCATTCTGATTACCGAACCCTTTGTGCTGACCACCTCGAATAAATGGAATGAGGCGGTTGAGGCCGGGGCGCTGGCCGAGAGCCTGGCCGGTGAGCCGAAGACCTTCGATTTCTATTTTGGCAATACCGGGCTGATCGATGTATTCGATGAGGGGGGCCAAAAGTGGTTCTGGCAAACCTATGATCGCCTGTTAGATCAGGGCGTTGGTGGTTGGTGGGGTGATCTGGGCGAGCCGGAGGTCCATCCCCATGACACCATTCATACCCTGGCCGATGGCCGCACCGCTACGGCCGATGAGGTGCACAACGCCTATGGCCACAAATGGGCCGAGCTGGTATTCACAAAGCATCGCCAGGCGCGCCCGAACGAGCGACCTTTCGTGATGATGCGCTCTGGCTTTATCGGTTCGCAACGCTTTGGCATGATCCCCTGGACCGGCGATGTGAGTCGCAGCTGGGGCGGCTTAAAGCCTCAGGTGGAACTCAGTTTGCAGATGGGGCTGTTGGGACTGGGTTATACCCATTCGGACCTGGGTGGTTTTGCCGGCGGCGAGCAGTTTGACAGCGAGATGTACACCCGATGGCTGCAATACGGCGTGTTCCAGCCGGTGTACCGACCCCATGCTCAGGAGCTGATTCCACCGGAGCCGGTATTCCACGACCAGCAGACCAAGGACATTGTGCGCGAATTCATTAACCTGCGTTACCGTTTGCTGCCCTATAACTACACCCTGAGCTATTTAAATAGCCAGACCGGCCTGCCGCTGATGCGGCCGCTGTTTTTCGAAGACGAAAGCAATTCTTCGCTTATCGACAACAAAAGCAGCTACCTATGGGGGGATGCTTTCCTGGTCACACCGGTTACCGAAGCCGGAGCGGAAACTGTGAGTGTTCACTTACCTGAAGGTGTATGGTTCGATTACTGGACCGATAAGGTTTATCAGGGCGGTCAGACTGTTGAGCTGCCAACTTCCCTGGAAACTCTGCCGGTATTGGTGCGCGCAGGCAGCTTTGTGCCTATGGCTGACCTAGTGCAATCCACCCAAGCCTACAGCAGCGAACATCTGACACTGCATTATTACGCTCATCCCGAGGTGAGTTCGGCCAAGGGGCTGATGTACGACGATGACGGAGAGACTTTCGATGCGGTCAGTAGTGAGCAATATGAACTGCTGCACTTTAGTGCTGAGCAAGACGGCGCAGTATTAACGCTTAACCTGGATCGTCAGGCTTATGACTATCAGGGGATGCCAGAGTCGCGGCAGTTAACTCTGGTTATTCATCACCAGACGCAGCCACCCAAAGAGGTCAAGGTTGGTAAAGACTTACTTAAAGTCTCAGGCATGCCAACGCTGGATAAGGGCCAGTATCACTACGATGCCAAACAGCAGCGGTTAGTGATTCGGTTACACTGGCAACAGGCACAACAACAGATTGAAATACACTAATAGGAACTGATTATGAAACGCCAATTACTGCTTACCAGCGCCGTTTTGGCGGCACTGACGGCAGGCTGTTCGCCTGCACAAGCGCCGGCCGATAAGGAGGCCGAAATGAAACAGAAAAAGCAGCAGGCTGAGACCGTCTCCAGCCAACCCCAACGGCCCATGGTTTATCAGATGCTGACCCGGCTGTATGGCAACACCAACACCAACAACAAGCCCTGGGGAACAATCGAAGAAAACGGCGTAGGTAAGTTCAGCGATATCAGTGACGCCGCTCTCGAGAGCATTAAAGAATTAGGTACCACTCACGTATGGTACACCGGGGTGCCCCATCATGCAGTGATCCGCGATTATACCGACTACGGCATCAGCCTGGATGATCCTGATGTGGTGAAGGGCCGGGCGGGCTCACCCTACGCGGTTAAAGACTACTATAATGTAAACCCGGATCTGGCCGAGGATCCGGCCAAGCGTCTGCAAGAGTTTGAGGCTCTCATTGAACGTACCCACAAACATGGATTAAAGGTGGTGATGGATATTGTGCCCAATCATGTGGCGCGACGCTATGAGTCAGTTTCCGCGCCCGAGGGCGTCGAGGACTTTGGCGTGAGTGACGATACCAGCGTCGAGTACGCCCGGGATAATAATTTCTACTATATCCCCGGCGAGTCTTTTAAGGTGCCCGACGGCATTAACCCGCTCGGTGGGCATACTCATCCTTTGGAAGACGGCCAGTTTGCAGAAAATCCGGCTAAGTGGACCGGTAATGGGGCCCGTAAGGCTCAGCCTGATGCCGGGGATTGGTATGAAACGGTGAAGATCAATTTCGGCGTTAAACCGGATGGCAGCTATGATTTCCCTAAGTTGCCGGCGGACTTTGCGCATAAAGGTTGTGATGAGCACCTAGCCTTCTGGGCTGATAAAGATTTGCCCGATTCCTGGGGGAAGTTTAAAGACATTGCCCTGTACTGGACCAACAAAGGCGTGGACGGTTTTCGTTATGACATGGCGCAAATGGTGCCGGTGGAGTTCTGGAGTTACCTGAATTGCAGTGTCAAAGCCGTTAACCCAGACGCGTTCCTGCTCTCGGAAATCTACATTCCCGAGCAGTACCGGGATTATATCTATCTGGGCAAGATGGATTATCTGTATGACAAAGTGGGAACCTATGATGCGGTGCGTGCGATTGTGGAAGGCAAAGCCGACACCGATATTCTGCCCCAGACCTTTGATAATATCGCCGATATTCACTCCCATATGCTGATGTTTTTGGAAAACCATGACGAGCAGCGTATTGCCAGCCCAGCCTTCGCCGGAGACCCGGATAAAGCCAGGCCCGCTATGGTTGTTTCGGCAACGGCCCACAGCGGTACTAATATGATCTACTTTGGTCAGGAAGTGGGTGAGCCTGGCGAAGGCGATGCCGGTTTTGGTGACCCCACTCGTACCACCATCTTCGATTATTGGGGTGTGCCTGCCCATCAACGTTTTATGAATGGTGGCGCGTTTGATGGCGGCCAGTCGACGCCTGAAGAGTTAGCATTACGGGACTTCTACCAGCGCCTGATGACAGTGGCGACCAATGAACCGGCCTTTGCCGGCGAGTTTGCCGACCTGCATCAGGACAATCGCCAGAATCCCGGTTATGCAGGCAACCTCTATGCCTTCGCCCGCATAAATGGTGACGATAAAGTCGTTGTGGTGGCGAATTTCGATAGTGAACGGGCGCGCCAGTTCAGCCTGTCGATTCCTCAGGGCGTGGTCTCGGCGATGGGTCTGACCAATGGTCGTTACCAGACCTATGACCTTCTGGGCGAGAGTGAGGGCAATGATCTCAGTGTGCAGCAAGGTATTGGTCAACTGGATATCAACCTGGCACCACTGGAGTCGGTGGTGCTGAAGGTGAGTCAGTAGGTGCTCTGAACGTTGTCATATGCACTCACACAGCCGGCCTCAAAGGTCGGCTGTTTTTTAAGGACAGGTAAGATGAAGTTAATTCTGTGGTTGGTTGTCATCCTGCTGGTCGGTTGCAATGAGGAGTCGCCGAAGGCAACTAAAACGAGCGCCTCAACCATTAGTGGTGATGTCAGGGTGTTCGATAAGGTGCTGACTCTGTCAAAAACGGGACAGGCGAAAACATTACGAGTGTATCTTCCGCCAGGGTACGACGCTTCCGATAAACATTACCCGGTGCTGTATATGCACGATGGTCAGAACCTGTTTGATAAGGCCACTGCCTATATTGAGGAATGGCAGGTGGACGAACAACTTAATCGCCTGGCCCAAAGCGGTGAGATGGGATTGATAGTGGTAGGCATTGATCATGCTGGTCCAGATCGCATCAACGAACTCAGTCCCTGGGAGCATGCCGAGCATGGGAAAGGATGGGGCGAGGCCTATACTGACTTTATTGTTCATCAGGTGAAACCCTGGGTCGATAGTCAGTTTCGCACTCGTGCACAGGCGGAGTCTACCGCCATAATGGGAAGCTCGCTGGGAGGGTTGGCGACTCAATACGCGATTCACCAATACCCAGAGGTATTTTCTAAGGCGGCAGTGTTTTCACCGTCCTTTTGGTATGCACCGGCTGTTTTCGCCCATGCTCAAGTGCATCCGTTGACTGACCGGCATCGGGTTTATTATCTGGCCGGTGGTGAGGAGGGCGGCGATATTCCTGCGTTGACTGAGAAAATGGCCCGGCAACAGCGCCAGGTAACCTCCGTAGTCCTAGAGACAAAAATAGTGCCGGGCGGTGAGCATAATGAAGCTCTCTGGCGGACCCATTTCACCGAGGCGGTATTGTGGTTGTTTAAATGAATACGTATGCACTCACGGGCAAAGGGTTCGTCTGCCAGGTAAAGATTTTGTAACATCGGACTTTTCCTTGTTAATACAGTGATCCAACGGGCTTGTTGCTGCTGGTCGCTGACGCACCACTGCTGCTATAGTGGTTTCATCGTAAAGGACAGAGACGTACCATGATGCATAAAAGCAAACCCGCCCTCAGTTTCTGGCAAATCTGGAATATGTGCTTTGGCTTTCTGGGGATCCAGTTTGGCTTTGCTCTGCAAAATGCCAATGTGAGTCGGATATTCGAAACCCTTGGTGCCGACTATGGCGATCTGGCCGTGCTCTGGGTTGCTGCGCCGGTGACCGGCCTAATCGTTCAGCCGATTATCGGCTATTTGAGTGATAACACCTGGACCCGTTTTGGTCGTCGTCGCCCCTATTTCGTTATCGGTGCGGTACTGGCCAGTATCGCCTTGTTCCTGATGCCGAACTCGCCGTATTTGTGGATGGCGGTGGGGATGCTCTGGATCATGGATGCCTCCATCAACATTTCTATGGAGCCCACCCGCGCCTTTGTTGGCGATATGCTGCCTAAGAATCAACGGGGCCTTGGTTATGCCATGCAGAGTTTCTTTATCGGTGTGGGGGCGGTAGTGGCCTCGGCACTGCCGTGGATGATGACCAACTGGTTCGGTATCAGCAATACGGCGCCGGAAGGCATGATCCCGGACTCCGTGAAGTTCGCCTTTTATGCCGGTGGCGCGGTATTTTTTATTGCGGTGATGTGGACCGTATTGACGACCAAGGAGTACAGCCCCGAAGAGTTAAAGGAGTTTGAAGCCGCGGATCGGGAAATTGAAGGTGCCAGTCATGTAGAAGATGACTCCAGAATTCGCCCGGCGGCCAAGTTCTACCAACATGGTGTGATCTGGGGCGCCATCGGTATTGTGCTCACGGCGGTGATCTACCTTAACATCGATGCCCTGGACAAAAAGCTGTACATCCTGTCGGTAGGCTTGGTTGTCTTTGGTATTTTGCAGTTGTTTTCCGGGGCATTGGTGCAATCCGGGAAAGGCAATAACGGTTTCTCAGAGGTGATGAATGACCTGTTCACCATGCCTGAGGCCATGAAGCAGTTGGCGTTTGTGCAGTTTTTCTCCTGGTTCCCCATGTTCGCCATGTGGACCTATATGACCTCGGCGGTGACCTCCCATCACTTTGGCACTAATGACACCACCTCGGCCTTGTATAACCAGGGGGCTGACTGGGTGGGAGTGCTATTCTCGGTTTACAATGGCACCACCATCTTTGCCGCTATGCTGATTCCGGTGCTGGTCAAGCTGACCAACCTGAAGGTGACTCATATGGTTAACCTGATACTCGGTGGCTTGGGTTACATTGCTTTCTTGTTTATTCAGGACCCGGACTGGCTCATCTTGCCGATGATCGGAGTGGGTTTCGCCTGGGCTTCGATCCTGGCAGTGCCTTACGCCATTTTGTCCAACAGCCTGCCGTTTAAGAAGATGGGCGTTTATATGGGTATCTTTAATTACTTTATCGTGCTGCCGCAGATCCTTGCAGCCAGTATCCTGGGCTTTTTGGTGACAAAGGTATTTGACGGCGAACCGATTTACGCCCTGATCGTGGGCGGAGCCAGTATGTTGTTGGCAGCCTTGTTGGTGCTAAGAGTCAAAGAGCCGGAATACCGGGAAGCATAAGGGGGAAATCATGAAAAAAACACTGATCGCACTGGCGGCTGCAGCGGCTCTGGCAGGTTGTCAGGCTACGACCTCAAATGACAGCAGCCAGCCTGAGTATTATGGCACCGATCACCCCTTTGCCAGCGAGGCGGTGTACTTTCTCGTTACGGATCGGTTTGTGGATGGCGACCCAACCAACAACCATGAAGATCAGGGCGGTGATTACCCCACCTTCGATATTGAGCTTGAAGGTCCCGATGGGCGCTCGGCCAACGTGGGCTATATGGGGGGCGATCTGAAGGGCGTATTGAATAACGCCCAGTTTATTAAGGACATGGGGTTCAGTGCGATCTGGATGACTCCCTTAGTGGACAATCCTGACCAGGCCTTTGCCGGTGGCGAAACCATTGAGTTCGGTGGTGCTTTTAAAGATGGAGGCAAGACAGGCTATCATGGGTACTGGGGAGTTAATTTTTTCAAGCTCGACGAGCACTATCCGTCGCCTGACCTGGGGTATAAAGAGCTTAATCAAAAGCTGGAACAGGAGTACGGCATTAAAACGGTACTGGATATCGTCGCTAACCACGGCTCTCCCTCCTTCACCATGCCTGTCGACCAGCCCGAGTTTGGCGAGCTCTATGATAAGGAAGGCAAACTGGTTGCAGACCATCAAAATCTGAAGCCGTCCGAACTGGATGAGGCCAATCCGTTGCATGACTTCTTCCACCGTGAGGAGGATATTATGCAACTGTCTAATCTGGATGAGACCAATCCGGCTGTCGTGGACTATTTCGTTGAGGCCTACAGTCAATGGATCGAACAGGGCGCCGATGCCATTCGAATCGATACGATTAAACATGTGCCGCATCATTTCTGGAAGGTGTTTGCCGATCGCATTCGAGCCAAGTATCCGAATTTCTTTATGTTCGCTGAAAGCTATGATTACAACGCCAACTTTATAGCCCAGCACACGCTGGAGAAGAACGGTAACATCAGTGTACTGGACTTCCCCGGTCAGAATGCCATGAGTAAGGTCTTTTCCAGAGAAGGCGGGGGCTACGGTGAACTGGAAGGCTATTTGCACCTGACTCATGGCCCGTATAACAACCCATACGAGCTGACCACCTTCTATGATAATCACGATATGGCAAGGCTGGATGCCACCGACAAAGGGTTTATCAATGCTCATAACTGGTTGTTCACTGCTCGCGGTATACCGGTGGTCTACATGGGCTCAGAAATGGGCTATATGCGCGGTACCGTGGAACATCAGGGTAACCGCAACTATTACGGCCAGACGAATATCGACAAGGCCAAGCAACACCCCATTCGTCATAACCTGGCCCGCATCGCCAAGGTACGCCAACAGCTACCAGCCTTACAGCGAGGCTTACAGGTGAACCTGGAGTTAGCGGGCGATACGGCGGCATTCTACCGGATACTGCAAAAAGACGGTAACGGGCAAACCGCACTGGTGCTGCTGAACAAAGGCGATCAGCCAGCGGCCTTTGACATTGACCAGTACCTGCAACCCGGGCTCTGGACCGAACAGTTATCTGGCAGCACTCGCAATATCGCCGCCAGTGAATCTCTGAAGGTGTCTGTTCCCGCCAGTGGTGTGCATGTGTGGGTGCGGGAAGGAGAAATCACTGACGCCGGGCTCAAGGCGCAACTCGAGCATTTAATGGAGCATTTATAACCTCAAGTCCTACCTGAGCGCAGGGGGGTTAAATTTTGTGTCATAGTTGTGCTATGGTATGATCTCCTATACTTCGAGGGCGTAAGGTCGGATATTCCGGTGGACTCGACGAAGTCAGATTCCAAGGTCAGTTAAGAGTAAGAGGCTCTGTATGAAAAAATCCACTCTAGCATTGTTAGCATCCATGGCGGCGTTTTCTCCTCTGTCTTACGCGGATATCAATGAAGAACTGCAAAACATTTGTACCATCGTCAAGAACGATGACAAATCAGAGTTGCGTAAGAAAATGCGTACCGTGCGCAGCGACTATCGTTTGCGTCTGGGTGATTACTACACCGGCATTTCCTGTGGCGGTAACAGCATGATCCGTTATGCGATGGAAAACGGCTCAGCGGAAACCGGCATTTATATGATAAAGCGCATGAGTAAGGGTGATTTGGAACAGCCTGAAGGCGACGGTATGACTATCAAGCAATGGGCAGAAGCCAATGGCCATATTGGCACACCTATCGGTAAAGAGTTGCTGGATCGTTTGAATTAAGACTGACGTAGTGCAGTGACAAAAAAGGCAGCTGAGGCTGCCTTTTTTGTATTTTATTAACCAGTGTTTCCACAAGATTCCCGCACAATGACTTCTGCAGGCAGAATCACGTCTTCTACCGGTTCTTCACGAATCATTTTCACCACCGTTTTTACTAACATTTCTCCGGCGGCGGTGGTGTCTTGCTGCACCGTAGTGAGCTTGGGCGATACGTAGTTTGACAGCAGAATGTTGTCATAGCCTACTACCGCCACATCCTCGGGGACCGCATAGCCACGTTCCTTAAGAGCTTCCATTACCCCTAAGGCAATCGTATCACTGGCACAGACGACCGCATCAATATGGGGTTGCTGTTCCAGCAGTTGGTTCAGTGCTGCCTTACCGGCTTCTTCGCTGGAGATAGCATCCAGTTTCAGTGGCTGGTGTTGGTAACCGGCCTGTTCCAGTGCGACGGAATGTCCCTTAAAACGCTCAAAAAATTCCGGGTAGTGATGATCGGCGGTGCCGATAAAGCCAAAGCATTTCCGGCCTTGTCGAATCAGGTGTTGGGTGACCTTGTAGCCCCCGCGAAAGTTGTCACAGCTAATGGAGATGCCGGGACGATTAGGATCCACCGCTCCCCAGAGCACAAAATGGGTATTCTGGTCCTGGAGCTGGTGGAGTTTGTCCTGATAATCCACATAGTCGCCATACCCCAGCAGGATCAGGCCATCAGCCTTATTGGTGTCTTCGTAATCGGCGTGCCAGTTGTCACTCAACTGCTGGAAAGAGACCAGTAGATCATAGCCCTCTGCCGCACAGGCGCGGGTGATGCTGCCAAGCATGGACAGGAAAAAAGGGTTGATCTTGGAGTCATCGGTGGTGGGGTCTTCAAACAACAACAGGGCAATAGTGCGGCTCTGTTGCTGACGCAGATTGCTGGCGTTTTTGTCCACCTTGTAATTCAGTTCCTGGGCGATAGCCTGAATCTTGTCCCGAGTCTCTTTATTGACCAGGGGGCTGTTACGTAAGGCCCGGGAAACCGTGGATTGGGATACTCCGGCCATATGAGCAATATCAAAAGATGTGGGTTTGGCTCTCATTGAGATGCTTCGGGTCTCCAACTGAAAAAACCGACACTCGCAATATAAAGAGAGTGTTATTTCACACCCATTTTCCATTTTAATTGAATGTTTTACCAGCCTTTTTCCCGCCGCTGTGAAAGCGCAGCGAAAATAAAAAAGGCCAGCATGCATAGCTGGCCTTTCAGAGACTCGTTTGTAGAGTCAGGACTGGCTTGCCTCTAACCCTCTGTTAATGGCGATAATGTCCTGCTCTGACAGGTTTCCTGCGGCTTTTTTGAGCTGGAAAGTGCCAAGGATATAGTTGTATCTGGCCTCGGCCAGATTGCGCTTGGCGTTATACAGGTTACGGGTGCTGTTCAGCACATCCACAATGGTACGGGTCCCCACCTCAAAGCCTGCCTCAGTAGCTTTAAGTGCGCTTTCTGCCGAGACCACCGCCTGCTTCAGCGCTTTAATGGTGGAAATGGAGGCGATTACATCATTGTAGGAGCTACGTACCGAACGGATGGTATCTCTGTAGGTTAATTCCAGATCCTCACTGGCCATCACATATTGGTGGCGAGCGCGCTCCGTCAGGGCGCTGGTGCGGCCACCGGAATAGATCGGGACATTCAGACTCAGGCCGATGGATTCGCTGTCGGTGGTGGGCAAATCCGTGGTCTGGCCGCCAACTTCTATCTCACTGCTGGAGCTACTCTTACTGGCTCGCAGGGATAAAGTGGGGTAATGCCCGGCCCGTGCTGAATCGATGTCGTCCTCGGCGATATCTTTGGCCAGTTTGCTGGCCAAAAGAGCCAGGTTCTGCTGTTCGGCTTTGTTCAGCCAGCCCTGGGGGGTATCGGGATTCGGACGGGCGGTATCAAAGGTTTCGGTGTCCAGAATCGAGAGTTGGTCGTGGTATTTACCGGTGATGGCGCGTAATTCTTCCAGACGTAACTCCACCTGGTTCTCGGCGCGGATCTCCTGGGCGACGGTGCTATCGAAATTGGCCTGAGCTTCATGCACGTCGGTGATGGCCGTTAATCCTACCGCAAAGCGCTGCTTGGTTTGTTCCAATTGACGTTCAATGGCATTTTTCTCGGCCTGCACGAACTCCAGGTTATCCATGGCTTTTAGCACGTTGAGATAGGCCGTGGTTGTGCGCAGAATAAGATCCTGTACGGTACTGGCATACTGTGTGTCGCTTTGGCGCGCTACTTTTTCAGCCCGGTCCAGTTCAACCCAGTTACTGTGGTCATAGATGGACAAATCCAGTGTTACTCCCCAACCGGTGCTGTCAGCGTCCGAACTGATGATTTCGATACCGGTAGGCTGAAAGTCAGGCTCTTCACGGGTAGCCATGGAATAATCTGCTGAGGCGGATATTTGCGGCAATAACGCTGACCGACTGATGTCAATGCCTTGCTGGGCAGCATCGCGATTCGCCTTGGCTTTATTGATTACAGGGTCATTCTCAAGGGCTAACTGATATACCTGATGCAAGTCGTCGGCCAGCACCGGTGACGTCATACTGATGCCCACCAACAAGGATATAAGTGATCTTTTCATGGCTTTTCCTACAATGTGATTCCTGATCCTGTGGCGAGTAGCGCCACCTTATGACCATCGATAACGGCAAAGTCTAAGGAAATCAAACGGTCCCGTTAACTGTTTTGAGGTAACATGGCGTATCCAAGTGTAACAGAATATGTAACTTTGCCCTTATTGAGTGAAAGTAATAGTGGGGTAAACGGTTGCGTTTATCAACCGCTGGTGAAACCTCGGAGGAAGAATATTGACCTTTCGTTCACGTTTTAGCGCCGATGATGTGACGATCATCAATAAAGAAACCCCCTATCAGGGCTTTTTCCGAATGCTGACTTATACCCTGAAGCACCGTTTGTTTAATGGTGGCTGGAGTGAACCTATCCAAAGGGAAGTGTTCGAAAGGGGAAGCGCGGTAGCAGTACTGCCTTATGATCCCGTACGTAAAGAAGTGGCGCTGATAGAGCAGTTTCGTCCCGGAGCGATGGCCACCTGTGATACCCCTTGGTTGTTGGAGTGCGTCGCCGGGGAAATCGAGTCCGGGGAGTCGGTCGAAGAGGTGGCGTATCGGGAAGCAGAAGAAGAAGCAGGCGTAAAGTTGAAGCGTCTTTGGCCTATGCTCAGTTATCTGTCCAGCCCTGGCGGCACCAGTGAGCGCCTGCATGTGTATCTGGGAGAATGTGAGCTTGGTAATGCGGGCGGGGTGCATGGCCTGGACAGTGAACATGAAGATATTTATGTGCACCGTTTCCCCGAGGAAGAGGCATTAAGCCTTTTGGCCGAGGGAAAGATCGATAACGCTTCGACGGTAATTGCTTTACAATGGTTGGCGCTCAACCAAAAACACGTGCATGAGAGGTGGTGTGAGTAATACGGCGGTATCCAAAAAATACATTCCTCATCTGGCCAACTTGCAGGCGGTCTGTGAGGCGAACTATGGCCGTTTGATGGCACTGTTGCCCGAAGTAGACTCGGAGGCCATGGAGTACCAGTTCAATGCCACCCCGGGCAGTCTCTTTACCATCCGTATTGTTAGTTGTGAGCCCTACACGACCACCCTTGAAATGAGTCAGTCTCAGCATGGTCTGCCGGACTATTTACGCCCTCAGATGCAGGTGCGTATCTATCATGATGCGCGCATGGCCGAGGTTCTGGGCTTCCAGCATATGGGCCGATTCCGTTCCAGCTATGATTACCCCAATCGGCTGATGCACCAGAAAAACGAAAAAGAACTGGTAAACCTGTTTCTGGCCGAGTGGCTGGAATTCTGTTTGCGTCAGCAGCAGTCAGCCAAAGCGTAATTCCTCCGCCGTGAAGTTAATCCAGGTGACCGACAGCCACCTATTAGCCGATAAACAGCGTAGCGGCTACAACGGCATTTGTCCTTACGACTCCTTACAGGCAGTGCTGGCACTGGTTCGTCAGCGAGACCCTGATTACCTGCTGTTAACCGGTGATCTCAGTGGCGATGAGAGTGCTGACAGTTATGCCCATCTGCATGAGTTGTTGTGTGAGTCCGGGTTGATGGCTCGCAGCTGGATGATCCCCGGTAATCACGATGATCCCAGCCTGATGCAGGGGCTTTTCCCGCAAGCCATGGGATGGCAAAAGCAGTCTATTGAAGGAGAAGGCTGGCAGGTTCACGGGCTGAATAGTGCTTATCAGGGCACCCTTGGTAGGGTTAGCCAGCGGCAACTGGATGAGTTAGTGCAGCGTGTTGAGGCAAGCCCGGACACGCACCATGCTATCGCCGTGCATCATCACCCTTTGCCGGTTAACGGCTGGATGGATCGTCACCAGTGGCTGAACCGACAGGACTTTCTTTGCGCAATAAAGGAACTCTCTCAGGTGAAGCTGGTACTGTATGGCCATATACACAGCGCTGCAGAGACCCGTTACCATCATATTCAAATCCAGGCTTGTCCATCCAGCTGCTGGCAGTGGCAGCACAGCGCTGATTTTGCGGTGGCTGACGAGCTCCCCGGATTTCGTGAAATTACCCTCAATGGCGACGGTCATTTCAGCAGTCAGGTTTATCGAACTCAGGAGTAGTCAATGCAAGGTCAAGCTAAGGCATTAATTTATCTGCACGGCTTTTTAAGTGGCCCCGCCTCCCACAAGGCTCAGCAGGTCAGGGCTCATATCGAGCAACATCATCCGGATATCAGCCTGGTGATCCCGCAACTGCCTCATTATCCGGCCGATGCGCTCGAGCAGGTGCGTGTTCTCGCCAAAGGCTTTGCGGATTATCAACTGGGGTTTATCGGCAGTTCTATGGGCGGCTTTTTAGCTACACATGCCGTGCGTGAGTTTGGCGGTCGCGGCGTGTTGGTAAACCCGGCGGTTCACCCCCACCGGTTGTTATCCGGGTTATTGGGCGAGCACGAGAACCTCTATAGCGGTGAGCGCTTCACCCTGAAGCCTTATCATGTGGCAGAGTTGGAGCAGATGGCGCTGGATCACCCAGGCGCCAAACAGAACTTATGGGTGCTGTTGCAACAAGGCGATGAAACCCTGGATTATCGGGAAGCAGTGGACTTTTATCAGGCCTGTCAGGTGACCGTAGAGCCAGAGGGCGATCATAGCTTCGTTGGATTTGACCGTCACCTGAATGCCATTATGCAACACCTATTTGACTGAATACCAATCCGTGTCGATCTTTAACCTATCAGAGCGGGTCAGAAAGCCTTAGGTCAAGGGGGGCTTCGCAGGCATACTGGTGCTATGTCAAAAGGTGTCAATACAGAGATAAGGCTTTCTGGCCGCTCTCCGTGGGCAAGGCTAAAACGCCCTTTGACTGTGTTAGGCCACCTCGATTTAGGCCCACTAAACCATCGGTGACCTGCCTTGCCAGAGCACCTTTTAGCTCTTGCTGAACGACGAAAGATCGACACGGATTGGTATAATTGCCCTGGTGTCGGCGGCTTGATAACATCCAGTGAGTTTTTATCCATTGAGATAACCCCAGAGCATGGCAGATCAGAAGTATAACGCACAGGACATTGAGGTTTTAAACGGGCTTGAACCGGTACAGCGCCGCCCTGGCATGTATACCGATACCAGCCGACCCAACCATTTGGCTCAGGAAGTCATTGATAACAGTGTGGATGAGGCTCTGGCCGGACATGCCAGTAGCATTAAAGTCATCTTACACGCCGACCAGTCGCTGGAAGTGATCGACGATGGTCGGGGCATGCCCGTGGACATTCATCCGGAAGAGGGGATGTCGGGAGTGGAACTGATCATGTCCAAGCTTCATGCCGGTGGTAAGTTCTCTAACAAGAATTACCAGTTTTCCGGTGGTTTACATGGTGTGGGGATCTCTGTAGTTAACGCCTTGTCCAGTCGGGTCGAGGTGACCATCCGCCGCGGAGGCGAGGTGTATCAAATTGCCTTCTCTCACGGTGATAAGGTGGAAGATCTGGCGGTCATCGATAGCTGTGGTAAGCGAAATACTGGCACTCGGGTACACTTCTGGCCCGATGCCAGCTATTTTGACTCGGGCAAATTCTCGGTGCCACGGCTTTTGCATATCTTAAGAGCCAAGGCCGTACTCTGCCCTGGCTTGAAGATCCGGTTCGACGATAAGGTCAATGGCGATACCCATGAATGGTATTACGAGGACGGCCTTCAGGACTATCTGTACCAGGCGGTGGAAGATAAGATCAGCCTGCCCGAAGAGGCACCTTTTATCGGCAATTTTTCTGGTAATCATGAGGCGGCGGACTGGGCGGTGATCTGGCTGCCTGAAGGCGGTGAGCTGCTTACCGAAAGCTATGTGAACCTGATCCCTACGGCTCAGGGCGGTACTCATGTGAACGGCTTGCGCCAGGGGCTGCTGGAGTCCATGCGTGAATTCTGTGAGTTTCGTAACCTGTTGCCCCGTGGCGTCAAGCTAAGTCCCGACGATATCTGGGATCGCTGCTGTTATATTCTGTCCACCAAGATGCAGGACCCTCAATTCGCCGGGCAGACTAAGGAACGTCTGTCGTCACGTCAGGCGGCGGCCTTTGTCTCCGGTGTTGTGAAAGACGCTTTTAGCCTGTGGCTGAATCAACATACCGATATCGCCGAGCAGCTGGCTCAGATGTGCATCAGCAATGCCCAGCGTCGCATGCGTCAGGTCCGTAAGGTCGAGCGTAAGAAAGTCACTCAGGGGCCGGCGTTGCCCGGAAAGCTGACGGACTGTTCATCACAGGACAGCTCCCGCTCTGAACTGTTTCTGGTGGAAGGTGACTCCGCCGGTGGCTCGGCCAAGCAGGCCAGGGATCGCGAATATCAGGCCATTATGCCGCTGCGAGGCAAGATACTGAATACCTGGGAAGTAGACTCGGCGCAGGTGCTGGGCTCGCAGGAAATTCATGATATCTCGGTCGCGCTGGGGATTGATCCGGATTCAGATAATCTGGACGGGCTGAGATATTACCGGATTTGTATTCTGGCCGATGCCGACTCCGATGGCTTGCATATTGCTACTTTGTTATGCGCATTGTTTGTGCGCCACTTCCGCGCTCTGGTAGAAAAAGGCCATGTGTATGTGGCCATGCCGCCGCTTTACCGTATCGACGTAGGGAAAGAGGTGTTTTATGCCCTGGACGAGGATGAAAAACAGGGCGTGCTGGATCGCATTGAGGCGGAGAAGAAAAAAGGCAAGGTCAATGTGCAGCGCTTTAAAGGCTTGGGTGAGATGAATCCCATCCAACTTCGGGAAACCACCATGGATCCCAATACACGCCGGCTGGTGCAACTCACGGTAGATGATAACGAGATTACCGAAGAACTGATGGATATGCTGTTGGCGAAAAAGCGTGCCGGAGACCGTAAGACGTGGCTGGAGAGTAAGGGCAATATGGCGGATTTGGCCGAGCTCTAGCATTCCCGCTCTGTCGGGAAATAAAAAAAGCCGCCGAAATCGGCGGCAATGCAGGGACAAGTATCACGCAAAAAAATCAGAACTTGGTACTGATACCGAAAAGAGCGACCCAGGGATCAATTTCCACATCCACAGTGGTCGCGACTTCGCCATTGACTAAGACGTCGGCGTCGGTATCGATATCCATATAGTAAACGCCGCCACTGAGACTCCAGTTTTCAGTAAGCGGATAATCGAAGCCCACCTTGGCGGCCAAACCGACAGAGTCATCCAGTTTCAGAGCTGTGCTGTCAGCGCCGAGGGCGTTTGTTAATGCATCTGAGGTCTGTTCATCAAAAAACAAGGTGTAGTTTACACCCAGTCCCAGGTGCCAAACGTCGTTTAAGTGGTATAAGGCGTTTAATGTGGGAGGCAGGTGCTTGGTGTCACCGATAGGCAGACCATCAATGGCACCGGTGCCGTTGATATCATGAGAAAATGGTAACGCCGCCTGGAGCTCGACACTCCAGTCACGATTGATGGCTTTGCTGATGCTGAAAGCCAGCCCGGAAGCGCTGTCCACACCAACGCCATCATTACCCAGTACCTGCGAGCTGTCGTCATTCGGAGAAATATGGGCACCGTGAACTCGCAGAGTCCAGTCGCTGCTCTGTGCCTGAGAAGCAAAGCTTAGTGAGCCAAGCAGTAACGCGGCAGTAAGTTGTTTTTTCATCGAAGATTCCGTGTGTTAGTGAGTTCGATGAAGATTCTATGCAGGCCGCTCCGACAAACACTGATCTGGATCACAATAGGGAATGGGACCGGGCCGCTAGCAGGTTAAACCTTGTTTAAGATCAAACTCTGGGCCGCTTTCTGGTTTGACCTCGCTTACCTTGCAAAACTCACAGAATAACAGGATCATAGCCGCCATTATTAACGGCCCGGGGTAAGCATGTGGGATTTTAAGGAAATATCTGACCTGGTATTGGAGTACAAGCTTGCGTTATCGGTAACGCTGGCCATGCTGATCCTGATCGTGCGCCGTTGGGTCATCAAAGGCATTCGCCGCCGGGCTAAGCGTAAAGCACAAGATAAAAGACCGGTCGTCAACGCTATTAAGAACATTACCAACTTGAGTCTGGTGTTTTTTCTGTTGGCAATCTGGTCTGCCGAACTGCAGCATTTGGCGTTATCCATTGCCGCCTTTGTTGTCGGTATCGTATTGGCCACACGCGAGTATATTCAGTGCTTTACCGGTTTCTTATATGTGACCAGTACCCGGGTTTTCCGTGTGGGGGACTGGGTCGAAGTGGGCGATGTTTGCGGTGAGGTTGTCGAATCGGATTGGCTGTCACTGACCTTACAGGAAGTGTATCTGCCAACTTATGATTATACAGGTAAGACTCTTAATATCCCCAATAATCAGTTGTTTACTAAGCCTGTTCGTAATCTTAACTTTCTAAAGCGGTACGCCACGCACACCTTTACTATTACCCGTAATCAGACGGTAAATGTGTTTCAGTTTATTGAGCGACTGCACGAGCGGGCTAAGAAACACTGTCTGCATTTCCGTGATGTGGCGATCCGATATAACAGCATGATTGAGCACCGCCTGGATGTAACCATTCCTGGGCCGGATCCCACAATCAGGGTGACCACCTCCGAGTTAGGGGATACTGAGGTGACCATCACCATCTTTTGTCCGACCGAAGAGGCGATTGAGATCGAGCAAAAGATTACCTCCGACTTTATGGCTTACTGGTATGCCACTAAGTCAAAGGCGGCGTTACCTGAGCCGGCGGACGACGAGGTACACCGAGTCAATGGGGCGAGTTAACCGGCTTTATTGTGCTTAGCAAAGAGACCGAGGCATAGGCTTTGATTTATTGAGAACAACTCGCCTCATAAGGCCCTGATCTCGGATACTTTTCTGTACTCGTGGTTAAATATTACCCACAAAATTTCTTTTTGTCGCAATTCCCTTAAATCTATTTATCTTAATGATTTATCGGTGTTTTATCCCTTGCTTGGTCATTAATTTGCCGAAGAGCTTGATAAAGTCAGTGATGGAAATTCGGTGAAGTTTCAGACTGAGTGACTTTTTTCATTCTGAGTTTGATTAACGTGAGTTTTGATGTTGATTCGGTAGCCGGGCTCTGGCTTGATTAAACCAGGTGCGCACCTGCACCAGGCGATCGGGGTTGTGCCATTGGTGTGGCTGTAACTCAAAGGGATCGGTCAGCAGCATGGAGTCTATTTCAGGCTTAGCCCACTCAGGGACAGGCAGTTGATGAAACTCCTCGCCCAGGTAGTCATTAAGCAAGCACTCGAAGACCTGCTCGCCATCGTCATTCACTCCCAGTGAGCGACCCACTGCCACGTTAAAGCCGGTTTGCTGCCAGGTGTGTCGATGCGCCGCGCACTGAGCGGTTTCACGGCCCTGATTGTTACCGCCTGGCAGGTATAGCTGCTCCAGTTGAGGATCGCCGATGGCAATCAGCCGTTGGTCGACTTTAATTAGGCATCTGGCCGGGCCTGAGTTAGGCTCAAGAAGATCGGGTAAAACCCGACACATGGGAGAGGCCGGCGGAGCATCATGACAGCCAGCTAACAGACTTCCCAGTAAGACAATGAACAGTTTACGCAATTTGAAACGTAGCAATAACATGGTGACACGACTTTACCATAGTCAGAGTCTCTGCGGCATAGCTTAAGGATTGATAATAGGCACTTTTATGACACAGTCATGGCGGATATCTCCCGTTCTCATCATTTTGGTTTTAGTGGCCGGTTTGTCGGCCTATCTCTACTTAAAGCCGGGCATAGAGAAGTCCGGTCGGCGTGGTGGTGCAGTGCCGGTGGTAACCCACACAGTGGACAAGCAGCAGATGGTGGTCATTATCGAGGCGCTTGGTACGGCAAAGGCGAACGAAGCGGTAGAGATCACTGCTCAGCAAAGTGAAATTGTGCAGCAAGTGGCCTTCGATGACGGCGAGCTTGTTCAGGCCGGACAGCTACTGGTTAAGCTTAGTGATCGTGAGGAAAAAGCCAGAGTTAATGAGCTTGAAGTCAATCTGGAAGAAGCGCAGCGACAGTTTGCCCGAGTCCAGAATCTGGCAAGGGAGAATGCTGCCTCCAGACAGCTACTGGATGAACAGGAAGCTAGGGTAAACGCTCTGCGAGCACAGCTGGAGGTGGCTCAGGCCAATCTGGCGGAGTTGGAGGTACGCGCGCCCTTCGCGGGTCGGTTGGGGATTCGCCGGGTTAGTCCCGGTGCCTTGGTGAAGCCCGGTGATATCATTACAACCCTGGACGATTTGGCACCCATTAAAGTGGACTTCAATATCGCCGAGGCATACTTGCCCGATGTGGCCGGGGGGCAAACGGTGATCGCCCGTTCGGTGGCCTATCCCGGGGAGACGTTTGAAGGCACCATCAAAAGTATCGATTCCAGGGTGGATCCGGTGACCCGCTCGGTTCAGGTGCGGGCCCTGGTCGACAATGTAGATCTAAAGTTGCGCCCGGGTATGCTGCTGCAAATTAACCTTCAAAAGCGGGTGATCAATACCTTAACGGTGCCGGAAAAAGCCATCGTGCCAATTCAGGAGCAGCAGTTTGTGTATGTGGTCGGTGACGATAATAAAGCGTCCAAGCGTCAGGTGACGCTGGGTTATCGACAGCCCGGTACGGTGCAGGTGATAAACGGACTTGACGCTGGCGAGCAGGTGGTAGTGGAAGGCGCTCTGAAGCTGGGTGACGGAACAGAAGTTTCGGTGTTGGAGCGCTGATATGTTGCTATCGGATCTGTCGGTTAAGCGCCCGGTTTTTGCCACTGTTATTAATCTTCTGTTGATCGTTTTCGGTGTGGTGGCGTTTTCCATGTTGTCGCTGCGCGAGTATCCGGATGTGGACCGTCCGGTAGTCTCCATCAATACCAATTACCCTGGCGCGTCGGCATCGATTGTGGAAAGTCGAATTACTCAGCTGTTGGAAGATCGCATCAGTGGCATTGAGGGCATAAAGAATATTTCTTCCAGCAGCCGCAACGGAAGATCGTCCATCAATATTGAGTTTGAGCTGTCACGAGACATCGATGCTGCCTCCAACGATGTCCGTGAGAGGGTCAGCCGGGCGCTGAATAACCTGCCGGAACAGGCCGACCCGCCCGAGGTGTTTAAATCCAATTCCGATGAGAATGTGGTGGTTTGGTATAACCTGCGCAGCGACAACATGTCGGTGATGGAACTGACCGATTACGCCGATCGTTACATTGTCGACCGTCTGGCCATCGTTAATGGCGTAGCCCGGGTGCGTATCGGTGGTGGCCGCACTTATGCCATGAAGGTCTGGCTGGACCGTAACGCCATGGCGGCGCGTAATATCACGGTGCAGGATATTGAGCGGGTGATTCGTTCTGAAAATGTCGAATTGCCCGCCGGAGAGATAGAGTCCCAAGACCGGGACTTTGAGGTGCGAGTCGAGCGCAGTTTTATGACTCCGGACGACTTTGCTGATATGACCATCAAGGCCGGAGATGACGGATATCTGGTCAAGCTCGGCGAGGTGGCGCGGGTGGAACGTGGCTCGGAGGACGACGAGACCGAGTTTCGGGGCAATGGTAAAAACATGGTGGGACTTGGTATTGTCAAACAATCCAAGGCCAACACCCTGGAGGTGGCCCGTGAGGCCAGAAAGGCGGTAGAGCAGCTACAACAAAACCTGCCACCCAATATACGCATTGTGCCCAGCTATGATTCTTCCGTCTTTATCGAAGAATCCATCAATGAAGTCTACCAAACCTTAGGCATCGCCATGATGATGGTAGTGATCGTTATCTATCTGTTTTTAGGCAATGTGCGCGCTACCCTTATCCCAGCAGTGACGGTGCCAGTGTCGCTGATATCGGCCTTTATGGTGCTCTATGTCTTGGGCTTTTCCATCAACTTACTGACCTTGCTGGCCATGGTATTGGCCATCGGCTTAGTGGTGGATGACGCGATTGTGGTCCTGGAAAATATCTCCCGACGCATCGAACTGGGTGAGCCACCGTTGCTGGCCGCTTATCGGGGCGCTCGTGAAGTCGGCTTTGCAGTAATCGCAACGACCTTGGTGTTGATTTCGGTGTTTCTGCCACTGGTTTTCTTACAGGGTAACATTGGCCGACTGTTTACTGAGTTTGCCATTGCCATCGCCGCAGCGGTGGCGTTTTCCAGCTTCACGGCGCTGACTCTGTCGCCGATGCTGAGCTCGCGTATTTTGCAGAAGCGCGAACGCAGGTCATGGTTTGGCAGTATGATCGATAACGGCTTTAAGAAACTGGAACAAGCCTATGTGAGCTCGGTCGGCCGTAACCTGCATCAACCGCTTATCAGCGCCTTGCTGATCCTGGCTTGCATTGTGGGTGTCTATGGTCTGGTCAGAGAATTGCCCAGTGAATACGTACCCAGAGAGGACCGCGGTAGCTTCTTTATTCTGATGCAGGCTGCTGAGGGTGCCAGCTTCGAAAGTAATAGCCGTAACCTCAAGAAGATTGAGCAGACCTTACTGCCTTACATCGATAAGGGCGAGGTCAATCGGGTGTTGGTGCGTACCCCGGGGTTCGGTGGTAGCGCGGGCATTGCGATTGTAGGGGCTGTGCCCTGGGACGAACGTGAGCGTTCCACTTTTGAGCTGATGAATGAGATAAATGGAAAGCTTCAGTCCATACCCGACATTCGCGCCTTTGCCATTATGCCGAATCCTTTGGGCGGCAGCTTCGGGCGGCCGGTGCAGTTTGTGCTTCAGGGTAATACCTATGAAGAACTGGTAACGGCCAGAGATAAAGTATTGGCGAAGGCGGGCGAAAATCCCAACCTCTTGAGACTGGACAGCGATTATAAGGAAACCTGGCCACAGTTGATGGTGCAGGTGGACAGGGACCGTGCGGCGGATTTAGGTGTGTCCATTGGTGATATCGGCCGCACTCTGGAGACCATGCTCGGCCAGCGGCGGGTCTCTACCTATCTGGACCGAGGCCAAGAGTATTATGTCATAATGGAAGGTGAGAAGGCGGATTATCGGTCGCCGAAGAGTATCGATAATATTTACGTGCGTTCCCAACGCAGCGGTGAACTGGTGCCCATGAGCAACTTGCTGACCTTTGAAGAACGCGCCACCTCGGCGGAATTGAACCGCTTCAACCGCATGCGGGCCATTACCATCACCGCAAACCTGGCCGATGGCTACACCCTGGGTGAGGCGCTGACGTATTTAAATGGCATTGTGGATCAGCATGTTTCCGAAGGGATATCGGTCGACTATAAGGGCGAATCCCAGCTGTATCAGGAATCCGGTAACTCCATTGTGTTTATCTTTGCGCTCGCACTGGCCGTGACTTATTTAGTCCTCGCCGCTCAGTTTGAGAGTTGGGTGCATCCCTGGGTGATTATGCTGACTGTGCCGCTGGCCTTACTGGGGGCCTTTGTAGGACTGTATTTGTCAGATATGTCTTTGAATATTTACAGTCAGATTGGGATGGTCATGCTGATTGGCCTGGCGGCTAAAAACGGCATTCTTATTGTCGAGTTCGCCAATCAGTTAAGGGATGCCGGACTCGAGTTTGAACAGGCGCTGCTTAAGGCTGCGCAACATCGCCTGAGGCCCATTGTTATGACCGGCTTTACCACCGTGTTTAGTTCCTTACCTCTGGTGCTGGCTTCAGGGCCAGGCGCTGAAAGTCGCATGGTGATTGGTATGGTGATTTTCTGTGGCGTGCTATTGGCTAGTTTCATGACGCTCTATATTGTTCCGACCATGTATTACTGGCTGGCTCGCCATACCAGTTCGCCGGAGCACTTAAGCCGTAAACTGGATAAGCTGGATGAGGAAACCCCTTACAACAAGGGCAACGAGTAACAGCGGGTAGAATCTATACAGCCGGGATCGGCTTTGCTAGATTAGCGGGCTAGTTCACAAACCGCAGTAAAGAGGTGAGTATGAAAAGGACTTTACATCGACTTTCAAAATGGAGTTTGGTCGTGGGAGGCTGGGCCTTCCTGAGTGCTTGTGGTGGTGGCAACAGTCAGCCAACTTCGCCAAACCGCATGGTCAATCAGCCCGATAATGGCTACGTGGCAGGTGTATATCAGGACCGCGAGGAGCTTCGTCATCTGTGTGAGGCGCCCCGATCAGGCAGCGATCCTACGACCGGAGAAGTCTTTCCCGACCAACCGGGTTCCAGTACCGACGAAAAGCTTTGGTTGCGCTCCTGGAGCCATGACACCTACCTTTGGTACGACGAGCTGGATGATATCGATCCGGCGGGTTATGGTGTCATCGAGTATTTCGAGCTGCTGCGTACCGATGCTTTAACGCCTTCCGGTGTACCAAAAGACAACTTCCATTTCACTCAGGATACCGAAGAGTATAACCGCCAGACTCAAGGTGGTGTGTCCTATAGCTATGGTATCGAATGGAAGTTCGGTAAATTAACCTCCCCGGGAAGAGAGTTGCATATCGCTTATATCGAATCGGGTTCCCCTGCAGCGCAAACCGAGTTGATGCGAGGGGCTCGGGTGCTGGAAATCGATGGTATTGATTTTGTGGATGATAATACTCAGGCGGGAGTCGATGCCATTAATGCGGCTATTTTCCCGGATTCTATCGGAGAGTCTCACACTTTTCTGTTCCGGTTACGTGATGGCAGTGAACAGGAAGTCACCCTGACCGCGACCGAGGTGGCAACTCAGGCGGTGAATCAGGCCAAGGTGCTCGACACTCAGGCCGGTAAGCTGGGCTATTTGCAATTTAATACGCATATAGTAGCGGCCCAGGACCAACTCATTGAGGCTATGGAGCAGTTTGATACCGCCAATGTGACGGACTTAGTGGTAGATTTACGCTACAACGGCGGTGGCCTGTTGGCCATCGCGTCTCAACTGGGCTATATGGTGGCCGGGGCAGATATGATCCAGGGGCAAGTCTTTGAACAGATTATGTTTAACGACAAGTATCCTAATACGAACCCCATCACGGGCAACACGCTGCAGCCCACGCCTTTTTACGACTCGGTAATCGACTATGACCAGTCCCAGCTGACCGATACGCCATTACCGAGTTTAAACCTGTCACGGGTGTTTGTGCTTACAACCGACTCTACCTGCTCAGCCAGTGAGGCTTTTATTAATGGCTTACGAGGAATAGGTGTAGAGGTTGTGCAGATCGGCGACAAAACCTGCGGAAAGCCCTATGGTTTTTACCCGACGGATAATTGCGGTACTACCTATTTCACCATTCAGTTTAAGGGCGTCAACGCTCAAGGGTTTGGTGAATACGCCGATGGGTTTACCCCCAACCCCTCGCCCAGCCTGCAAACACAAATCAAGGGCTGTCCGCTGGGAGATGACCTCAGCCAGGATCTGGGACACACATCGGAAGCATTGCTCAGTGGTGCCATTACCTACCTGGAAACTGGTGCCTGTCCCGAGCCCGAACCGTCGGTGGCGAGTATGACAGAAAAAGCCGGTGCTCTGGAAGAAGGGTTGGCGATTCGTGCCCGTGACCCTCGCAGGCAGGCGGTGATTCAGGAAAATCGTCTGAACCAGCCTATCAGTAGGTAAACAAAATGAGCCCGGCAGTAAGCCGGGCTTCTCACCGATACAGATTCCCTGCCTTGAAAACCCCTCAGGCCCCCCTAAGCTAAATAGCAGAGCGTTCTTTTCATATTATCAATTTGAACTACTGGTATTACAGGAGTGCTATGCAAGCATTAGCCAAACAGCAACAATGGTCACTGGTTATCCGCTTATTGCCTTTAGCTTTTATTGGGGTCGTACTGCAATGGATCTTCACGGAGGCGTTTACCCTGTGGCAAGGGGGGCTGACCCTGGTCTGGTTTGCTCTGGTGATATCTTTGAGTTGGGTGGTGACCTATATCTTGCCATATGGCGTGAAGGACAGCCTGTTGTTTGCAAGGTTGTCACACCCACTACCGTCGTCCCGCTGTCATAAGGTGGCGAAGGCCAGCGAGCGCATCGATTATGAAGAAGCTCAGCGACGCTGGTCGGATATTTTTAATGACGATCTGGATCCTGAAACCCGGGATGACTTCTGGCTTAAGAAGATTTATGAAGGAGCGAAAGACGAAGAGGCGGTGAGGGAAGCCACTCAGGACTATCTCATTTATCGGGATACTTTTTGTGGCTATCTGATTGCCAGCGCGATAATCATCGCCTGGGACTGTTTGTTTGCTGGCCTGTGGTTCGGGGAGCTAAACAATGCGATCTATATTGTGCTGCCTTTCTTATTGTTGTGGAGTATGTTTACCGGCCAATATCATGCCAAGTTAATGGTAGTCGAAAGTTTCCTGGTGCCCTTAAGCCAACCGTTAAGCCCGATTAAAGAGCAGGAAGAAGATTAATCTGGACGGCCTGTGCTAAGCAGTATAAGGGACGCGTCGTTGTCAGACGCTTGTGCGACATGGAGGCCGCAGAAGAGCCCACCAGGGAGGGTGGACGGCGTGTCTGAGAATGGCGCCTCTTATGCTGTATCCAATAAGAGGCGCCGTGGTAGTCGGTATTTAGCGCTTACTGATCGTCCAAGAAGCTTCGTAATTGCTCAGAGCGACTGGGATGGCGCAGTTTACGCAGTGCCTTCGCTTCAATCTGACGAATACGCTCGCGGGTCACATCAAACTGCTTACCCACTTCTTCCAAGGTATGATCGGTGTTCATATCGATACCGAAACGCATGCGCAATACTTTGGCTTCACGGGCAGTCAGGCCAGCGAGCACGTCCTGAGTCGCACCGCGCAGGTTGTTTGAGGTGGCATCATCCAGAGGCTGGATAATGGTGTTGTCCTCAATGAAGTCGCCCAGATGTGAATCTTCATCATCACCGATGGGAGTTTCCATCGAAATGGGCTCTTTGGCGATCTTAAGTACCTTACGGATCTTATCTTCCGGCATCAGCATACGCTCTGCCAGCTCTTCCGGAGTAGGCTCACGGCCCATTTCCTGCAGCATCTGACGGGAAATACGGTTGAGCTTGTTGATCGTCTCAATCATATGCACCGGAATACGAATCGTCCGTGCCTGGTCGGCGATAGAACGTGTAATGGCCTGGCGGATCCACCAGGTAGCGTAGGTCGAGAATTTGTACCCGCGGCGGTATTCGAATTTATCCACCGCTTTCATCAGACCGATGTTACCTTCCTGAATTAGATCCAAGAACTGCAGACCTCGGTTGGTGTATTTCTTGGCGATGGAGATAACCAGACGTAGGTTGGCCTCAACCATTTCTTTCTTAGCGCGGCGGGCCTTGGCCTCGCCGATGCTCATACGACGGTTGATGTCTTTAATGTCTGCGATAACCAGGCCAGTTTCATCTTCCACCTGATTCAGCTTGGCGACACTGCGCTCCAGCTCTTCTTTGTAAACGGCCACCGCTTCGGCGTAGGGCTTGCTGGACGACAGAATGCCTTTTAGCCAGTCGGTGCTGGTTTCTTTACCAGCGAAGGCCTGGATAAAGTCTTTCTTTGGCATCTTGGCCTGCATCACACAGTGTTTCATGATCAGGCGTTCTTGAACTCTGACCCGATCCATCATATCGCGCATGTTCTTGACCATGCGGTCAAACTGCTTGGGAACTAAACGGAATTCTTTAAAGACGTCGCTTAAGGCCTGGATTTCTTTCTTAGCGGTCTTATGAGCGCGGCCATGCTTATTAATGGCGTCCCGGGCAATTTCGTATTGCTCGCGAAGTTTAACGAATTTCTCACGGGCCAGCTCAGGATCGATACCACCTTCGTTTTCATCGTCTTCATCGTCGGCGTCGTCATCGTCGCCGTCTTCTTCTTTAAGCTGTTCGTCGGATAGTTCAGAGCCTACATGGGTGGCTGTGGGGGCGACTTCATCCACCTCATCGGGGTCGATAAAGCCTAAAACAATATCACTCAGGCGAATTTCTTCGGCTTCATACAGATCCCACTGGTCCAGCAGGTAGGTAATGGCCTCGGGGTACTCGGCCACTGAGCACTGCACCTGATTAATGCCTTCCTCAATGCGCTTGGCAATGTCTATTTCGCCTTCACGGGTCAGTAGCTCAACGGTACCCATTTCACGCATATACATGCGGACTGGGTCAGTGGTGCGACCAATTTCGCTTTCAACAGTGGCCAGGGCCTGAGCGGCAGCTTCGGCCACTTCCTCGTCGGCGGTGGCCTCCTGCATCAATAGCTCATCGGAGTCCGGGGCGGATTCAAAGACCTGAATGCCCATGTCGTTTATCATGCGGATGATATCTTCGATCTGATCCGAGTCGATGATATCTTGTGGGAGGTGGTCGTTAACCTCAGCAAAGGTCAGGTAGCCCTGCTCTTTGCCTTTTGCGATAAGGAGTTTTATCTGAGACTGCTTGTTTGACGCCATATACCTTCCACTTCTAAAAAGTTAGCTTTACATCAGACCATTGCGCGAGCGCAAAGAACTACACATTATAGCAGCTTTGGCCCCCGCACATCCAGCCTGTTTTATGTTCAGTTGTTCGGCCCCAGGCCGCGGTTACATTGCCCTCATCAGGTCATTTAACTCTTGCTTTTCCTCTACGGTCAGTCCCTCCAGCCGGGACTTAGAGAGCAAGGCTTCATAGCGGTGCTGGCAGTAGCTCTCTAGTAGTTTGGCAAAACTATCCTGATAAAGTTTACTCATATTGGTGTCATCCAGCGGTAAATCAAGTTGCATAAGCCGAGAAAGGCTCCCGGCAAAAGGATGATCACGAAAATGCTCGAATAGCTGCGCCGTGTTCTGTTTCTCATGCTGAAGACAATGCTGATGCAACTGTAGCAAGAGATCGAGACCCGGCACATCCAAGCCCTCCAGAAGTGCAGGACTTACATCGTCAAACTGGGCGGCCAGTGAAGGTCGCTCCATTAATAAACGCAGCATAACCCTTACCGGCGTCCAGCGTGTTTTATTAGGGCTGGAAGCGTCCTGGCGTTGCATGCGACCACGGCTCTGCTCCCGGGCCATATCGGCGGCCAGTTGTTGCTGGGAAAATTCACCGGTGTAGCGACTCAATTCCTGTTCCAGCAACTGCCTGAGATTATCTCCGGCGATCTGTTGGATCAGTGGCTTAGCCGCGGCTTTTAAGGCGGCTTTACCTTCGGCGCTTCCCGGATTATGGGTTTTGAGCAGGTGCTGGAAGAAAAACTTCGATAGTGGCATGGCTTGATCCAGGCTGGACTCGAAGGCATCTTTGCCTTGCTGTCGCACCATAGAATCGGGGTCCTCGCCGTCGGGCAGGAATAAGAAGCGCATTTCCACCCCATCCCGTAGCTGGGGCAGGGCATTTTCCAGCGCTCGCCAGGCAGCGTCCCGACCAGCACGATCGCCGTCATAACAACAGATAATCTGAGGGGTGGCCCGAGCCAGTAGCTGGATATGTTCTGGAGTGGTGGAGGTGCCGAGGGACGCTACCGCATAATCGATACCAAATTGGGCCAGCGCCACCACATCCATATAGCCTTCTACAACAACCACACGCTCTAAGCGCCGGTGGGCCTGCCGCGCCTGGTAAAAGCCATACAGCTCCTGACCTTTGTGGAAAATACGGGTTTCCGGTGAATTCAGGTACTTTGGGGTGCCGTCGCCCAGAACCCGACCACCAAAGCCGATCACGCGCCCGCGACGGTCGCGGATGGGAAACATGATGCGGTCACGGAAAAAGTCATAAACCCGGCCTTGTTCGTTTTGATTGGCCAGCTTCAGATCCTGCAATTGTTGCCGGGATTCAGGTGTGCGACCAAATTGGCTCAGGACGGCGTCCCAGCTATCCGGGGCATAGCCGATGCCAAACTGCTTCACTACCTCACCACTTAAGCCGCGCTGTTTAAGGTAGTCGATGGCCTTTTGTGCCTGAGACGACTGTTTAAACTGGCTGGCAAAAAAGCGTGCCGCCTGTTCCATCAGCTGGTAGTCATTGTCACGCTCGCTTTTACTGCGAGTGGGCTGAGAGTTATTGCCCTGCTCTCTGGGCACTTCCAGGCCTCGCTCTCGGGCTAACTCTTCGATGGCATCGGGGAATTCCAGACGGTCATATTCCATCAGGAAGGAAATGGCATTGCCATGGGCGCCACAGCCAAAGCAATGATAGAACTGTTTTTCCTGACTGACCGTAAAGGACGGCGTTTTCTCGTTATGAAATGGGCAGCAGGCCTGGTAGTTACGACCGGCTTTTTTCAGGCGCACCCGGCTGTCCACTAACTCGACGATGTCGGTACGAGCCAGCAGGTCATCTATAAAATCGCGGGGGATCAGTCCAGCCATGGGTGCTCAACCATTATCAGAAAAGAATGAGCTATCACCCGCAGGTGATAATCAGCTTAGGCGTTGTTTAATCTGGGCGCTCAGTTGGCCCATGTCGGCACGACCTTGCACTTTGGGCTTTAACCAGCCCATTACCTTCCCCATATCCTGCATGCGAGCGGCGCCTGTTTCGGCGATGGCTTCACCGATCAGTTGCTGCAACTCGTCGTCACTTAATGGCTTGGGTAGGAATTCTTCCAGTACCTCGATCTCGGCCTGCTCGATGGCGGCCAGATCCTCACGACCAGCATCTTGATACTGATGCAAAGCCTCATTACGCTGCTTGACCATTTTAATAAGAATAGTCAGAGCGTCAGCGTCGGAAACGGGTTCGCGGGTGTCGATTTCTTGTTGTTTAATCGACGACAAAGCCATGCGCACAGTGCCAAGACGAACTTTGTCTTTGGCGCGCATGGCTTGTTTTTGAGCGTCTTTTAACGCGTCGATCAGGCTCATGGCACTGATGCCGGCGAGATTAGTAAAGCTTGACGCGACGTGCGTTTTCGCGAGCCAGCTTTTTCAGGTGACGCTTTTTAGCAGCGGCTTTCTTGCGCTTGCGTTCCCAGGTTGGCTTCTCGAAAAACTCACGACGACGAACCTCGGATAAAACACCTGCTTTTTCACAAGAACGCTTGAAGCGACGCAGGGCTACGTCAAAAGGTTCGTTTTCTTTTACTTTAACAACTGGCATTAAAATCTCACCTCAATGAAATAATGGTATCGGTCAGCTCAAATTTTGACCGGCTTGATTAAAAATGGTGCGGAATTCTAATCATATCCACAGCCGTTGTAAAGGCCGGGGAGAAAATAAATCCAACTTGTTCGGCCTGTTGTGCAGACCACAGGATGGCGTCTAAACAGCAGTTACGCTAGACTTGCGCATCCCCATTCTCCGAGGCCAAAATCATGCGTGTATTAGGTATTGAAACATCCTGTGATGAGACCGGTATAGCGATTTACGATGATCAAACTGGGCTATTGTCTCATGAGCTTTACAGCCAGGTAAAATTGCATGCCGACTACGGAGGAGTGGTGCCCGAACTGGCCTCCCGGGATCATGTTCGCAAGATCATCCCATTGATTCAAAAAGCCTTACAAGACGCCGATAGCCGTCCCGAGGACATAGACGGCGTTGCCTATACCCAAGGTCCGGGACTCGTTGGTGCCTTACTGGTCGGGTCTTCGGTCGGCCGCAGTCTGGCCTTTGCCTGGAATAAGCCCGCAATCGGTGTGCATCACATGGAAGGGCATTTGCTTGCGCCCATGCTGGACGAGCCGGCGCCGACCTTTCCCTTTGTTGCGCTACTGGTGTCTGGTGGCCACAGTATGATGGTGAAAGTCAGCGGTATTGGCCGCTATGAGATGCTGGGTGAATCATTGGACGATGCCGCCGGTGAGGCCTTCGATAAGACCGCTAAGCTGTTGGGACTGGATTATCCCGGTGGTCCTTTGCTGGCGAAGCTGGCCACCAAAGGCGATCCTAAGCGGTTTCGTTTTCCTCGGCCCATGACCGATCGCCCCGGATTGGACTTTAGCTTTAGCGGCCTTAAAACTTTTGCCGCCAACACCATCCGAGAGCATGGTCTGGAGGAACAGACCAAGGCCGATATCGCCCGAGCCTTTGAAGACGCGGTCGTGGATACCCTGTGCATTAAATGCCGACGCGCCTTGGAGGAGACCGGCCTGGACCGTCTGGTTATTGCCGGTGGGGTAAGCGCCAATCAGACTTTGAGAGAGCAACTGGAAAAGCTGATGCAAAAGCGCGGAGGTAAGGTGTTTTACCCGAGACCGGAGTTTTGTACCGACAATGGGGCCATGATCGCCTATGCCGGATTAAAACGTCTGCAAGCGGGTGAGCGGGCCGGTATGGATGCGAAGGCACGACCTCGCTGGCCGTTGGAAGAGTTAACGCCGGTTTAGTACCAACTGGTGGAAGAGTCACTCATTGGTCTTGCCCTTATCCCAGACCCGGCTTTCCTCACCGCGATACAGGCGCAGGATATTGTGACGGTGACGGGCAATGATCAGCACCGACAGCATTAGTACCGGCAGGCTGTATTCCGGCTTTATAAAGTAGGTATACAGCGGTGCCAAGCTGACCGTCACTATGGCGGCTAATGAGGAGTAACCGCTCGCAAACACCGTTAAGCCCCAGGTGAGGATCAGCAGGCCCGACAGATCCAGCCCGATAGGCAGCATGGCCCCTAAGGCTGTTGCGACAGCCTTGCCGCCGCGAAAACCAAAATACAGTGGGAATATATGACCTACACAGGCGGCCACGGCGATAAATCCCAGGAACAGCGGCTCAATACCGAGGAAGTAGCTGCTCCACACCGGGATGGTGCCCTTCAATACATCGAAAATGAGCGTTAAAGCAGCCGGTAAGCGGCCCCCGATGCGTAATACATTGGTGGTGCCCGGGTTGCCTGAGCCCAGGCTGCGGGGGTCAGGCAGGCGAAACAGACGGCATACCAATACCGCGCTGGATATTGAGCCAGCGAGATAGGCCAGGGTGATCATCAAAATTACAATTGCTGTCATGTGCCGTGTTGAATCGAAAAAGAAAACCGTTACACTTGCCTGCCAGGAGAGGTTTTCTCCTGATACCCAGCACTAGGTTACCCTAAACTGCGTGCTATCTCACCCTGATAACTGGCCTGATGAGCAATGGATACCATCTATATTGAAAAACTGGGCGTCGAATCTCTGATTGGTGTCTATGACTGGGAGCGCCATTCCCCCACTTCCTTACTATTGGATGTGACCCTGGGGGTCGATTTACAGCCAGCTACTTTATCCGATGATGTGACCGACACGGTGGATTACGCCAGGGTAGCAGAGACATTAGAAGAGGTTGCGGCGCAAAGTCAGTTTGAACTGCTCGAAGCGTTAGCAGGCAAGATGATTGAAAGGCTGTTTAACGACTTTGTCACTATACAGAGAGTGCGTTTAAAGGTCAGTAAGCCGGGGATCTTGCCTCTGGCTGAGAATGTGGCTATCGAGATGCAGCGGGAGCGCCCCTGAGGTGGCTCGTATCTACATCAGCCTGGGAACCAATGTTGAGCGTGAGTACCATACTCAACAAGGATTAGACGCCTTGCAGCAAGCGTTTGGCCGGTTAATTCTGTCGCCACTGTATGAAAGCGAAGCGGTGGGCTTCGATGGCAATGCTTTTTACAATATGGTCATCGGTGCCGACACACAACGCTCGCTGAAACAGGTGTGCGTCCTGTTAAAGCAGATCGAAGCCGATAATGGTCGTGTTCATGGTGATAAGAAGTTTGCACCCAGAACCCTGGATTTAGACCTGCTGCTCTACGATACGCTTATTACCGACCATCCCACCCAGCTTCCCCGCGGTGAGATTCTTTATAATGCCTTTGTGTTACGCCCACTGGCCGAAGTCGCGCCTGACCGCATACACCCCGAAGTCGAGCGCAGTTATGCTGAGCTCTGGCAAGACTATGATCGCCCGCAGAAACTGTGGCCGGTAACATTAAACTGGACGCCAAATGGCTCTGATTGAAATCGTTCTTCTGGCCCTGATTCAGGGGATTACCGAGTTTTTACCTATTTCCAGCTCTGGACATCTGTTACTGCCGGCGGTGTTATTGGGCTGGCAGCAGCAGACCCTGGCCTTCGATGTGGCCGTGCATGTGGGTAGCCTTTTGGCAGTAGTCATCTACTTCCGCCAGGACATTGTCAGTATGACCCGAGCCTGGTTTGGCTCGGTGTTGAAAGGGCAAAACACCGACGATAGCCGCCTGGCCTGGTGGGTAGTTGTAGCCACCCTACCTGCTGTGGTGGCCGGGTTCTTAGGCAAAGCCTTTATTGAACACTATGCCAGGGCAGGGATTGTGATTGCCGTCACCACGATCGTTTTTGGCCTGTTACTTTGGTATGCCGATGTGCGGGCACGTCAGAATAAAGATCTGGTGGATCTGACCTGGAAGTCGGCGTTGTTTGTGGGCCTGATGCAGGTCTTAGCGCTGATCCCCGGCACCTCCCGTTCCGGTATTACCATGACCGCCGGCTTGATGGCAGGGTTGAATCGGGAGAGTGCCGCGCGGTTTTCATTCTTGCTCTCAATACCCACTATTCTGGGGGCGGGGCTGTTACTGACGTTGGATCTGCTGGAGGCGGGTGATGCAGTAGATTGGCAAGCCATTTTCTATGGCGTGGCATTATCCTTTATTAGTGCCTACTTGTGTATCAGTCTGTTTCTGGCCTGGATCAGTCGTATTGGCATGTTGCCCTTTGTACTGTATCGGCTGATACTGGGGGTCGTTATTTTGTTTATTGTGCTCTAGGAGGGCCTATGTCAGAGACTATTTTCAGCAAGATTATCGAGCGTGAGATCCCGGCCGAGATCATCTATGAGGACGATCAGTCGCTGGCCTTTATGGATATCAACCCCCAGGCACCGACACACTTTCTGGTCATCCCTAAAAAGCCCATCGCGACGGTCAATGATATTGATGACGATGATAAGGCCCTGGTGGGTCACTTACATTGGGTGGCGGCGCAGATCGCCAAGGAAAAGGGGTTTGCCGAGGAAGGCTATCGCTGCGTAATGAACTGCAACGAATATGGTGGCCAAACGGTGTATCACATTCATTTGCATGTTCTGGCCGGAAAGCCCTTGGGGTGGCCACCCTATCAGGAAAAGCTTAAAACCGATTGAACTGATGGTAACTTTATTGCTGTAAGCATTTGAGGGGATTGCCATAAAGCAGAGGCCCCCTGGGATGGGTGTAAGGCGTGTCTGTGTATGGTATCCCCTCAAAGTATCGGTGCTGAATGGCCGCGCTAAAGCTTATATAGATAACGCGGCCATCCACATCGGGACTTAATTCAGCCCTAACACCTGCTTGCCTTGCTTAAAGGTAATGTCCACCGGGATCTCGGCATCGGACAGGCGGTCCAGGTCGGCTTGCAGACCGGGTTTAATGACGCCCAACTCCTTCACCAGCTTAGCCACTCCCTCGTAATCGCCATTGCCCTGAAGGGTCAGGATTTTCTCCGACAGCGCATCCACTGCCTGATGCATCTTGTCCATGTTGACGCTGTAAAGCCCTTTCTCATCACGACTAAAGGCACCGAAGTCCTTAAAGAAATTAAAGCGGATCATATTGGCCTTGCCGTGGGCTGAACTGGCACCAAAGCGCACCGAGCGGAAGATGCCTGCCATAAAGGTGACATAGTAGTCTTCCAGCGTGCCCTCAGTGATTTCGCCTTTTTCCAACAGCTGACGCACCATATACAAGCCCAGAATATCGGCCTTGCCTTCTTCCAGTGCTGACGCATGCTCTTTTAAAGCCTCGCGGACCGTACCCTTATCGTTAATGGTATTTTTAATTCCCAAACCATGCGCCACCTCATGGAACATGGTATTGGCGAAAAAGGCGTTGAAAGTGATGTTTTGGCGCTGCTCGGGGTCGATCAGTTCATCGGCGATGGGCACCAGGATATGATCAAACTTGGCGCGCATCGCATTTTTCAGCTGCAGGCGACGCGTACCTTTTTCCAGCTGCACCTGCTCGTCATTGGGCAGGTTGATAGCGATGGTTTTACTGCCGGCATTGGAATGCCCAGCATAATAGATCACATCATAGGCGTTCAGGTCAGCGTCCGAGCCTGGCATTTCCTGCTTAAACTGCTCATCTACAGGCAGCCCTTGCTGCAACTCCGGCAGGAACTGGGCGAACTTGGCCAGTTTCTCGCTCCAGGCCATGTCTTTGAGCAATACATAAGATTCAAAGGCAGCGCGATAGCCATAAAGCTGATCTTCATAGGTTTCGATGGGGCCGTAGACCAGTTCGATGGGGTTGTCCTTCATATCCATCCAGGCCATGTCTGAGGCTCGATACTGGTCACTAAGCAGGGCGTCGGCACGCAGGTTCAAATAGTTGGCGAAAGCCTGATTGTCGGCCAGAGAGGCGGCCTGCTGCAGCAGCTTTGCGGCCTGGGTGAGTTCGGCATTAAAATAGTCTGAGTAAGAAATACTGGTTAGTTCACCGGCGTCATTACGACGCACCATAGAATAAAGGCTGGTTTTGCCTTCAAAATCGGCGCTTTCAAACTCGGCTTTGGTCATATCCTTTGGGTAAAACTCGGCGCCCGGGGATTTTTCATCATAGCCGGTTAAGAAGGCCTCATCGCCCTTGAGCCGATCCCAGGGACCGTAGTTGATATCGGCAAACTGGCGAACTTTATCCCTTTTTAACTGATTTAAGAAAGCTTGCTTATCACCGCCAAAGGCTTGCTGCCAGAAAAGTTTGTCCATTAGCTTGGAGGCGTCAATCAAAACCGACAGCATTTGCTTTTGATTATCGCTCAGGGAGGACAGATCGGCGGTGAGCTCAACAGGGTGGTAAATATCCAGTCTGGACTCAAACCCAGGTTTAAGTTCTGGGGTTTCTGAATGAGCCTGGGGTTGTTCGCTGCTGCTTGCTGGATCGTTGGCCGGTGAGCATCCCATCATCAAACTCGCTACGAGGGCCGATAAGGCCAGTGGGGCTATTTTCATGATTAACCTCTTATTGTGATAAAAATCTGTCGGAGCATAGCGTAAATTAGGTCTTATTGCATGGCGCACCCGATATACCCTGAATTAGAATGTGTGTATTATAGAGCTGGCTTTCGACACGCTTTTTATAAACAGGATCCTTCATGTCCACAGAGAACGCGTTACTGACCATACTGACCGAGAAGATCAATAATGACACCTTGGTATTGCCAACGCTGCCCGCCATTGCCCTTAAGGTCAGGCGTACTGCTGACGATCCCGATGTGAACCTGAATATGATGGCGGAGGTGATTAGCCAGGATCCGGCGCTGAGCGCACGTATGATCAAGATAGCCAACAGTTCTTATATGGGGCGGGCGGTGAAAGTCGATAACCTCAGCCAGGCCGTCACCCGTATTGGCTTGCGCCAGATAAAGAATATCGCCACTGCGCTGGCCATGGAGCAATTATTCGTCTCCAAGAATGAAATCGTGCGGGAATATGTGAATAGGGTTTGGAGCCGCACCGTGGATGTGGTGGCTCATTCTCTGGCATTACTGGAAGCGTACACCGAGCGTACCAATCAGAAAGCCCTGAATCTCGACTCTATGACTCTGGCCGCATTGGTACACAATATTGGCGTTCTGCCCATCTTTACAGAGGCGGAACGCCATGAAGAAGTGTTTGGTAATCCCGCCTTCCTGAACGCAGCAGTGCAGAAGCTAGCAGGCCGTATTGGTGGCAGCATCACTCGCCATTGGGGCTTTAACGACGAATTTGTCAATGTGGCCGAGAATTGGCGTAATATGAAGTATCAGACCGCTGCGCCTTCGTATGTGGACTTTGTTCGTTGCGGGGCGGCTGTGGCCGGGCATATCGATGGTCAGAAGGACACCGTATTAAACCTGGCTCAGAAGAAAGGATTGATTGATGATCTTAGTATTCTGCACACTGAGGAATACGAACAGCGCCGGGAAGCAGGGCAGGAAGTCTTTGCTTAAGAGTGCGCTGGCGTGAAAGGGGCTGCTCTGCGGCAGCCCTGTTTATATCACTGCGGAAAAAGACCTTAGTCTTCGCTTAACTCAAAGGCCTTGTCCAGCGCTTGTACAAAGCGAATCACTTCGGCCGACATCAGACAAAAGTCAGCGTCTAACCGGGCCGCCTGTTCGTCTTTCGGAATGTCATCATTCTGATCTTTGATCACATCGGTGAACTTAAGCCGTTTAATGGCCAGGTCTTCCTGGACGATTGCTGACAGCGTCTCATCCCACTCGATGGCCAGCTTCTGAACCAGCTTCCCCGCATCCAGATGCAGTCGGATCTCATCGGTGTCCAGCGGTTGATTCTTACAGCGGATAACGGCGCCATCTTCATCCGGGGATTTAAATTCGGCTTCTTCCAGTAGCTCAATGTCGGCCGGCGTTTGATCCTGGCTAAGCCACAGGGTCAAATCGGCACTCAGGCTGCGGCGTGCCAGAGGAACCACAGGCAGTGAGCCCAGGCATTTTCGCAAAGTCGCCAGAAAGGCCTCGACCTTGCCGTCGCTACTACTGTCGACGATCACAAGATTATCTTTTGGTGAGATGAATCCGAAGGTATAGGAATCACGGGTAAAGGCTTTAGGCAGGAACTCCTGAGTGATCTCCTGCTTTAAATCCTGCTTGGCCTTCTTGCTGACCGGTGCGCCTGTGTCGGCCTCAATCTTTTGTACCCGCTCTTCCAGCTCGGCGTTAACTACCGCCGCAGGCAATACCCGTTCCTGCTTTTTCAGGCTTAGCAGATAACGCCCATCGCCTGCGTGAAACAAGCTGGCGCCACCAGTGATCGGCGAAACCCAGCCAGCCGATGCAATATCCTGATTACCACAGGGACGGAAGATCTGTTCACTGAGCTGTTGCTCAAAGGTGTCGTCATCCAGACTCAGAGGAGAAGTGAGGGTAAATATCTTCAGGTTTTTAAACCACATTGCAAACATCCTGGCCGCCAAAAGTAGCGGCGAAGATTATCAGGGAACGGCTTGACTCGCCAGTGCTCTGCGCCGGATTAGGCGGGTTTCTTAGCCGGGAAGCGAATCTGGTAGTGCAGCCCCTCTCCGGGCTTGGAATCGGCCTCGATTTGGCCTTTTAAGGTTTGGGTTACCAGGTTATACATGATGTGAGTGCCCAGACCGCTGCCACCTTTACCACGTTTGGTGGTGAAGAAGGCCTCAAACAGTTTGTTCAATTGTTCTTCAGTCAGTCCCTTACCGTTATCTTTGTAATCCACCAATACGTTCTCGTCATCCTGGCTGATGCGAATGTCAATTTGCCCTTGTTTTTTGTCTTCAAAGCCGTGGATTACCGAGTTCATCACCATGTTGGTGAAGATCTGCGCGATAACCCCGGGAGCGCAGCGAATCTGTAAGTTTTCAGGACAATCAATATGGATTTGGTGCCGCGTCTTTTTGAGGTTCGGCGCCAGCGACTGAATAACCTCTTCCAGGTATTCTTTCAAATCGAAGTCCCGTTCTGCTTCGCTGGTCTGGTCTACTGCCACCTGCTTAAAGCTGGCCACCAGTTCGGAGGCGCGGTTGAGGTTCGACATCAGCAGGGTAGTAGTCTGTTCGGCCTCATCCAGAAAGCTGTTCATATTGCCTGAAGTCAGGGACTTATCTTCGAAAGACTGGCGCAGGTGTTTGATGCGGTCTTCCAGAAAGCTGGCTGCGGTCACACCGACGCCCAATGGGGTGTTTACATCATGAGCAATACCGGCTACCAGACCACCCAGGGAAGCCATACGCTCAGACTCCAGCAATTGGTCTTTGGCCATTTCCAGCGTTTCCATGGACTCGGCCAGTTCGGTATTGCTCTTACGAAGCTGCTCTTCTACCTGGCGGCGGGTTTCGTTTTCCTGCTTGAGTTCGTGCTGATTTTGCATCAGCTCGTCTTTTTGGCGTTCCAAATCCAGCATGATCTGACTCAGTGACGCGGTCTTCTTCGCCACCTCCTGTTCCAGGTAGAGGTTTTGTTCGTCCAACTGCTCGTTAGCTGTTTTTAACTCGCCCTGAGTCTGGTTAAGCCGATCCTGGAAATTAATCAGATCGTCAATCAACTGATTATACGAGCTTTGCAGTACCTTTAACTCATTATCATCCTCGATGCGCACCCTGAGCTTGGATTGTTCCAGATGATTGATATCGAAGTTACCAATCTGCTCGGTGAGTTCTTCGAGAGGATTAGTGAGCATTCGGCGAAAGGCATTGAGGAACAGGAAAATCAGAAAAGCTGTTTTGATAAAGGCATTGCCCACCAGAAAAAATATGCCCACTTCGATGCGGCCAATGATCACATCGACGCTGGAATACAGGGTGACGTCACCCACCTGAGAGGTGCGACCGGAAAATTCGAATATCAGCGGGAAGCTATAGCCAAAAGTGCCGCCCTTATGGTCGCGCATGACACCACTAGTAACCTTGCTCATAGGCTGGTCGTCGGTTCGGCCAATATCGGCGATAAAGTTGCCGTTTTCATCGCGGATTTGTACGCCTTCGACAATCGGCAGCTCCATAAGACCCTCGGCAATGGACACGGCCTGAGGCGTATTCAGTTCCCAGATAGCGCGAGTCAGCGAAGTACTGAAGGTGTTTTTGAGGGTTTGTAGTTCGCTTTGGATGTGGTTTTTGGCGTTCAGGTATTCGGTCAGGATCTGGCCTACGGTGACGATCAGCGTCAGGATAAAGTATACCGACAATACCCGGGTCAGTAGTTTCTTAGAAAGTCCTGTTTTCACCTTGGCCATAGGCTTTTTAGAATCCTTATACGCCGACGTCGTCAAGTTGCTCAAAGAATATGCTTTCTACAAAAATTAAACAAGACCAGACTGGGGTCTGTTTGTGCATGTAAACAGACCTTAACAGTTTGGAGAGACCTTCTACAATGCTTAGTTGCATCCTGCGGGTTGTCATAAAGGCTCTGTTTGTGGCGCGGAAGCACTGACAAAAGTATGATAGTTTTAATAAAACTGTCATAGATTCCAACAATAATGCGGGCGTTTTTATGAAAAAGGTACGTTCTATGCCGAAGCGAGTCCTACTTGTTGAAGACGAAGCGCCAATCCGGGAGATGATCCGTTTTGTTTTGGAACAGTCCGGTTTCGATACCATTGAGGCTGAAGACTATGATGTAGCTATGGATAAGGTCAAAGAACCTTACCCGGATATTATTCTGCTGGACTGGATGCTCCCGGGGGGCAGTGGTGTTCAATTGGCTAAAAAGCTTAAACAGCACGAACATACCCGTGAGATCCCAATCATTATGCTTACCGCTCGTGGCGAAGAGGAAGATAAAGTACGAGGGTTAGAAGCCGGTGCCGATGATTATGTGACCAAACCCTTCTCGCCAAAAGAACTGGTAGCACGTATCAAGGCAGTGATTCGGCGAGTGACCCCGACGTCATCCGATGAACTCATCGAATACAACGGTCTGGTGCTGGACCCTGTTTCCCACCGGGTCTCGGCCAATGACGAGCCTCTTGATATGGGGCCGACCGAGTTTAAGTTACTGCACTTTTTTATGAGTCATGCTGAGCGGGTCTATAGCCGCGAGCATCTTTTGGATAATGTGTGGGGCACCAATGTGTATGTGGAGGATCGCACTGTGGATGTGCATATCCGCCGCCTGCGAAAGGCGATTTCCCGACATGGACATGACGCCATGATTCAGACCGTTCGCGGTGCAGGCTATCGCTTCTCTTCCCGAGTCTAGACCGGAGCTCTTTTACCTTTGATGTATTACCCCTTTTCCTGGTTTCGCAGTTTGTCGCGGCTGGCCGTTATACTGGCAGGCGCGGCAGCGGTAGGGGGGTATTTGGACGCTCTGTTCGAGACGCTGGCGCTGGTCACACTGATGTTACTGGGCTGGCACTACTGGCAGCTGTACCGCTTGCACCGCTGGCTTTGGCACAGTAAGAAGATGACGCCACCCCGTACTCGCGGGGTTTGGGAGCATATCTATGAGGGGGTGTACTACCTGCAGCGGCGTAACCGGAACAAACGCAAAGAGCTAGGCGCCCTGGTTAAACGGTTCCGTGAGGGTTCAGAGGCCTTACCTGATGCGGCCGTTGTCGTAGATGCGGCCTCCTGTATTGTCTGGTGTAATCGGCTGGCTCGCATCGAGCTGGGACTGCGCTGGCCCGATGACGCCGGCCGACGCATTGATAATCTCATTCGCCATCCCGAATTTATCGAGTTTTTCCACCAGGGGCATTTCGATCATCCCATTGCCATTACGTCGCCCACCAACATGGAAAAAATCCTCGAATATCGCATGATGCCATATGGCGAACAGCACATTTTGCTGGTCGCCAGGGACATCACCCGAATCAGTCAGCTTGAGGATATGCGCAAAGATTTTGTCGCTAATGTGTCTCACGAACTGAGAACGCCGCTCACCGTACTGAATGGCTATTTGGAAATGTTCGCCGGCGGAACCCAGTCGATGCCGGATGAGTTTGTGCGAAAAGCATTTACAGAAATGAGCGAGCAGAGCGTGCGTATGCAGAGTCTCGTAGAGCAGTTACTGGTACTGTCTCGTATCGAGGCCAGCTCGGAGCGTATCTACGAAAAAATGGTCGACGTACCGGCTCAGATGCAAACCATTGAGAGTGAGGCGCAGACTCTGAACAAGGAAAAAGGCCACCAGATCGAGTTTCACATCGATCCCAATGTGAAGGTGTTTGGCGTAGAGACCGAGCTTCGTAGTGCGTTCTCCAATCTGATCTTTAATGCCGTGCATTACACACCCAACGGGGGACATATTCGGGTGGATTGGCGACTAGAGCAGGGGCAGGCGCGATTCTCGGTGACAGATAACGGCGAGGGCATTGCCGAGCGGCATCTGGCCAGACTGACAGAGCGTTTCTACCGGGTGGATAAGGCGCGCTCACGTAAGACCGGCGGTTCTGGTCTGGGGCTTGCGATCGTCAAGCATGTGCTGTCCCACCATAACTCTAAACTGGAAATCAGCAGTGAGGTGGGTAAGGGCAGTTGCTTCAGTTTCCGTTTTTCGCCCGAATTGACCGTGGTGTCCAGTGAAGAGGCTCAACGTTGATGCGAATTCTAGCTGTTTTACTGATGCTGACCATGCTGCCTGTGGCTTCGGCTAAGGAGCCGTATAAGGCTAAGCCCGGAGTGGCGGGGAATATTACTTCGGTGGGCTCAGACACTCTGGGCAACTTAATGACCTTCTGGGCTGATCGGTTTAAAGGCCATTATCCCCATGTCACCTTTCAAATCCAGGCTTCGGGATCGTCCACCGCACCCTCGGCCCTCACCGAGGGGACAGCCAATGTGGGGCCGATGAGCCGGGAGTTAAAAGAGAGTGAGCTGAACTACTTTGCAAGCACCCATGGTTATGAACCTACGGTGTTGGTAGTTGCCATCGACGCCATTGCTCTGTTTGCCGATCTGCATAACCCCATCGAAGGATTAAGCCTGCCTCAAATTGATGCCATTTTCTCGATTACTCGTTATTGTGGTGGTGAGCAACCACTTCGGTTCTGGCATCAATTGGGTCTTGAAGGTCAGTGGGCGAATAAACGGATTCAGCTCTTCGGTCGTAACTCGGTATCCGGCACCTATGGGCTGTTTAAGCAAAAAGCACTGTGTAATGGTGACTTCTTGCCCACCGTGAACGAGCAACCCGGATCGGCGTCGGTGGTGCAATCGGTGGCCTATTCGGATGGTGCTCTGGGGTATGCTGGGTTCGGTTATAAGATAGCCGGCGTTAAAACTCTGCCGGTGAGCCCGGGGGATGGGCCTTATGTGAAACCCAGTATGGTGAATATCGCCTCTGGGGATTACCCCTTATCCCGCTTCCTGTATTTAGTGGTCAACAAGCCCCCGGGTCAGGCCTTACCGCTGCTAGAGCAGGAATTTATTCGCTTTATTCTGTCTGAGGAAGGACAAAAGCTGGTTGAGCGGGACGGCTTTATTCCCATACCCGAACGCTTGATTCGTCGGCAGTTGAATAAGATCGCCGGAGATGTCTGATGGCTTTGCCGGTCAAATGGCATCAATGGGTACTCGATAATTTGATGCGCGGGGTGTCAGCCAGCACGTTATTGCCAATCCTGCTGGAGAACGGTTTTGCCTTTGAGCAGTGCCGCCGGGTTTTAGGGCGTCATTTGCCAGAATCTGAGCGGCATCTAAAGGACGCTGTCTTCTACCGCAAGCTCGCCGAAGCGCCTTTGCGTGCGGGCAACGTTGGTCTAGAGGCGCTGGAAAGTGAAAAGGCGCAGTTGTTCCGGATTCAACAGTTTCTCAGCGCCGATGAGTGCCAGCATTTGATGAGGCTGACAGAACACAAGTTGCGACCCTCTGAACTGGCCAGTACTACCAGTGATCGCTATTTTCGCACCTCCAGTACCGGCGACCTGGAAAATTATGATGATCCTTTTATCGGCGAGTTGAACCAGCGTATTGCTCAAACGCTGGGATTAGACCATTCCTATGGTGAGCCCATTCAGGCACAGCGTTATTTGCAAGGTCAGCAATTTAAGGCTCATACCGATTATTTTGAACCGGCTACGGATGAATACGCTCATCATGCCAAACAGCGCGGCCAGCGTAGCTGGACGCTGATGATTTACCTCAATCAGGACTGCGGCGGTGGAGAAACAGAATTTCCACGTCTGAGCTTGTCTGTAGTGCCACTGCAAGGCATGGCGCTGCTATGGAATAACCTGGATGCAGACGGTGTGGTTAATGGAAATACCTTACACCACGCCCACCCCGTGTCCGATGGGCGTAAGTACGTCATCACTAAATGGTTCCGTGACCAAGCCTACGAGTAACCCGTTCCCGTATTATCTTCCATCAGGTCAGCTTTTTAGGGTCCAGCAGTTCCTTGAGCTCCTGCTCATCCAGATCGGTCATCTCCCTGGCCACCTCAAATACAGGACGCTTGTCGGCATAAGCTTTTTTGGCAATGGCCGCGGCTTTTTCATAGCCGATGCGCTCGTTTAAGGCGGTGACCAGAATGGGGTTTTTCTCTAATGGTTCGCTGAGTTTATCGTCGTTGACGCTCAGATCGGAAATGGTCTTCGCCAGTTCAGGCATGATGCTTGCCAACAACTGCAAGCTGTCCAACACGCACTCGGCCAGTAACGGCAGCATGACATTCAGTTGAAAGTTGCCTGACTGCCCGGCAATGGTAATGGTTTGATGATTACCCATAACCTTGGCTGAGACCATCGCTGCTGCCTCTGGCACCACCGGGTTAACCTTGCCCGGCATGATCGAGGAGCCGGGTTGAATGGCTTCAAGGCTGATTTCACTGAGCCCTGCCAGTGGACCGCTGTTCATCCAGCGCAAATCATTGGCGATTTTCATCAGGCTCACAGCCAGGGTATTGAGCTGGCCTGACAGGGCCACGATACCGTCCTGGCTGGCGATGCGCGAAAACTTATTGTCGCACGGCACCAGATTCAACTCGGTGAGTCCACTGAGATGTTCACAGATCTGCTTATCAAAACCGTCCGGGCAATTGACCCCGGTTCCCACTGCTGTGCCGCCGATGGGCAGTTGAAGTAAGTCTTTCTGACAATGCGTTAAACGGGTTTGGTTATCCGTCAACTGTCGTTGCCAGCATCCGAACTCCTGAGCCAGGGTAATGGGCATGGCATCCATCAGGTGGGTACGGCCGGTTTTTACCTTATCTTTAAGGGACTTGGCTTTTTCCTCGAGAGCATGAATTAGCCCTTTTAGCGCGGGGAGTAACTGGTTATTTAACTCACTGACCGCCGACAGCTGCAAACTGGTTGGGATTACGTCATTACTGCTCTGGCTGGCATTAATATGATCGTTGGGGTGTACGGGCTCGTCACATTGCTGGCTGGCCAGGGTTGCCAGTACTTCGTTGACGTTCATATTGGTGCTGGTGCCGGAACCGGTCTGATACACGTCCACACAGAGCTGGTCACGGTGCTCACCGCTTAGCAGGGTGCTTGCCGATTGCTCAATGGCCTGCTGTTGAGCGGCACTGATCTTATCGAAGTCGGCATTGACCCTGGCTGCGGCCAGTTTCAGTTGTATCAATGCTCGATGAAATGGCCAGGGCAGCGTGCGGTGGCTGATGGGAAAGTTATCTAAGGCTCGTTGGGTCTGAGCCTGATAGAGCGCTTTTTGGGGGACTTTCACTTCACCCAGGCTGTCTTTCTCGGTTCTGAACTGATCCACAGGCACCTCCATAAGTTTAATAGACTATGCTTAAGGCACAGATTCTGGTTCATTGCTGAATGACCCTTTACCTAATGAAGTTGGTATTAACACCTTGAAAAATCAACTATAAGCATAATTGATATAGGAAACATAAAAGACCGGGAGGACGAATGTCATCGAACTACGCTAAAGCGGCCAAGCTAAATCATAACGGCCAGTCTTACACTTACTACCCTTTTAATGCCGTCGCAGAGAAATACGATGTTGCTCGTTTGCCATACAGCCTGCGCATCCTGTTAGAAAATTTGTTGCGCCATGGTGAGGAAGAATTTGTCAGCGACGCCGATATTGAAGCCCTGGCCAACTGGCAGCCCAAGGCTGATCCCGATAAAGAGATTGCCTTTGTGCCTGCGCGGGTGCTGCTACAGGACTTTACCGGAGTGCCGGCGATTGTCGACTTAGCCGCCATGCGTGATGCGATGAAAGATCTGGGCCGGGAGCCGGAAAAGATCAATCCACTGGCACCGGTGGAACTGGTGATTGACCACTCGGTCATGGTGGACCAGTACGGTCAGGCCGATTCGTTTAAGAAAAACACCGAAATCGAGATGCAGCGCAATAAAGAGCGTTACCAGTTCCTGCGTTGGGGGCAAAAGGCCTTCGATAACTTCCGCGTTGTTCCTCCCGGTACCGGCATCGTGCATCAGGTGAACCTGGAATACCTTGCCCGGGTGGTCTTTAACAACGATGACAATGTGCTTTACCCGGATACGCTCGTTGGAACGGACTCGCACACCACCATGATTAATGGGTTAGGCATTCTTGGTTGGGGCGTGGGAGGCATCGAAGCCGAGGCGGCGATGCTCGGCCAGCCTGTGAGTATGCTGATCCCTCAGGTCGTAGGAGTTCGCCTGAAAGGGGCGATCCCCGAAGGTATTACCGCTACGGACCTGGTGTTAACCGTTACCGAGAAACTGCGTAAGCTTGGCGTAGTGGGTAAGTTTGTTGAGTTTTTCGGTGAAGGTTTGAGCCAGCTGAGTCTGGCGGACCGAGCGACCATCGCCAACATGGCGCCCGAATACGGAGCGACTTGCGGAATCTTCCCGGTGGACGAAGAGACTCTCAATTACCTGCGTTTGACCGGCCGCAGCGATGAACAAATCGAACTGGTGAAGCAGTACATGCAGGAAATGGGCTTATGGCACGACCCTGACGACAAGGAAGCCGAATACTCGGACATTCTCGATGTGGATCTGTCTGAACTGGTGCCGTCACTGGCCGGGCCAAAGCGGCCACAGGATCGCATCGACCTGACGAGTGCCAAGAGTGCCTTTGATAACTTACTGGATGAGCACAAGGCGCAGCAAGAACAGTTGATTGCCCAGTTTGAGGAAGAAGGAGGTCATACGGCCGTGGGGCACTCCGAAGCTGCCGAGCAAGGTGAAGTTAAGGTTAACTATCGCGGCGAGGATTTTTATCTGCAACATGGGGATGTGGTGATCGCCGCGATTACCAGCTGTACTAACACCTCCAACCCAGCGGTGTTAATGGCGGCAGGTCTATTGGCCCGTAATGCCAGCAAGTTAGGTCTGAAAACCAAACCCTGGGTTAAGACCAGCCTGGCACCCGGATCTCAGGTAGTGACCGACTACTTAGAACAGGCTGGTTTGATGGATGACCTGGAAAATCTGGGCTTTTACCTGGTGGGATACGGATGCACTACCTGCATTGGTAACGCGGGGCCCTTGCCTGAGCCTATTGGGGCGGCCATTAAAGAAGGTAATTTGCTGGTTAGTTCGGTACTCTCAGGTAACCGTAACTTCGAAGGCCGTATTCACCAGGATGTCAGAGCTAATTACCTGGCCTCGCCGCCACTGGTAGTTGCTTATGCACTGGCGGGCAGTATGCATGTCGATCTTTACAATGATCCTCTGGGTCAGGATAAAGATGGTAAGGATGTATTCCTAAAAGACATTTGGCCAGATACCGAGGAGATTCAACAGGCCATCCAGGCTAACCTGTCGGCCGATAGCTTTAAGAGTAAATACGCCGATGTATTTAAAGGCGACCAGGACTGGCAAGGGCTGGACGCGCCCAGTTCCAACCGTTATGAGTGGCCGGATTCCACCTATGTTCGCAAGCCACCCTTCTTTGACGGGATGGCGGCCAAGCCAGAAGCTGTGCCCGCCATCGAAGGTGCCCGCTGTCTGGTGAAGGTGGGCGACAGTATTACCACCGACCATATCTCTCCGGCCGGGGCGATTAAGCCTGAAAGCCCCGCGGGCGAGTACTTGCAAGAGCAGGGAATCAAGCCGGGTGACTTTAACTCGTACGGCTCGCGCCGTGGCAACCATGAGGTGATGATGCGGGGTACTTTTGCGAATGTGCGACTGAAAAACCAGTTGGCACCAGGCAGCGAAGGCAGCGTCACTCGCTATTTCCCGGATGATGAGCAAACCTCGATCTATGATGCCGCCATGCGTTATCAGCAGCAGGGAACACCGCTGGTGGTTCTGGCCGGTAAAGAGTATGGCACTGGCTCCTCCCGGGACTGGGCTGCCAAAGGCCCTGCGCTACTCGGAGTGAAGGCTGTGATAGCAGAGGGTTACGAACGTATTCACCGCTCTAACCTGGTCGGCATGGGCATCTTGCCGTTGGAGTTTGTTGACGGAGACAGCGCCGACAGTCTTGGACTGGATGGCACCGAACACTTCGATATCGAGGCCGTCAGCGAGCAGAGCCGCCGGATTAAAGTGGTGGCTAAACGAGAGGCTGATAATACAACCATTGAATTTGAGGCCAAGGTACGGATCGATACACCCAATGAGTATCAGTACTATGCAAACGGGGGCATATTGAAGTTTGTACTAAGAAAACTCGCCGCCTGATTTTTAGAGACGTTTAACAACAGATATTGTTTATTGTTGCAACTAAAGAAGCCGCTTAATCGCGGCTTCTTTTTTATTTATAGAGGCTGGTGCTGCATCAGCTTGTCTTTTGTTGGTCTCTTAGCCCACCCACTTCCAGAAAGGGCGAGGCATCCAAGTCTGCGGCGTCCATCATGCTGGCGATACGTTGCATTGAGGCAACCAGTTGGCTTTGTTCCCAGTCATGCAGTTGGTCGAACTGGTTTATAAAGTTGGCCTGCAGTGGTTTGGGTGCCCCAGCCAGAATTTCTTCGCCTTTGTCCGTTAGGGTTAGCGACACTCGGCGCTTGTCTTCGGTGCTTCGTACCCTGTTGATCAGCCCCTTTAACTCCAGCCGGTCTAAAATGCTGGTCACAGTCGCCGGACTCAGGTTGGTTTTCTCGGCCAGTTTTTTAACCATGGTGCCAGAGCGTTGTTGTAGCTCCAGCATGATCATTAGCTGAGGGCCTGTAAGCCCAACGGTGCGCTCCAGTTCTTTAGAGCGTAAATCAATGGCTCTGATTACTCGCCGCAAAGAGACCAATAATTCGTCGTGCTTTTCCAAGTTATTCTCCTTTCTGTATCGCACGCCCACGGGCTGAATAGAATCATTCGCCCCTATCTTCTGTGAGTTCGTAATTTTACCTAAATTAGACGATGGAGTGGAATTGTTTGTTCACAAATATTTCCTTTCTAAGAATATAAACTTTTTTCCATTTTTGTCAGTACCTGAAGGGCGCAGTAAAATTTTACTACTTTGCGATATCCTTGATTATACTGAGAGTTTAGTCGACTTCGCTTTCGTGAGGAAAATGAAGTTTGCTAGACTGAGAGTGATAACTTTCGAGTTTGTAGTACTTTTTATTTGTAGTGCTCTAACAATAATAGGGGAACACACTTATGTTTAGTCGTAAGAAGCTAAGTTATGCCGTAATTACGGCGCTGGCGGCCAGCAGCTCCACAGCCATCGCCCAAGAAGAACAAGAAAAGAAAGGGGTGGTTGAAACCATTCAGGTCACCGCTACCAAACGTACCGAGTCCGTACAAGACATTCCTGTCGCTGTGAATGCCCTGAACGGTAAGCAGCTGGACAACCTAGGGTTGGATAACTTTAACGACTATGTTGAGTTTTTGCCTAATGTGGTTTTCCAGGGGACTGGACCTGGTCAGAATGAGGTCTATATCCGCGGCGCAGCAACCAATCAAAGTAGCATTACGCTGTCATCGGTACAGGCACTTCAGCCAGCAGTAGCGTTCTATCTTGATGAGCAACCTATTTCCATGCAGGGTCGTAACCTTGATGTTTACGCTACCGATATGCAACGTGTCGAGGTGTTACCGGGGCCGCAGGGTACTTTGTTCGGTGCCAGCTCACAGGCCGGTACTGTGCGTCTGATCACTAACAAGCCCGATCACGCAGGTTTTGCGGCAGGGTTTGATACCAGTGTCAGCACCACTAAGGGCGGTGAGATGAGCAATTCGGTAGAGGCCTATCTGAATCTGGCGCTCACCGATGACCTGGCCGTGCGTGTTGCCGCTTACAACGATAATCAAGGCGGTTGGATCGATAATATCCTGAACGATCCTGATGGCAAGGGGTATAAAGGCAGCGCTGTCGTGATCAGTCGTATTTCCGGAGGTGTCTTATCTGACCCTGAAAATACCCCGGTAACAGCCCCTAAGAATGATCACCTGGTTGAAGATGACATTAACGATGCCGTGTATTCAGGCGCGCGTTTTGGATTGTCTTACAACATCAACGCCGATTGGAACCTGCTGGTACAGCATACCCAGCAGTCTCTGGCGACTGAGGGGGTATTCTCTTATGACCCGAACCTGGATGGTGAAAGTTCTGTTAACCGTTTCCAGCCAGAGACCAATGATGATGACTTCGGTCTGACAACCTGGACACTTGAGGGTCGTATGGATCAGCTGGAGGTAGTCTACACCGGTGGCTTCCTGGATCGTGATATTTATTCCAATATCGACTACACAGGTTATACCAACGGTGGTCAGTTCTCTGCATTCTATGTCTGTAACTATGGTGGTGACATCGCGCCTGAAGATGAGGCGTGTCTGGACCCGACCAAGTTCTACAAAGAGGAAACAGAGTCCTCTCGTGTGACTCACGAGTTTCGTATTAATACGCCGATGGAGAATCGTTGGCGGATCACGGCCGGTGTTTTCTATGATGACCAGGAAGTCGCAACGGTCGGTCAGTTTAAAATTGCAAGCACCGAGAAGTTCCCCAATTTAGCCCGGACTCTGGCAGGAGATGAGGGGATCAACTCCGATGGCGGGCCGTTCCCTTCAGAGGTCAGCTTCGTCAATGATGTCACTCATACCATGGAGCAAATCGCTGTTTTCGGTCAGGGTGAATATGACATCACCGACAACGTGACCTTGACCTTGGGTGCACGTTGGTATGAGATTGATGATATCTACAAAGGTTCAACAACCACTGCTGATGTTAGTGGTCGTTTACGTGCCTTTGGTGATGGAAGTGATGAGGCTTTGTTAGATTTCTTTGGGCCTAGAATTACCGAAGAGGATGTCTCAAACGATCCAAATTTGACAATGGATGATGTAACAGATGGCCTGAATGATGATGGTCGCGACTTTATTGAAGCGATCCAGTCAGGGCAACTTGATGTAAGCTTGTTAGATGATAGTGGCACTCTAAGCGTGGATGATACTATCTTAAAGGCTTCTCTGGACTGGAAAGTGAATGACGATGTGTTGCTATTCGCCACCTATTCAGAAGGTTTCCGTCCACCGGTGACTAACCGTGTAGGGGGCGATGCTTCATCTACCCAGAGTGGGGCTTTTGAAGGGTTCCGTATTCCGGTTTATTCACTGACCGATACCCTGGATAACTATGAGCTGGGGATGAAGGGTACTTTTCTGGATGGCAGCCTGAAGTTTAACGCCACAGGTTACTATTCTGAAATTAACGATCTGCAAACATCTCGCTTCGACCCCACGAATATTAGCTTCCTGGTGTTTACCGATAATGTGGGTAAAGCTGAAGTTCAAGGTGTTGATGCCGACTTCCAATGGTATGCCACTAGTAACCTGGTACTGACCGGTGCCTTCAGTGTATTGGATACAGAACTGACCGAAATCAACAGAGAGCTACGAGGTATTGCACCGCCGGAAGGCAGTGAACTGCCTTTCTCTGCTGATTTCTCCGGTAATCTGGCCGCCCGTTACTTTTACATGATGGACAATGGCTGGGAAGGCTATGTAAATGGCTCCATTAATTACACCGGTGACCGGAAAGTTGGAATGAAGATGGACGCCTATGCAATGGAAAACGCCACTCAGTTGATTTACGGCACAGGCAGTGGCTTAACTATTGAGCAGGAAGCCGCAGTTTATGAAGGTGCGGGTTACACTGATCCTGATGGTAATACCTTTGCTGGTGGCCGCTATGTTCAGGACGCCTACGCTGTAGCAAACCTGGCATTTGGTGTACAAGCTGACGAGTGGAGTGCCGAGTTGTTTATCGACAACGTCTTTGATGAGAGAGGCATTCAGTATATCGATACGCAGCAGTATACGCCGAAGGTCGTATCCAGTCGTCCCCGGACGGTCGGAGTTCGTTTCTCTTACGATGCCTTCTAGCATTGTTGTAGAGACTTCCTAAGGTCAAAGGCAAGCGCCGTGCGCTTGCCTTTGTTGTATTAATTAGGATGAAATACCCTCAAACGAAAAGTCTACTGGAGAAACAGGTCTTGCCAGAAACAATATCCGCGGTTCCGTTAGCTGAGATTCAGTCACAGATTCAGCAGGGGCAATTCGATGCAGCTCTAGCAAGCATTGACCATCACCTGACCGGAAATGTCGGTCGTGATGACAAGGTGGAGCTATGCTACATGCGCATTGTGTGTCAGCGTTATCTAAAGCAGTATGGACAAGCGTTAGAGTCTGCAACCCAACTGCTATCGCTTCGGCCTGACTACGCCCGCGCATGGCAGGAGCGGGGCTATCTTTATCAAGCGCAAAAGCAACCTTACGAGGCCGCAAAGGCTTTTTATCAGGCAACGAGATTGAACCCTGCGTTGCTGGCCAGCTGGCAGTCATTGTTAGCGCTTTATCAGGCACAAGGTAATGAACAGGCTGTGAAGCTGACTCAGGCTCGTATCGAGAGATTGAAGCGGCTTCCTAAGCCGATACTCGCTGCGACAGACCTGATGAATGAAGGCAAGCTTTTACAGGCAGAAAAGCTCTGCCGTCAGTTCCTGCGGCAGCATAAACATCATCATGACGGACTTTGTTTGCTTGCCGATATCGCCCAGCAAATGAAGGTATACGACGACGCTGAATTTTTGCTGGAGAGCGCCGTGGAGATTTACCCCGACTCGGCTCAGGCAAGAGAACAGTATGCGAGCTTATTGATAAAAATTGGTAAATATTATCGAGCGAAGCAACAGACAGAAAAGCTCATCAATATGGACCCGAATAACGAGCGCGCATCGTCACTTCAGGCCACATCGCATATCGGCTTAGGAGAACTGGATGAGGGGATTAAGGGACTTAAATACTTACTGAGCAAAACCCCTGAAAAATACGGATTATGGCTTGAGCTGGGACACGCTTACAAAACTCAGGGACAACGACAACAAGCAATTAATGCTTACCGGAACGCCTATTTGAAAAATGCAAACTGCGGTGATGCGTTCTGGAGCTTAGCCAATACTAAGACTTATCAATTTACCGAGGACGAAATCGAGCGCATGAGGGAGGTGTTCAGTAGCGAAAATGCCGCTGAAAACGACAAGATCCACGCCCATTTTGCATTGGGTAAGGCGTTCGAGGACCGACAAAATTACGCCGATTCATTTGAGCAGTATCGTTTAGGTAATGATCTTAAATTTGGCAGCAATGGCTACAGTGCTCAGTTTACCGAGGACAGAGTTGAGAAGCAGATCCAAAGTCTCACGCCAGAATTGTTTGAGCAGTTTGCCGGAGCGGGCTGTGATTCTACCGACCCCATTTTTATCGTTGGTCTGCCGCGTTCCGGCTCGACCTTACTCGAGCAGATTCTGGCGTCACACTCGCAGGTGGACGGCACCATGGAGCTGCACAATATATTGGGTTTGGCGCGCCGTCTGTCCGTTAATCCGACCCGAAACGGACAGGTTTACCCGAAGAGCCTCGCGGACCTGAAACCGGAACTGATGCGGCGCTTTGGAGAGCAATATCTAGAAGAAACCAAAGCCTATCGGCAGGGCGCGCCCTTCTTCATCGATAAAATGCCCAATAACTTTATGCATGTCGGCCTGATAAAACTGATCCTGCCCAATGCCAAAATCATCGATGCACGCCGTCACCCCATGGCGTGCTGTTTCAGTGGCTTTAAGCAGCTATTTGGGGAAGGGCAGGATTTCAGTTATGACCTTGAGGCCATAGGCCGTTACTACAGAGACTATGTGCGCCTGATGGACCACTGGGATGAGGTGTTACCCGGAGCTGTACTGCGGGTTCAACATGAAGACGTGGTTAATGACCTGGAAGGACAGGTAAAACGGTTACTGGATTTTTGTGGTTTACCCTTTGAGTCTCAGTGTCTGGATTTTTATAAAACCGAACGGGCCATCCAAACGCCCAGTGCCGAGCAGGTACGTCAGCCCATTTATCGTTCGGGACTGGCTCAATGGAAGCACTTCGAGCCTTATCTGGAGCCGCTAAAGCGAGCGCTGGGAGACGATTTGCTCAACGAGTATGAGCGGTTTCTGTAAATCGGCGTCAGGGTGAGGTGCAGCCAGTCACAGATCCCGTCTGGTAAGGAGGTCGCAGGGAGCCACATCAAGAAGGGCTAACGGCGACTCTGTGACTGGCTTAGCTGTTTGCTATCGACAGTTTGGCTTATTGGGCGCCTGTTTATAGGCTTTAAGGGCGCCTGGCATGTTTTTCTGCAATTTTTCAATCCGGCTGCTGGGGGCAGGGTGAGTGGACAGCCATTCCGGTGACCGCTGACCACCTGCCTTATCCATATTCTGCCACAGGTTGACCGATTGTCTGGGATCAAAGCCGGCTTTGGCCATGAGCTGCAGGCCGATGACATCGGCTTCTGTTTCATGGGTGCGGCTGAATGGTAATTCTACAAAGCCTTTTATTGATATTCCCAAAGCGGCCATAATCATATTAGAGTTGCCGACTTCATTGGCCTGCAGAATCTGCTGAGTGGCCTGCATACCGATGCCGATCAGGGCGCTGTTAGACATGCGCTCATTGCCGTGCTCGGCAATCACATGACCCACCTCGTGACCAATCACCGCCGCCAGTTGATGTTGGTTCTCGGCCACATTCAACAGGCCGGTATAGACGCCGATTTTTCCGCCGGGCAGGGCAAAAGCGTTCACCTGAGGCTCATCAAACACCACCACTTCCCACTGGCCGTTATACACCTCTTTGGAAACTTGCGCTGCAACGTGTCTGGCAACACAGGTGACATAGTCATTTTGCACCGGTTGAGAGGAGACTTTCTGCTCTGACTTCATGCTGTCAAAGGCTTGTTTCCCCATTTCGGCCAGCTGATCGGACGAATACAGTTTTAGCTGGCTGCGACCCGTGGGGGACTTGGCACAGGCCGTAATAAAAATCGCCATAACGGCCAAGGTAATGAGTTGATTCCACTTCATGGTGAACCTCCGCTAATGCACTTCAAATCAAGATAGCAAAAGCGACAGGTGAAAACAGCAGATCTTTTATGACATCAAGGATTAAAGGGGAGATGAGTGTGAGATGTCATCAGGACAGGTCGCAAACCAGATTCTGCCATTAAGGGGCGAATAGTGATCCGGTGTGTGACGGTGTCCTGATGATCGTATCGGTTGGCTTAGACTCCGGCGGCGGATTTAAGCAGCTCGGCCTTGTCCGTTTGCTCCCAGGGGAATTCCTCGCGACCGAAGTGGCCATAGGCGGCAGTCTGACGGAAAATGGGGCGTTCTAAGTCCAGCATCTTGATCAGGCCATAGGGGCGCAGGTCGAAGTACTCTCTCACCAGAGCCACCAGCGTGGCATTATCTACTTTGCCGGTGCCGAAGGTGTCGATACTGATAGAGGTCGGCTCAGCCACACCGATGGCGTAAGACACCTGAATCTCACATTTATCGGCTAACCCTGCGGCAACGATGTTCTTGGCAACGTATCGGCCAGCATAGGCAGCAGAACGATCCACTTTGGACGGGTCCTTACCGGAAAACGCCCCGCCGCCGTGACGGGCCATGCCACCGTAGGTATCGACGATGATTTTACGTCCGGTCAGGCCGCAGTCACCCACAGGGCCTCCAATGACGAAACGCCCCGTCGGGTTGATAAAGTATTTGGTGTCCTTGGTCAGCCATTGCTCCGGCAAGACCGGCTTAATGATTTCTTCCATCACCGCTTCGGTGAGGTCGGCGGTACTGATATCTTCGCTGTGCTGGGTAGATAGCACCACGGCATCGATGCCGGCGGGCTTGTCGTTTTCGTAGGCGAAAGTCACCTGGCTCTTGGCATCGGGGCGCAGCCAATCTAAACGGCCACTCTTGCGCAGCTCTGACTGACGCTTCACTAAGCGGTGCGAATACGTGACGGGGGCTGGCATCAGCACTTCGGTTTCATTGGTGGCGAAGCCAAACATCAGGCCCTGGTCTCCGGCGCCTTGTTCTTCCGGTGAGCTTCGATCCACACCCTGATTGATGTCCGGACTTTGCTTGCCAATGGCGTTGAGGACCGCGCAGGAATCGGCATCGAATCCCATTTTAGAACTTGTGTAGCCAATATCCCGAATCACATCACGGGTCAGTTGCTCAATGTCCACCCAGGCGGTCGTAGTGACTTCGCCGCCGACCAATACCATGCCGGTTTTGACGTAGGTTTCGCAGGCCACGCGAGCCCGAGGGTCCTGTTCTAAAATGGCATCCAGTACGGCGTCTGAAATCTGATCGGCGACCTTGTCCGGATGACCTTCGGATACGGACTCTGAAGTGAATAATTGTTTAGCCATTGCCTCTATTCCTCTGTCGTTTGGGTCACAGGTTTGTCGGATCCTGTTTGAGCCTAGTGTACGAAAGCCGGTCCGATTTTACCAGTTTTTACTTCTAGACGTCTAAACGCCTGTTTGTTAGTTTTGGTTTCCAGTTTCACGGTAAAAGCCGTGGTGTAATATAAGCTGGTAAAACGGCATAAAAAGCCCTTGCCCAGCCATTGCAGAACACGGTTTAGTCGGTAAGATAAGTAGCCTTTTTCGAAATACACAACATATTGATGGCCCAGGAGTAGTTATGCCCTCACGTCGAGAACTCGCCAACGCTATCCGTGCTCTGAGCATGGACGCGGTCCAACAAGCCAAGTCCGGTCATCCGGGTGCCCCCATGGGAATGGCCGATATCGCCCAGGTACTGTGGTGCGATTATCTTAAACACAACCCGGAAAACCCTGAGTGGACAGACCGCGACCGCTTTGTCTTATCCAATGGCCATGGCTCCATGTTGGTGTATTCACTTTTACACCTCAGTGGTTACGACCTGTCTATCGAAGAGATCAAAAACTTTCGTCAGTTGGGCTCCAAAACTCCGGGGCACCCTGAGTATGGCTATACCCCGGGCGTGGAAACCACCACAGGACCATTGGGCCAGGGCATCAGTAATGCGGTGGGCATGGCAATAGCCGAAAAGGCGCTTGCGGCGCAATTTAATCGTCCCGGCCATGATGTGATTGACCACTACACCTACTGCTTCATGGGTGATGGTTGCCTGATGGAAGGCATCTCTCACGAAACCTGCTCACTGGCGGGCACCCTGGGTCTGGGTAAGCTGATCGCCTTTTGGGACGACAACGGTATCTCCATCGACGGCGACGTCGAAGGTTGGTTTACCGATGACACCCCGGCTCGTTTTGAGTCTTATGGCTGGCATGTGGTGCGTGATGTGGATGGCCACGACCCTGAGCAGATTAAACAAGCCATCGACGCGGCGCGCGCTGAAACCGGCAAGCCGACTCTGATTTGCTGCCGTACGGTGATTGGTTTCGGTTCTCCTAACAAAGCCGGTACCCACGGCTGTCATGGTGCGCCTCTGGGCGACGATGAAATCGCCGCCACTCGCAAAGAGTTGGGGTGGGAACATGGGCCTTTCGACGTGCCTTCAGAAATCTATGCCGAGTGGGATGCCAAGGCAAAAGGTGCCGCTATCGAACATGAGTGGCATGATAAGTTTGCCGCTTATTCTGAAGCCTTCCCTGAGTTGGCCGCTGAGTTAGATCGTCGCCTGAACGGAGAGTTGCCGGCTGACTTTGATGCGAAGGCCGAGTCTTTTATCCGCGAATGTCAGGATAAAGGTGAAGATATTGCCAGTCGTAAGGCGTCACAAAATACCATCGAAGCCTTTGCCAAAGATCTTCCTGAATTGCTTGGCGGTTCCGCCGATCTGGCCGGCTCTAACCTGACCCTGTGGTCTGGCTCTAAGGGGCTGACCGGCGAAGACGCCAGCGGCAACTACATCTACTATGGTGTGCGCGAGTTTGGCATGAGCGCCATTATGAACGGCATCGGCTTACACGGCGGTTTCCGCCCCTATGGCGCCACCTTCCTGATGTTTATGGAATACGCCCGTAATGCGGTGCGTATGTCGGCACTGATGGGGATTCCCAATATCTTTGTGTACACCCATGACTCCATTGGTCAGGGCGAAGACGGTCCTACTCACCAGGCCGTAGAGCAGCTGACTAATCTGCGCACGACACCCAATATGCATACCTGGCGACCTTGTGACGCCACTGAAACTGCAGCGGCCTGGAAGTCGTCGCTGGAACGTAAGGACGGTCCCACTTCTTTGGTGTTCAGTCGCCAGGGGTTAAAAGCTCAGCAGCGCAGTGAAGCGGAGATCGAGAACATCGCCCGTGGTGGCTATATCCTGCAAGATTGTGATGGTCAGCCCGAACTGATTCTGATCGCCACCGGTTCTGAGGTTGCGATTACCGTTGAGGCCGCCAGTCAGCTTACCGAGCAGGGCAAGAAAGTGCGTGTGGTATCGATGCCCAGCACGTCGGTATTTGACCACCAAGAAGCTGATTATAAAGAGTCCGTATTGCCTGCCTCAGTCACCAAACGGGTGGCGGTGGAAGCGGCCCATAGCGACTTCTGGTACAAGTATGTGGGTTTTGCCGGCAAGGTCGTCGGTATGACCACCTTTGGTGAGTCCGCCCCGGGCGGCGTGCTGATGGAGCACTTTGGCTTTACTGCTACCAATGTCGTGGACACTGCCAGACAGTTGCTGGAAGCCTAACCGCTTTTTGGTCGAGGCTTGCTCTTGGCTTTATGCTCAGGGAGTGTTGTCATTAAGCAGATCCTGTGCGGCAGGAAGCCGCACAGGAGATCCTAGGATGGGTTTACGGCGAGTCTGCGTATGACAAGGCTAGCTGAATGCCAACTCGACGCACATAATTGAACCATGCAGGAAGGTCCTATTTCATGATCAAAGTTGCCATCAATGGCTTTGGCCGTATCGGTCGCAATGTGCTCCGGGCTCTTTACGAAACGGGGCGCAACCAGCAGATCCAGATTGTTGCCATCAACGAACTGGCTAAGCCTGAGGGCATCGCTCACCTGCTTAAATACGACACCGCCCACGGCCGCTTTGGTTTTAATGTGGCCTTAGACGGTGACCAGTTGCTGGTGGCCGGGGATCGCATTCAACTGCTGCATCGTGAGTCGATTGAGCAGTTGCCCTGGGCGGAGCTGGGCGTGGATGTGGTCTTAGAGTGCACTGGCGTTTATGGTAATCGCCAGTCCGGTGAGGCGCATCTGAAACAGGGCGCTAAGCGGGTGCTCTACTCTCAGCCCGCCACTCCGGATGTGGATGCCACCGTGATCTATGGCATCAATGATCATGAACTGACCGGCGACCATCAACTTGTCTCAAATGGCTCTTGTACCACCAACTGTATCGTTCCCGTGATACAGGCATTGGATCAGGCCTTCGGGGTAGACAGTGGTACTATCACCACCATTCATTCGTCTATGCACGATCAGCAGGTGATCGACGCCTATCACGATGACTTGCGTCGTACCCGGGCCGCCAGTCAGTCCATCATCCCGGTGGATACCCGCTTAGCGGCCGGTATAGAACGTATCTTGCCCAAGTTCTCAGGGCGCTTCGAAGCGATTGCGGTGCGTGTGCCGACCATCAATGTTACTGCCATGGATCTGAGCCTGACCGTATTCGATGAGGTGAATCGGGAGAAAGTCAACCAGGCCTTGATGCAAGCCCGGGATGGCCGGTTATCGGGGATTTTGGGGTACACCGAAGAGCCGCTGGTGTCGGTGGATTTTAATCACGACCCTCACTCGGCCATCGTCGATGGCTCCCAAACCCGGGTCAGTCACAAACATTTAATCAAGACTTTGGTATGGTGTGACAACGAATGGGGCTTTGCTAATCGCATGTTGGATACGGTCACTGTGATGGCCGATACTTTCTAATCTCTAATCCAGTCTAAGGAATTCCTATGAACGTACTAACCCTCGATGATGTGACACTCGATGGCAAGCGAGTGCTGATCCGCCAGGATCTGAATGTCCCCGTCAAAGACGGTAAAGTGACCTCGGATGCCCGTATTAAGGCCTCTATTCCTACCATTCAGAAGGCTCTGGCAGGTGGCGCCAAGGTAATGGTGATGTCCCATCTCGGACGCCCCACAGAAGGTGAGTATGACCCAGAGTTATCGTTACAGCCGGTGGTGGATTATCTGGTGGAAGCTCTGGAGGTACCGGTAAGGCTGGAAAAAGATTATCTCGGTGGCGTGGACCAGCGTGAAGGCGAACTGGTGGTATTGGAAAACGTTCGCTTTAACCCCGGCGAGAAAAAAGATGATGAAACACTGGCGAAGCAATACGCCAGCCTGTGTGACGTGTTTGTCATGGATGCTTTTGGTACGGCGCACCGGGCGCAGGCCTCTACCCATGGTGTGGGCGTCTACGCACCTGTGGCGTGTGCTGGTCCGCTATTGGCCGGTGAACTCGATGCCTTAAGCAAGGCGCTGGACAATCCTAACCGACCGTTGCTGGCGATCGTGGGTGGCTCAAAGGTATCGACCAAACTAACGGTGTTAGAGTCTTTGTCTACCAAGGTGGATCAGTTGATTGTTGGCGGGGGGATCGCTAATACCTTTATTGCCGCAAGTGGCCAGCCGGTGGGCAAGTCTCTGTATGAACAGGACTTAATCCCCGAAGCCAAGCGCTTGATGGAACAGGCTAAGTCAGCGGGTGGTGATATTCCGGTGCCCTCCGATGTCGTCACCGGGAAAGAGTTTGCCGAGGATGCCGCCGCTGAGAGCAAGTCGGTAGGCGAGGTGGCCGACGACGATATGATCTTCGATATCGGTCCGGATACGGCCAAGGTGTTTGCCGAGCGTATCAGGCAGGCGGGCACCATCGTCTGGAATGGGCCTGTCGGCGTATTCGAGTTTGACCAGTTTGGCGAGGGAACCAAGGCACTGTCTATGGCGATTGCCGAGAGCGACGCCTTTTCTATTGCCGGTGGTGGCGATACGCTGGCAGCGGTGGATAAATACGGCATTGCTGACAAGGTATCCTATATTTCTACCGGCGGCGGGGCGTTTCTGGAGTTTCTGGAGGGCAAGACACTCCCTGCTGTAGAGATGCTGGAAAAGCGCGCCAGGGAATAACGGCAAACTGAATGGCCATCAAATCTAATAAATCCCTAACCGCCTGCTGCTACTGCAGGCGGTTTTGTTTATAATAAGACGAACAAAAATAAGAGGGGCCCAGCCCCCGCTCAATTCTTCTAAACCCTACATCGGGCCCAGGCCCTAAACAATAAAGGAGTGTTGCCAATGGCAGCCGAAGCTCACGCACAAATGTTTACCAAGGTTAAAACCGGCAAAGGTTTTATCGCAGCGCTTGATCAAAGTGGTGGCAGTACCCCCAAAGCGCTGCGTCTTTATGGCGTTGAAGAGTCACAGTGGTCCAGTGACGATGAAATGTTTTCTCTGGTGCATCAGATGCGGACTCGCATCGTGACCAGCCCGGCTTTTGACGGTGATCGTATCTTGGGTGCCATCCTGTTCGAAGATACACTGGAT